>REEJ01000142.1 GCA_007695125.1 Trueperaceae bacterium | reverse complement strand
GGGCGAGCGTCCGTGTCGAGACGGCCCTGCTCGCCTGCGTCCTGCTCGCGACAGCGCTCCTGGCCACGCGGCCGCCCGCACACGAGGCCCCACCTACGACTCCCCAGGCCGGCACCGCGCATTCGGGCCACGCGCCGCCCGACCCCGTCGACGAACGCAACGCGAACGCGACGGATACTGACATCCCGCGACGCCCGGAGCGGGCGGCGCGGTACGGCTGCAGATCGGCTTAGACGTTGCGGAAGATGAGGCCGAGCGCGATGAGCAGGGCTGCTGCCACGATGGCGGCGAATGCCCGCGCGCGTTGAGCGTTCGGACGGTCCATGCTGCACCCCCTTCGGGTGCCGTAAGTATGGGGGCTGGCGCCCAAGAGCGCAAGCGTATCCGGACGAACCATGTGCCACCCCGCCGAGCCCCATGCGCTACAGTGCGCACACCAACCCAGCAGACGTGGCCCAACCACGCGAGGAGGCACGAGATGAGACAACCACTCGTCGTAGCCCTGTCGATCGTCGTTCTGACGCTCGGAATGGCGCACGCCCAGTCGGGCAGGATGGTGATCGCGCAAGGCGTGGACGCCACCACGATGGACCCGAACGACCATCGCGAGACACCCACGGGGAACGTCACGGCGAACATCTTCGACCCGTTGATGAAGCGCGCCGTGGACGGTGGGCTGATCCCCTGGCTGGTCACCGAGGCCACGCCGATCGACGACCTCACCTGGGAGCTGCAACTGCGTGAGGGCGTCACGTTCCACAACGGCGAGGCGTTCGATGCCGAGGTCGCGAAGTTCAACTTCGACCGCTTGACCGACTCGGACGCGCCGCTGCGCACGTCCGACCTGTGGACCTCCGTCAGCGAGGTCACGGTCGAGGGGCCTTACACCATCCGCGTGCACACCGCCCGGCCGCTCGCGACCTTCTTGACGCAGCTCACCCAGATCTTCATGGTCCCGCAGACCTACATCGAGGAGAACGGTGCCGCGCACTTCGCGAGCAACCCGGTGGGGTCCGGTCCCTACCGCTTCGTGCGCTGGGCTCGCGACCAGGAGGTCGTGCTGGCCGCCTTCGACGACTACTGGTTCGGCGCCCCGTCGATCCAGGAGATCGTGTTCCGACCGATCCCGGAGTCGAGCAGCCGCGTCGCGGAGCTCGTCACCGGCGGCGTCGACATCATCACCAACCTGTCGCCCGAGGCCGTGCCGCTCGTCTCGGGCTCGGGCCAGGCGGTCGCGTCCACCGTGCCCTCGATCCGCAACATCTTCATCGTGCTCAACGTGACGGGCGAGGGGCCGCTCGACGATCCCCGCGTGCGCCTGGCGCTGAACCACGCCGTCGACAAGGACACGATCATCCGGACCATCCTGGGCGGCGACGGCGTGGCCAACGGTTGTCCGCTGAACCCCTACATGTACGGCTACGTCGAGGCGCTCTGCGATCCGTTCCCGTTCGATCCCGAGCGTGCGCGCGAGCTGCTCGCGGAGGCCGGCTACGCCGACGGGTTCACGTTCACGATGGGCAGCCCCGACGGTCGCTACCTCAACGACCGCCAGGTGGCCGAGGCCGTTGTCGGCCAGCTGGCCGCGGTCGGCGTACGCGCCGAGTTGCGCGTCCAGGAGTGGAGCAGCTACGTGGGCCAGGTGCTCGAACGCTCGATCCCCACCGACGCTTGGCTGATCGGTTGGGGCAACAGCCAGTTCGACGCCGACAACACCATGTTCAGCCTGCTGTACGGCGGCACCATCGAGGGTGGAGCGCCACGCTCGGTGTTCACGTACATGTATGACGCCACGCTCGACGCGTTGCTCGCCGAGGCGCGCGCCACCGTCGATCAGGCGCGCCGAGCGGAGCTCTACGCCGACGGCCTGGCGTTGGTGCGCGACGCGGCGCCATGGATCTTCCTGTACCAGCAGGTCGACATCTACGGCGTGAGCACGCGCATCGACTGGGATCCACGTCCCGACGAGCTCATCTGGGCCTTCGACGCCGCACTGCGCTGAGCCTTCGCCACCGTCGGGCCTCTGGAGAGGCGGTCGTCTCCGTCGCTCCAGCGGCCCGACGCCAGGAGCGTCACATTCATGCTGGCCTACGTCGTCAGACGCTTGCTGCTCGTGGCCGTGGTGGTCTGGGGCGCCGCCACGCTCGCGTTCGTCCTCCTCCAGCTCTCCGGCGATCCGCTCAACCTGCTGTTGCCACTCGACGCCACGCCGGAGGTTCGCGAGCGCTACCGTGCGTCGCTGGGCCTCGACCGCCCCGTACTCGTGCAGTACGGCGTGTACCTGTTGAACGCTGTCCAGGGCGACTTCGGCACCAGCCTCCGCTCGGCCGCACCTGCGCTCGGACTCGTCCTCGAACGCATGCCTGCCAGCCTGCTGCTGGCCGGCGCGGGACTCCTGTTCGCGGTCGTGATCGGCGTCCCAGCCGGCGTGGTCGCGGCGCTGCATCGAGGCAAGCCCCTCGAGCTCGGCGTCATGAGCTTGGCGTTGTTGGGCCAGTCGATCCCGGTGTTTTGGCTGGGTCTGATGCTGATCCTGGTGTTCGGGCTGCAGCTGCGCGTGTTGCCCATCTCTGGCTACGGGAGCGCTCAGCACCTCATCTTGCCCATGATCGCGTTGGGGACCTTCACGGCGGCCGCTATCGCCCGCCTGACCCGCAACGGGGTGTTGCAGGAGCTGCGCAGCGACTACGTCCGCACCGCGCGCTCCAAGGGGGCGCACGGTCGCCGCGTCGTGTACGCCCACGCGCTGCGCAACGCCGCCATCCCGGTGGTGACCGTGATCGGCCTGCAGCTCGGGACACTGCTCTCGGGCGCCGTGATCACCGAAACGATCTTCGCCTGGCCCGGCGTGGGGCGGTTCGTGCTCATCGCCGTGAGCCAGCGTGACTTCCCGGTGGTCCAGGCCTCGGTGGTCGTGTTCGCCGCGTTGCTCGCCTTCGTGAACCTGATCGTCGACATCAGCTACCTGTTCCTCGACCCGCGGGTGCGCTACGCATGAGGCGCCTGGTGCGCGGCCCCACGGCCGTCGTGGGCCTGGCCATCCTCGCCGCCTTCGTGCTCACCGCGGTCTTCTCACCCGTGGTCAGCCCCTACGATCCGACACTCCAGAACCTCGAGGCCCGCCTCTCGCCGCCGGGCAGCGAGGGGCACGTCTTGGGCACCGACCGCCTGGGGCGCGACATCCTGTCGCGCATCCTGTACGGCTCGCGCCTGTCGCTGTTGATAGCGACGTCGGCGGTGCTGATCAGCCTGGTGTTGGGCGTGACGCTGGGGATGGTCTCGGGCTACGTCGGTGGCTGGGTGGACGACGTCTTGATGCGCCTCGCCGACGTGCAGCTCTCCATGCCCTTCATCCTGCTCGTGGTCGCGATCATCGCGGCGCTGGGCGCCAGTTTGACCAACACCATCCTCACGCTCGGGATCACCGGTTGGGTGATCTTCGCGCGCGTGGTCCGCGGCGAGGTGCTGTCGCTGAAGGAGCGCGACTTCATCAGCGCCGCTCACGCCCTCGGGAGCCCGCACTGGCGCATCATGCTGCTGCATTTGCTGCCGAACGTCGCCGGCGCCCTGATCGTCGTCGCGACCCTGCAGATGGCGACGATGATCATCGTCGAGGCCGCACTGTCGTTCCTCGGCCTCTCTGGTGTACCCCCAGAGGTCCCCTCATGGGGCCAGATGCTCGCCGACGGCCGCGAGGTGCTGTTCTTCGGGGGCTGGTGGGTCGCCACCTTCCCCGGCGTCGCGATCTCGCTCGTCGTGCTCGGCATCAACCTCTACGGCGACACGTTGGCCGAGGCCCTCGACCCGCGGAGCCGCTGAGGCGCGCCGTAGGCGACACGAGCGGCCTCGCCGCCGCGGCACGCTGCGCGCCGGGGCGTCCTGAGCGAACACCGGCCCGGACGTGGCAAGCGCGGCGATCGCGAACACGGGGAGCGGGCGCGAGCCCGACGATCGGCCGCCACGGTGCGAGCGGTCGCGCATCGAGGCGATCTGGGTCTTGCCGAAGCCACACACTGGCCCTTGTCGAACGCACCCAGGGTCGCCCGCATGACGCGGCGTTCGCGGTTGGACCGGGCGCCCGCGAACCGCGCACGGCTACAATCCTGCATGCGCCTCTCCACCACCGACGTCTACGCCCTGCACGCCCTCGGCTACCTCGGCACCGTCGAACAAGAGCGCTGGGTCGCCAGCGAGCGCATCGCCGAGGCGACCGGCGTGGCGCGCCCGTACCTCGTCCGCCTGCTCGCGGCCTTGGTGGCCGCCGGCATCGTCGTATCGAAGAAGGGTGCGCGGGGCGGCTACGCGCTCTCGAGACCAGCCGCGACCATCAACCTGCGCGACGTGATGCGCGCCATCGACGGCCCGATCGCGCCGCTGTCGTGCGTCAGCCTCGTGTGGTTCAAGGCGTGCCCCGAGCAGGATCGCTGCCACGCTCGTGGCGCCGTCTACGAGCGGCTGCGCGACGCGCTGCTCCACGCCATGGCCGACATCACCGTCGCCGACCTCGCCGCCGACGTCGCAGCCGGCGTCGACTACCGCCACTGCCTCGATCACGTGATGCGCGCCAGCGGCTGATCCGTCGACCGGCTCGACGACGGCAGCGCAAGGAGCGTTGCGGTAGCGTCGCCAGCGATGCCCGCCCACCTCGACGACACGAGCGACGGCGTGAACGCCCGAACGCGCTGGCGAGCGCCGTTCGAGGGCATGGCCTCGTTCTGGGTGACGTGGGCCGGACTGACGACGTCGTTCACGGGATCGGGACTCACGCGTTTCGCGTTGAGCGTGTGGGTCTACCAGGAGACGCGCGACGCGGAGGCCTTCGCGCTCTTGCTGTTCTTCGGGATCATCCCGCTCTCCATCGGTTCGCTCGTCGCCGGACCGCTCATCGACCGATGGGACCGGCGCAGCGTGCTCATCGCGGCGACCGCGCTCTCGCGCGTCCCGACGGTCGCCGTCACGCTGCTGTGGTGGCAAGGTGGCCTGGAGCTGTGGCACATCTACGTGGCGCTGATCGTGAACGGCCTGGCGAACGCCTTCGTGCTGCCGGCGTTCGACGCCAGCGTGCGGCTGCTCGTGCCGCGCAGGCGCCTGGCGCGCGCCTCGGGATACAGCCAGGTGATGCAGACGCTCGGGATCGTGGTCGGCCCGCCGCTCGCCGGCGCGCTCATGGTCACGGCAGGCCTCGGCAGCGTGCTGGTGCTCGACGTCGCGACGGCGGTCGTCGCGCTGGTGGCACTCGCCACGGTGCGGATCCCGAACCCGATCCGATCGGTCGGCACCGGCACGCGCGGCGGTGTGGTCGCCGATTTCGTGGTCGGCCTGCGCTACGTCCACGACCGGCCGGCCTTCGTCTTCCTGTCGGTCTTCCTGGCGCTGACGGTGTTCGGATCGGCGTTCGTGTACGCACTCTCCGGTCCCTTGGTGCTCGGCATCGGCGACGAGGCGACCATCGGCATCGTGTACGCGGTGTACGGGATCGGGGCGGTGGTCGGTGCGGTCGCGATCGGCGCCTGGGGCGGTCCCCGGCGGCGGATGCCCACCATCCTCGTGGCGACCCTCGCCGTCGGCGTCGGGATGGTGGTCAGCGGTCTGCGTCCCGACGCGGTGTGGATCGGCGTGACCATCGTCGTCATCGGCGCGGCGCAGTCCGTCCTGCTCGCGCTCAATCGGGTCGTCTTCCAGGAGCACGCCGCGCCGGACGTGCTCGGGCGCGTGTTCGCCTTTCGCATGGTGCTGACCGCAGCGGCGCAGGCCGCAGGCATCGTGCTCGCGGGGAGCTTGGCTGCGCGCGTGTTCGAGCCTGCCATGGCGCCCGGCGGCGCGTTGGAGCCGTGGCTCGGGCCGATCATCGGCAGCGGCGAGGGGCGCGGCGCGGCGGTGCTGCTCATCGCGATGGGCCTGGTCCTGACGGCGTTCACCGTGGCCAGCGCCGCCTCGCGCCGGATCCGGCACATGGAGGACAGCTTGCTCGAAGCGCCCGAGGCGCACGACATCGGAAGCACGCCCACGGCGCAGGCAGCCAGCCAGCGCATACCGTGACGCATGGCAGCGAGCGAGACCGCGCGCGTCCCGGTCCACGAGTTGACGCTGCGGCCGGCGTTGGCGGCCGCGTTCCCAGCGACCCGCGCAGCCGCACTCGAGCGGGTGCGCTCGGTCGATGAGCGCGCGTACGCGCGGACCCGGAACCATCTGCGCGGGGCGGTGTCGCGCCTCTCCCCCTACCTGACGCACGGTCTGGTGAGCGTGCCCGAGGTCCTGGCGATCGTCGCGCCAGACGCTGCCGGGAAGTTCGCGCAAGAACTCGCCTGGCGCGAGTTCTTCCAGCTCGTCTACGAGCGCGATGGGCGCACGATCTTCGCCGATCGCTTCGGTCCACAGCCGCGCCGGAGCGCAGCGGCCCAGCCACGCCGACTGCCCCGAGCGATCATCGAGGGGCGCACCGGGATCGACGCCCTCGACGACGCCGTCAGGGCTCTCCTGGACGACGGTTACGTCCACAACCACGCCCGCATGTGGCTGGCCAGCGTCACGTGTCACCTGGCGGGCGCGGACTGGCGCGCCGGCGCGGCCTGGTTCTTCTTCCACCTGCTCGACGGCGATCTCGCCTCCAACACGCTGTCGTGGCAGTGGGTGGCGGGTACCGGGTCGCACAAGCCCTACCTCGCGAACCAGGCGAACCTCGACCGCTTCTCGGACCGCGCGCAACGCGGCACCTTCCTCGACCGACCGACCTCAGAGCTCCTGGCGGGACCGGTGCCCGCCGCCCTGGCAGAGTCGCTGGAGCTCGACCTTCCCGCGACGATCCCCGACCTCCCGCCGCCCCGGCTCGACCCGGACAGGCCACTGCTCGCGTACCACCCGTGGGCCCTCGATCCGACCTGGCGAGCAGGCGACGACGCCGAGCGCTGGCTGCTGCTCGAGCCGGCGCTCTTCGCCCGCCACCCGTGGAGCCGTGATCGGCTCGCCTGGGTCCTGAGCGCCGCGCGCGAGGTGCCCGGCCTGCGCGTCGCCGTCGCGGACGCACGCACGCTCCTCGCCGAACGCGTCGCGGCGGCCGAGCAGGGCGCCTCCGCCGCAGTGCGGCACCGCGCGCACCCGGCGGTCGCGCACTGGCCCGGCCCCGCCGACCCGCCGCCGCGCGCCTTCGCACAGCGCTGGACGCAGGGCTCCGCACCGCGCTCCTTCAGCGCCTTCTGGAAACGCGTCGGCAGCGCCTCGTGAGCGCAGCGGCGCGGTAGGTTCTGCTCGGAGGTCCACCGTGCCCGCACCCCTGACCGCGATCCCGACCACCTCACTCCGAGCGCGCCTGGCGACACTGCGCGCCTGGCTCGTCGATCACGACGTCGACGCCTTCGCGCTCACGGTCCCGGAGAACGTCGCGTACCTGAGCGGCTGGCGGCCGGACGTCGAGCCGTGGGAGCGACCCATCGTCCTCGTGGTGCCGCGCGAAGGCGAACCGGCCTTGGTGCTCCACGAGCTCTCGGTGCACGCGACCCGGATGGCCGCCGAGCGCGGCGCGCTCGCCGTGAAGGACGTGACGTTCTACGTCGAGCGGCCCGCGCCCGACCCGGACACGTGGTCGCGCGCCGATTGGGGCGCGTTGGTGGCGTCGCGGTTGCGAGACCTGGGCATGGCCGGCGACGGGCGGCTGGCCTGTGACGCGCGCGGCGGCGCGCTCGAGGAGGTCGTCGCGCACGCGCCGGGTCTGCAGCTCGAGAGTGCGCCCGACGTGCTCACCGACATGCGCTCGGTGAAGTCACCGGAGGAGCTCGCGCTGATGCGTTCTGCGGCGTCGCTGACGGACTACGGGCAGGTGGTGTTCCGTGACCTCGCCATCCCCGGTGCACTGATGGCCGAGGTCGACGCCGAGACGACTCGCCTGATGCGCGTCGAGGGCGCCCGACGCTTCCCGTCCTCCGACGTCACGGCGCGCTGCTTCAGCCTGACCGGGCCGGACTCGGCGGCCCCGCACGGCACGCCCTCGGGCTCGGACGCACGGATCGCACGCGGCCACGGGATCGTGAACATCATCGTCGTGTCGCTCGGCGGCTACTACGTCGAGAACGAGCGCACGCTGTTCGTCGGCGAGCCGAGCGCCGAGCAGCGCCGCGCGTACGCGGCCGCGCTCGAGGCCCAGGCGGCCGCGGTGGCCGCGTGCCGCCCCGGGCTGCCGCTCGCGGGGATCGACCGCGCGGCGCTCGCGGTGTTCGACCGTCACGGCTACGCATCCAACGTGTTCCACCGGGCCGGCCACGGCATCGGCCTGCGCGGCCACGATCGTCCCGCGGACATGGCGTTCGACGAGCGCCCGCTGCGCGCGGGCGAGGTCTACACGATCGAGCCGGGCATCTACCTCTACGGCCTCGGCGGGTTCCGGGTCGACGACACCGTGGTCGTCGCCGACCCGCCGGAGTCGTTGACCTCGACACCGCGTGGCCTCGAGGACGTGGTCTTGGGCGTGTGACGTCGCGGAGCGCTCAGCGCAACGCCTCGCGGCCCGCGAAGTCGCGCTCGGGTGCCCAGGCCGTGAGGGTGTCGTGGTCGTCGTCGCCGAGTTCGCGGTGCAGCATGCGCGCGATCAGCGCGCCGACGCCGGGACCGAGCATGAACCCCTGGCCGCACATACCGGCCGCGTGCAGCAGACCTTCGACGTGGCTCGACCAGCCCACCAGCGGCGAGGCGTCCGGCGTCATCGGGTAGACGCCGCGCCAGGTGCGGCGCACCCGCAGGTGCTGGATCCGCGGGATCAACGTGACCAGCCGCGTCGCGACCTGTGGCAAGAACGCCGAGGTCTCGACCAGATCGTCGCCGAGGATCGCGGGTTCGGGGGTCAGGCAGAAGATGACCTGACCACGCGATGTTTGATAACAGTACACGTTGACCGATCCGGGCCCCGGCGTGATGTCCACGACGAGCGGGCCGAGGAAGGGCGCGACGGCCTCGGTGATGCCAGCCTCGTGCAGCTCCGACGCGATCTCGAGCGAGTCGCCGACCCGCTGCGCCAGCGCGGCGGCCCCCGCGCCCGCCGCGTTGACCACCACCGGGCTCGCGTACGCGCCGCGATCGGTGCGGACGCCGACGACGGAGCCGCCCTCGACGATCACCTCCAGCACCCGCTCGCCGAAGCGAAACGAGGCGCCTGAGCGTCGTGCCGCAGCCGCCATCGCCTGGCCCGCCAGCAGCGTCGAGCAGTGCCCGTCGCCGGGCGACCACGCGGCCCCGAGCAGGCCCTCGCGCGCCAACGCCGGCACGCGCTCGTGCGCTCCGTCGCCGTCGAGCCACACGACGTCGAGGCCGGCCGAGCGCTGCGCCGCGACGAGCCGCTGCAGCATCGTCGCCTCACGCTCGCGGTACGCCACGAACGCGTAGCCGCTCGTGACCCACTCGATGTCGTCGCCGTACCTCCCCTGCCAGGTCCGGAAGGCGTCGAGGCTGTGACGGCCCACGCGCATCTTGGCAGGGTCGCCATGCGTGGCGCGCACGCCTCCGATCGCCGCCTTGTGAGCACCCTGACCGAGGCTCGCGGCGGCGTCCAACACGACCGTGCGCAGGCCCGACTCGGCCAGCGCCAGGGCCGTCGGCAGACCGACGCTGCCGGCCCCGACGACGACGGCGTCGAAGCGCTCCATCAGGCCTCGCCGTCGACCCCGGCGAACGCCCCGAGCGCGACTTCGACGAAGAGCGGTCGCCGCACGCCGGACGTCACCGCTTCGCGCGGCACCCCCGCATCGTCGAAGAGCCGCCCGATGAGCGGGGCGCACGTCTTGCCGCCACAGGCCCCCATGCCGGCGCGCGTCAGCGCCTTGAGCGCGTTCACGTCGCGTTCGCCGTCGGCGATGCGGCCGCGCAGCGCCGACGCCTGCACGCGCTCGCAGCGGCACACCACCTCGTCGTCGGCCACGTGCGACACCCACGCGTCGAGCGGCTCCGGGGCAGCGGCCACGCGCGCACGCAGACCCGCCACGCGCTCCGCAATGGCCGCCGGCACGCGCACCTTGACGAGCGCGGTGCCGTCTGCCCCGCGGCCCGCGCGCCGGACGCGCGTCACCTCGGCCGCGCCGAGGTCGCCACCGCTGCCGTCCACGACGTTCACGATCGAAGCGTCGGCCAAGGGCGTGACGTCGAACTCGAAGGGGATGGTGACGATCGGGAACGCCGGGTCGTCGCGTCGATCGACGAGCGTGATGGCGAGCCCCGGACAGATCCGCACGCAGCGTTCACAGCCCAGGCACGCGTCGGCGTCGCCGAGGTACGTCGGCACCTGGCGGATGTCGTCCTCGTCCACATGGATGAGGTGCTGTGGGCAGACCGACGCGCACGGGTTGCACGGGATCGCCTGAGCGCAATGGAACACCGGGCGCACGCCCGAGGTCGCCTGGGAGGGCGTTCGTGACACGCTCTCACCGGGTCTCGAGCGCAGCACCTCGGCCGTGCGGTGCCACACGTCCGGCACGGCGTCGTCGCAGGCACGCAGCGTGCGCGCCACCTCCAGGCCGCGGATGCGGCCGGCGAAGATCGCCGCCGACGCCTCCGCGACCGCGTCGGCGTCGCCGGCGGCGACGACCCGCAGGCCGGCGGCGCGCGCCTTGGCCGTGAAGTCATCGACCGGGTCGAGCCCGACGGCGACGAGCACGGCGTCGCACGCGAAGGAGCGCTCGCTGCCCGCGACCGGCCGGAACGCCTCGTCGACCCGCGCGATCGTGACCGACTCGACCGCACCCTCGCCGTTGGCGCCGAGGATCGTGTGCGAGGTGTGGATACGTACCCCGGCCCGAACGAGCTTGTCGTGGTGGACCCGGTAGCCACCGCACGTCGGGGCGACCTCGACCAGACCGACGACGTCGACCCCGGCCTGCAACGCGTGGTACGCCGTGATCAGCCCGACGTTGCCTCCGCCGACGACGAACACGCGCTCCGCGAAGCGCACCATGTCGCGGTTGAGCAGCGTCTGGAACGCGCCCGCGCCGACCACGCCGGGAAGCGTGTTGCCGCGGAACGACAGCGACTTCTCGCGCGCGCCGGCGGCCACGAGCAAGACCTCGGGGCGCACCAGCACGTAGCGACCGCCGGGCCGCACCACACCGACCCAGCCATCGCCGAACACGGCGACGGCGGTCGACAGGGGCCATACCTCGACCGACGCATGCGCGGTCGCCTCCGCGGCGAGCCGCGTCGCGATGTCGATGCCGCGCGTGCCGGCGTGGACGGCGTCGACGCTGCCGAAGAAGCGGTGCGTCTGCACGACGAGCTTGCCGCCGAGGCGGTCCTTGTCGTCGATCAGCAGCGTGTGCACGCCGCGCTGGCCGAGCTGAGCGGCCGCCGCGAGGCCCGCCGGACCGCCACCGACGACCAGCACCGGCACCTCGAGGCGCTCCACGTCGCGCAGGCGCGGCGCCGCATCGAGCGACGGCAACTCCGGCAAGGCGTGCAGCGGCTCGACGCGCATGCCCTGTGTGACCACGGTGGTGCACGCCTTGACCGGCACGCCATCGGCCACCACCAGGCACTGCGCGCACTGGCCGTTGGCGCAGAAGAGCCCCTGTGGGCTGCCGTCATGGGCGTGGCTGCCGAACACGCGTACGCCCTGCGCCGTGAGGGCGGTGGCGATGACCTCGCCCTGCGCAGCAACGCACGGCGCACCCGCCCACGCGAACACGACCCCACTGCGTGGGGTGACGTCGAGGATCGGGTGCGCCTGGAGCCGCTGGCTCGCCATGGTCGTCCCTCCATCGCCGCTCGTCTTCCCTCATGCTAGATGACGGCGGTCGGGACGTTCCAGGCGCTCGGACTCCGGCCTCCCCGAGCGACCCGCAGCAGACGGGACGGGCGCGCGAGTGCCATCATGCACGGGACCATGCTGAGCACCGCGATGGACCACATACGACACCTCGCCGGCGTGATCGGCCCGCGCGGATCGACCACGCCTCAGGAGCGCGAGGCCTCCAGCTACGTCCGGGGGCGCTTCGAGGCAGCCGGACTCGAGACGCACTGGGAGCCGTTCCGGGCACCGGTGAGCGGCTGGCTGCCCTTCGCGCTCGCCGCCCTGACCGGTCTCCTCGGCCTCGTGCTGATCGCCCTCGACTCGCGCCTCGGCGCGAGCGTCGCCGCGCTGCTGATGGGCGTCGCGACCGCATCGGTCTTCCTGGAGATGTACTTCCGTCCGAACGCGCTACGACCGCTCGTCCCCAAGGGCGACAGCCAGAACGTCTGGGCGCGCGTGCCCGCCGCCGGCGAGCCGACCAGGCGGGTGGTGCTCGTCGGCCACGTCGACACCCACCGCACGCCGTGGGTATTCACCAGCCCGGCCCGGCTGGCCTTCTTCCGCGTGGTGACCACGCTCGGCGTGGTGGCGTTCGTGCTGGCCACGTTCGTGTTCGCCGTGATCGCGGCCTTCGACCTGGGCGCGCTCCGGGGCTGGTCGCTGCCGCTGGCCCCCGCCTTCCTCGTCGTGCTGGCGCTCACGCTGCAACCCGATCGGACGCCGTTCACGCAGGGCGCGAACGACAACGCCAGCGGCGCGGCGATCGTCGTCAGCCTGGCCGAGCGGTTCGCGCGTGAGCCGCTCGAGCGCACGGAAGTCTGGGCGCTCGCGACGGGCTGCGAGGAGGTCGGCTCCTACGGCGCGCAGGCGTTCCTGGCACGTCACGCCCGTGAGCTCGACGGCCTGTACGCCATCAGCATCGACAACGTCGGCGGACACGGTGCGGGCGTGTGTCACACGAGCGTGGAGGGGATGGTGTTCCCGCTGCGACCCGCGCCGGAACTCGTCGCTGCGGCCGAGCGCGTCGCGGCAGCGCAGCCCGAGCTGGGCGCGTACGCGTTGCCCTACACCACGCTGCACACCGACGCCACCGCGTTCATGAGCCGCGGCGTGCCGTCGCTGTCGTTCGTGGGACTCACGCCGGCCGGCGTCCTCCCGGATTGGCACCAGGCGAGCGACACGCTCGAGCGCGTCGACGCGACCACGGTCGAGCGCACCGAGGCCTTCGTGCGCTCGCTGCTGCTCGACCTCGACCGCAGCTGAGCCGCGCGCCCTGCGGCGCGGTCGCTCACGCCGGGTCGCTCGCCGGCCAGCGCCCGAGGAACGCCGACCCGGGCGCGGGGCCACGCTCCGGCACCACGACCACGGCGTCACGCCGCGCGGCGAACGCCACGTCGTCGCTGAAGCCGATCTGCGTGAGCAGCCGGGCGTGCGCCGAGCGCCGCAGCAACGCCTCGAGGGATCCTGGGCCCTCGAGCGCCCGCAGCGCGAGCACGGCGGCGTCGTCGAGGTCGAGCCCGGGGACCAGCGCCACCAGGGCATCGATCACGCAGGCGGCGCCGATCACGTCGTCGATCGACACAGCGTCGTCGGTGCCGGCGCAGGTGAGCAGCACGCTCGCGGGCGCGAGCGCCTGCAGGCGGCGCGCCACGGCCCGCGCGTTCACCACCGCGCCGAGCAGCACGCGCGCTGCGCCGGCCGCGGCGACCGCCCGCGAACCGTTGGTCGTGCACAACACGGCGTCGCGGCCGCGTATGCGCTCGGAGCGCACCTCGAGCGGTGAGTTGCCGCCATCGAAGCCCGGCAGGGCCACACCGTCGCGCTCCCCGAACAGCAGGGCGCCGTGCGCCAGCGCCGCCCTCCGAGCATGCTCGGGATCGGGGACGACCCACAGCGCGTGCAGACCGGCATCGAACAGCGCCGCCGCGGTGGTGGTCATGCGGAGCACGTCGAACACCACCTGGGTATCGGCCCCGTCACCGCCGCCCGGCGCTGATCCCGCGCTGGCGCCGGGCGCCGAAGGAACGAAGGCGAGCTCGACCCGCATCACACATCACCGCTCGCGCGGCCCCACTCGACCATGGCCATGAGCGACGATACCCGAGCCCGTGGCAAGCTGTAGACATGGCACCCGTCGTCACGCTCACCCTCAACCCAGCCGTCGACATGAGCACCTCGACGGAGTACGTCGTCGGCGACCGCAAGCTGCGCTGCGAGACGCGCGTCGTGGAACCGGGGGGCGGCGGCATCAACGTCGCGCGCGTCCTGTTCGAACTCGGCGTCGCCACGGAGGCGTGGTGGACGCGCGGTGGTGCCGTGGGCGAGCGCCTGGGGCATCTCCTCGACGCCACCGGGATCTCGCACCGTTCCATCCCCATCGAGGGCGACACGCGCGAGCACCTCACCGTGGTCGAGCGAGCCAGCGGCCGCCAGTTCCGCTTCAACATGCCCGGTCCCACGCTCTCCGAGGCAGAGCTCGACGCCTGCATCGACCTGGTGGCCGGCCTCGATCCGGCCACGCCGTACCTGGTGCTCAGCGGCAGCCTGCCGGAGGATGCGCCTACGGACTTCTACGCGCGCCTCGCGCGGGTCGCGCCGGCTGGCTGCCGTATCGTCCTGGACACGAGCGGTCCGGCCCTCGAGCACGGGGTCGAGGCCGACATCTTCCTGGTCAAGCCGAACGTCAACGAATTGTCCGCTCTGGCGGGCACCACGGTCGAGGACGAGGACCACATCCGCGAGGTCGCGCGCTCGCTGGTGCGGCGCGGCGGCGTCGACGTGGTGATCACCTCGCTGGGAGCGGGCGGCGCCACCGCGACGACCGCCGAGGAGCACTGGCACGTGCACGCGCCCACCGTGAGGTTCCGGAGCGCCGTCGGCGCCGGCGACAGCATGGTGGGCGGCCTGGTCGCCGGCCTGGCCCGCGGCTGGCCACTCGCCGACGCGATCCGCTACGGCGTCGCAGCCGGCGCGGCCACGGTGACCACCCCCGGCACGCAGCTCTGCACGCGCGCAGACGTCGAGCGGCTGGTCGAACAGATGGAACGCGGCAGCTGAGGGTCAGTCGTCCTCCTTCGCGCCACCCTTCGCCTGCTGCGCGCTGACGATCTTCTCGACCAGGTCTGGCACCTGCTCGAACATCTCGGCCAGGGCACCGCGCTTGCCCGGCGCAGCCAGCACGCGCACCTCGCCGTGCTGCATCACGATGAACGCGGCTGGAGCGATGCGCACGCCACCACCGCCGCCGCCGCCGGTACCGCCGGCCTTCTCCGCCTTCTCGGCCTCGTTCATCTCGCCGCTGCCGCTGCCGGCACCGAAACCGACCGTCACCCGCGTGACGGGCACGATGGTGGCGTCGCCGAGCACGAGAGGCTCGCCGATCACCGTCTCCGACTTGGCCAACTCGCGCACCTGCGCAGCCAGCGCCTCGAGCAGTTCACGTGGTTCCATGGGATCTCCTTCCGTTCCCGGTCGAGGGTGTCAGGGCCTTCCCTGCCTTCGACCGCTGGTACCAGAAGACGCGCCACGCGACGAGCGCCAGCGTGGCGAGACGGACGCGCAGGGCGAGCGCCACGCTCCCAGCGGGAACGCTGCCGACGAAGTCCGGACGCACGGCCAGCCTGGCATGCGGCCAGCACGCCAGCAGCGGGTACACGACCCCGCAGGTCGCCCCGTAGAGCGCGCCGGTGACGGCGGGATCGGGCGTGGCCACGCGCAGGTCGAGGTCGAACCGGTCGAGCCTGATGCGCGCGATCACGTAGCGCAGCTGTCGCAGGTAGAAGTGCAGGCCGCCGATCCCGGCGCCACCGGCGCGACGCGGGTGCGGTCCGCGCGGTTCGCGCGGCGTCGGTGTGGTGTCGGGATCGGTGCGCATCTC
The DNA here is from genome assembly GCA_007695125.1 of Trueperaceae bacterium. Taxonomy (GTDB): domain Bacteria; phylum Deinococcota; class Deinococci; order Deinococcales; family Trueperaceae; genus CSSed10-48. The sequence goes on along the minus strand of REEJ01000142.1, from coordinate 20,186 downwards.
GGCGAACGTGCGCCGGATCAAACGCCACCTCACGAGCCGTAGCTCCAGCGTGCGCTCGCGCACGTCCAGCACCACGGCCAGCAACGTCCACCGCAGCCGCAGCCGCCCCGACGGGTCGTCGAGGTTGCCGTCGAGGTGCCCATCGACGCGAAACGTGCTGACCAGCACCAAGGCGAGCAGCACCAGCAGCGCGATCGTCAAGACCGACACGACCCAGATCAGGGTCAGCACCACGCTCATCGCCCCGTGACGATAGCGGCTTGAACGCGATGATGGAAGTGCCGTTCGTCCTACGCCAGGGGCCGCTCAGCAGCGGATCCGAGCGTCGCAGGCGACGCCTCAGTTCGCGCCCTCGTTGCGGATCTTGACGTCGAACACGTCGCGCAGCGCCTCGGCGAAGAAGGTGAAGCCGAGCGTGGCCACCACCAGGAAACCGCTGCCGAACAGGATCAGCCAGGGTGTGGCGCGGACGTAGGTGTAGCCCTCGCGCAGGATGCTGCCCCACGAGGGCGTCGGGGGCGGCACGCCGAGACCGAGGAAGCTCAGTCCCGCCTCGAAGGTGATCACCACGGGAACGTCCATGGCCGCCTGGATGAAGAGCGGCGCGACGGCATTGGGCAAGATGTGCCGCAGCATCACGCGCAACGGGGAGCAACCGAGCGCCTGCGATGCGGCGACGAACTCCTCCTCACGGATCTTGAGCGTCTGGGCGCGGATGAGCCTGCCGTACGACGGGAAGCGCGTGAGCGCCATGATGAACACGATCATGAACAGGCTCGGCCCGGTCAGCGCGATCACGGCGATCGCGAACAGGAGCGCCGGGAACGACCGCACCACGTCGAACAACCACAGCAGCCCGGTCTCGACCCAACCGCCGAGGTAGCCAGCGACGAGCCCGAGGAGCATCCCCACGAACGCACCGGCGATCACGGCCGGCAGCGAGACCAACAGCGCGATGCGGGTGCCGTACACGAGGCGGGTGAAGGTGTCGCGTCCGAGCTGATCGGTGCCCATCCAGTGCTCGGCGCTCGGAGGCGCCAGGCGCTTGAGCACGTTGATCTCGTCTGGTGCGTAGGGTGTGATGAGCGGGGCGAACACGGCCAGGAGCACGATGAGCAGCACGAACAGGGTGCCGACCGCGCCGGTGGTGTCGCGCAGGAGGCGCACGACGGCCAGCCGACGCCAGCGCGCCGGCGCAGCGGTCGTGGTGGTGACGGTGCTCACGTCCACGTCAGGCCTCCCGGATCCGTGGGTCGACGAAGCCGTACGACACGTCGGCGATCACGTTGGCCAACGTGTACAGGAACACGGCGACCACCAAGCCCCCCTGGACCACGGGGTAGTTGCGCGACTCGATCGCGTTGAAGATCAAGAACCCCAGACCCGGGCGGTTGAAGATGATCTCGATCAACACGGCGCCGCCCAGCAGGTTGCCGAAGCCGACGCCGAGCACGGCGATCGTGGGGATGAGCGCACCCCGCAACACGTGCTTGAACAGCACCCGACCCGGGCTGAGCCCTTTGCTGGTCGCGGTGCGCACGTGGTCCTTGGTGATCTCCTCGAGCACGGAGGAGCGGATCAGGCGGGCGATGTAGCCCACCCACGTGAGCGCCAGGGCGAGCATCGGCAAGATCAGGTGCCGCGCCTGGTTGAGGACGTCCCCCCGCACGCCGCCACCGCTGACCGGCAGCCAGCGCAGCTCGACCGCGAACAGCAACAGGAGCAGCAACCCGGCCACGAAGGGGGGCACCGTGATGAACGCGACCGAGACGAAGGCGGTGACCCGGTCCAGCCAGGAGTTGCGGTACGCGGCGGCCAGCGTGCCCAACGGCACCCCGATCAGCACCGCCAACACGATGCTGCCGAACGCCAACACGATGGTGAAGGGCAACACGTCGAGCACCATGCCCAACACCGGTAGCTCGTTGAGCACGTCGCGGCCGAGGTCGCCCCGCAACACGTTGCCGAGGAACGCCAACAGCTGCACGTGGACGCTTTCGTCGAGCATCATCCGTTCGCGCATCGACGCGATCATGCTGGGGCTCGCGCGCGGACCGAGCATCACCACGGCGGGATCGCCGGGGATGAGCCGGATGATCAGGAACAGCAGCGTCACCGCGCCGATCACCGTCGCGACGGCGGTCAGCAGGCGCCGCACCGTGTAGACGATCACGGCGCCCGTCGACCTTCAGGAGGAGCGGCTCGTGGTTCGGAAAGCGTCATGGTGGTGGCGCGCGCGGGCTCGCGCCGCGGGCGCGATGCCCCGCGGCGCGTCACCGGAGCGTCCGTTCAGTCCACGGGCCCGGTCCAGTACATGTACTGGGCGTACATGGCCACGAACGCGGGATCGAGTTCACCGGCGCGATGCACGTAGATGCTGGCGCCGTTCGTGGTCCAGATGGCGGCCACGTCCTCGTCGATGAGTTGCTGCATGCGCACGTAGTACGCCGCGCGCTCCTCGGGCTCGGCCGTGCGGGCGGCACGGTCCTTCAGCTCGTCGTACTCCTCGTTGCACCACTGCCAGTAGTTCCACGCGCCGATCTGGTCGCAGGAGAACCACTCGAACCAGTAGCCGGGGTCGAGCACGGCCGAGAAGCTGGCGTAGTGCATGCCCTCGGCGCCCCCCTGACCGATCGTCTCGAACATGCTCTGGACGATGCGGATGCTGGCGTCGATGCCGATGCGGCGCAGTTGCTGCTGGATGATCGCCACCGATTGCTGGTGCACGGGCACGTCGTCGGTGATGAGGGTGGTGCTGAACCCGTCGGGGTAGCCGGCCTCGGCGAGCAACTCCCGCGCGCGCTCCAGGTCCGGCTGGTAGGCGGGGGCGTCGGCCCAGTGCCCGAGGATGTCGGGGGCGAGCATCGTGTTGGCGCGGTTGGGGACGTCGTTGTACGCGCCGGTGAGGACCTCGTCGACGTCGACCGCGTAGCGGACGGCTTCACGCACGCGTACGTCGTCGAAGGGCGCTGCCTGGGTGTTGAAGCTGAGCCAGTGGTAACGAAGCGTGTCGAGCACGTTCACGACCACGGTGTCGTCCTGGAGGTAGCGGTCCACGGACTCGAGCGACACCTCGGTGGCGTCGATCTCGCCGACGTCGAACGAGAACTCCGCGATCAGCGGGTCCAGGATCGGCAGCACCTCGATGGTCTTGAAGTGCGGCGCCTCGCCGTAGTAATCGTCGAAGCGCTCGAGCACGAGTCGCTGGTTGGGCTCCCAGGACGCCCAGTAGTACGGGCCCGAGCCCACGGGCTGCGTGGCGAACTGCTCCCCGCGGTCCTCGAAGGCCGCCTTGCTGACGATGCTGCCCGTGGTGAAGGGGATCGACGAGCTGAGCAGCGGGGCGTAGACGTCGTCGAGGATGATGCGGCCGGAGTAGCGATCGATGGTCTCGACCTCCACGAGCGCGCTCCACTCCGATGCGTAGGGCGAGTCGTTGTCGGGATCGGCGATGCGCTCGAACGAGAACTTCACGTCCTCGCTGGTCATCTCGCCGTACCCGTGGTGGAACTGGATGCCCTCGCGCAAGCGGAACTCGACCACGGTGCCGTCGTCGCTGAGTTCGAGCGACTCGGCGGCGTCGAGCACCAACTCGGTGCTGTTCGGCGCGAAGCGCGCCAGCTTGCTGTAGAGCACCATGTCGACGTTGTACTCCTCGTTGCCCTGGTAGAACGCCGGGTCCATCGTGTTGATGTCGGCGCCGTTGCGGGCGCGGACGCTGAGGGTCTCGTCGCTCGCGGCGAGCACCGTGGCGCTGCCGAGCAGGGCGGCGAGCGCGAGCACGAACAGCGCACGCGGTCGCCAGGACGGTCGCCGGCTCGAATGATGACGCTCGATCATGAGGATCCTCCTTCGCTCCGAGCGCCCAACGGTTGGGCGCGGTGATGGGCCACGAGGCCCGCAAGTCGCTGGGCACGAACGCACGTCCGACGGCGTCGGGCATCGTCGCGTTCGAAGCTCCGCTCGATCGACGGCTCGAGCACATGTTCCGCACCTGGGGAAGCCTCGACCTCGCAGCGCGTGTGAACGTGGGTAGCGTCGGCCATGAACGAGGTGTGGGTACGGATGCGTCCGTCCCAACCGTCCTCGTCTCGCTGCAGCCGAACCTCGTCCCAGGCTTCGGTGCGTGCGCTCAGCGGATCGTCACTCCAGGATACATAGTGCGTGCGGTCATGGCTACCGACCGCCCCGCCGACGGCGCCGCAACGGACCGTGCCGACGCACACGGACCGCCGAGCGAGCGCTACACGAACGTGCGCGGCACCCGGAGGTGCCAGTTGCGGCTGAACACGCGCCGTTCGCCCTCGAACGCGTCGAGCTCGGCCTCGATCAGGAAATGGCTGCGGGTGCAGGTGAGCACCGTTCGGGTACGGGTCTCGATGCACCAGTCGCCGCGACGCAGCCGGCGCCTCCACTCGGTCTCGCCGCGCGCGCTGGTGACGTCCTCGGCCTGGTAGCTGTAGGACTCGACCGCCTTGGTCGTGACCTCGAGACCGATGTCGTCGATCCGGCGCGTGCCCTTGTCCTGGATCACCTCGAGCGTCGAGACGTCCGAGTCGAGGTAACGCTTCACCAGCCAGTCTTGGCGCATGGGCGCGAGCTGCGTCTCGCGGCGCGGCTCGCCGGCCTCGGGCGGCTCGAACGTTGGCGCTGGGTCTGGTTCGGGCACGTCTCGCACCGGGAGCAGCAGTGAGCAGCCCTCGGTGTGCAGCGTCAGCGTCACGCTCTCGGGCGGTAGCCACGCGATGGGCCAGTAGCTCGTCGAGATCGCGAGCCGCAGGCGCGTCCCTGGCGCGAAGCGCTGCGCGAGCGCGTTGAGCGGCACGGTCACACGGCAACGGCGGTTCGGCTCGAGCAGTTCGGGACGCTCGTGGGAGTTGCGGTGGGTGAGGTTCAGCAGGCCGTAGGTGAGCCGCGTCACGGCACCGTGCGGCAAGACCTCGGAGAGCCGCACCGCCACCATCGCGACGGGGCGATCGGAACTGAGTTCCAGCTCGACCAGAGGCATCCCCAGCACCTCGACCTCGGTCTCCAGCGGCGAGCTGTCGAAGACGAGCGCGCCGCCGTCCTCCTCGCGCTGGTCACCAGGGAGGTCCGGTGCGCCTGCGTACGAGCACCACTTGCCTGCGAAGAGGCCCACGGAGAGCGGCGAGCTGATGGCCAAGTCGGCTGCGTGGACGGTCTGCGGCATGTCCTCGTCCGGATCCACCAGGGTGTACGGCGCGAGCCGGTAGCGGCGTGGCCCGACTCGCTCGGAGGGCCAGTGGGGCTCCCCCACCCAGCGTCCGGGGCGGTGGTCGTAGGCGGTGAATGGCGACACCGTGTCCTGCTTCCAGATGCGCAGCATCGGTTCCTCCATGACGTCGTTGTCCTCGCCACGGAGCCACCGATCCCACCAGCGCACTGCCTCCTGCAAGAAGCCGATGGCGGGTCCGGGCACGCCGAGGTGCGGGTACATGTGGCTCCACGGCCCGACGAGCCCGAGGCGGGGCACGGTGAGCCCTTCCAGCAACCGGAAGACCGCGTTGGAGTAGCCGTCGGCCCAGCCACTCACCGCCATGACCGGGCAGCGAATGGCCGAGTAGTCCTCGCAGACCGAGCCGTGCTTCCAGTAGTCGTCGCGGTGCTGGTGGCGCAACCAGGTGTCGAGCCATAAGCCGCTGCCGGAGAGACGCTCGAGCCACATGTCGCGCCAGCGCTCCCCGACGCACTCGGGGTCGGGCGGCAGCGAGTTGTAGGCGAACATCGTCGACGCCCACGAGAGGTTGTCGCCGAGCAGGCAGCCTCCCATGTAGTGCACGTCGTCGGCGTAGCGGTCGTCGGTGGAGCACAGGGTGATGATCGCTTTGAGCTCCGGCGGCTGCCGTGCGGCGAGCTGCAGCCCGTTGAAGCCTCCCCAGGAGATCCCGATCATGCCGACGGCACCGTCGCACCACGGCTGCGCTGCGATCCAGCGCAGCACGGCCTCGCCGTCAGCGAGCTCCTGCTCGAGGTACTCGTCCGCCAGCACGCCATCGGAGTCGCCGCTGCCACGCAGGTCGACGCGGACGCAGGCATACCCGAAGCCGGCGAAGTACCGGTGGTTGAGCGAGTCGCGGCCCGCTGTCGAGTCGCGCTGGCGGTAGGGAATGTACTCGAGGATCGCGGGGACGGGTGCGCTCTCGGCGCCTTCCGGGAGCCACAGGCGGGCGGCCAGGCGGGCACCGTCCGGCATGGTGATCAGGACGTGATCGATCTCCCGTACCCGGTTCGCCAGATCGCTGCGATGCCGCATCGCACTCACGCTCGCATCTCGAGGCCGATGCCGAGCCCCTGGACGCAGCGCGCGTACGCATCCTGCAGCGCCTCCTCGGAGTCACCGCCGACGTAGATCCACGCCAGCGCGTAGCTGTAGGCGTCCTGCCCGGACAGCTCCGAGAGCCGCATACCCTCCGCGACCTTGAGGTCGATCAGGGCTCCATCGACCTCGCGCTCGATTCGTGCGATGCCCTCGGCGTCGGGGACGCGGGTCACGACGGCATCCGTGAACTGGCGCAGGTAGCACTTGGCCGCGTAGGCGTACGCCCCCTGGCGTCGCGGGAACTCGGGTCTCCGGCCGACCGCGAGGTCGCTGACGATCTTCTGGTTGGGCAGGCCGTCGACCCTCGCGTACAGATCGCCGTGGGACTGCGACATGCGCGGGTTGATCTCGAGCAGCCCCAGCAGATCGCGCGAACGGTCGTGCAGGAACTCGATGTTGAACGCTTCACGATCGAAACCGATCCGCCGGATGACCGTCGTCGCGCTCGCGATCATCCGCTCCTTGAGCGCAGCAGGCGCCTTCGAAGGGTACTGGAAGCGCGCGAAAGACGACCTGCCCGGATAGGTGAGCGAGTCGACAACGCCGTAGATCACCACCTCGCCGTCTACCGCGTAGCCCGACAGCGTGTAACGGTCGCCGGTCAGGGCGGTCTCGGCGATGCAGTGATGACCGGTGACGGCCGCCACCTCGTCGGGCAGGTCCGCGTACGACAGCAACTGGTCGAAAGAGACCCCGAACCGCTCGATGCCTTGGCGTAGAGCCGCCAGGGCATGCTCGAGATCGGCGTCGGTCTCGATGAGGAAGCAGAGTTGGGACGCCGCCGACTTGACGGGCTTCACCCAATAGGGGGGCTCGAGCTCGATGGCCACATCGTGCGCGTGCGGATCGAAGGTCGTGAAGCTCGGGACCTGATCGGGCACCACCTCGCGCTGCTCGAGCCGGCTCCAGTACTTGTGCTCGCACTTGAACACGCTCTCGAGCGTCGGCCCGGGCAGCCCACGCCTGGCACGCAGGATCGGCACCAGCGTCTGGACGGGGAAGTCCCAGAAGCCGATGATGCCGTCGACCGAGCCGCCGGTGCGGGCGAAGCGCTCGAGCTCGTCGCTTGCACGCTCGATGATCTCCGGGATCTTGCCGTGGTGACCGAGCTTGACATCCTCGAACCCGAGCAGCGGATGGAAGCGGTAATCGCTGGCCCGTTCCACCCGCTCGAGCTGCCGGCGGTTGAAGGCGTCGAGCGCGAGGACGAAGACGTTGCGCATGGGTCCCTCCTTTGCCGAAGCCCAGCCCTGACGCAGCGGTCAGGCACCGAGCAAGCGACGCACCACGATGCACTGCTCGAGGTGGTGCGCGGTGGGATCGACAGCGAGGAGGAGCGTGCGCAGGTCGGACTTCCCGCCGCCCCGCGAACCGGGTCGGCGAGATCGAGCGAGGGCCGACGCGCGATGCCCCGCAGCCGCTCCCGGTCCAGCGCAGCCACGCACTCGAACCACGCCGCTGCGCTCGAGGCTGCAGCGAGGCAGGCCAAGAGGCGTCCGCCCAGGCGGGCGACTCGTCACCATGATACTCAACGACGCGCACGCGGCCGGCCGGATCAGTGTGGATGTGCTCGCCGAGGACCCCCCCTTGCCGCGCCGTCGCGTCACGACGATGATGGAGCCATGCACGCGCCGCCAGCCTGGATCGCCCGCGGCGCCGCGGCGCCCGGGAGGCCGATATGACCGTCGAATCGCCCACGCCCCTCGCCTACCTGGACCGGGCCATGCAGGCCCTGCGCAACCTCGGCCTGGTGCCCGAAGGCGCAGCGAGCCATGAGGCCCCCATCGTCGCGCTGCTGCAGCAGATCAGCGACCTCGACGAGGACCGCGTGGTGGCCATCACCCGCACGCTGGCCCAGGCGTCGCTCTTCAACGAGGTGGTGCGCGAGCAGGTCGCTGCGATGGAGATCGGCACCCGCTACGAGCGCATCGTCAACGACTTCAACAGCATCCGCGACGACGCCAAGGCGATGGTCGATCAGGTCGAGGACGGTCGCATCTCGACCTTCGAGCGGCTCGCGAACGTGTGGATGAAGGTCACGCGCGGCGACATCGCACAACGCTTCGACCGCATCAAGCGCACCTACCTCGAGGTCAGCGCGTCGTCGCTCGACCAGATCCGTCGCGAGCGGACCATCCTCGAGGCCTACCAGGACTTCCGCGGCGCGCTCAAGCAGGCGGAGGTGCTCGCCTTCGAGGTGCTCGACACGGCCGAGGCCCAGCGGCAGGCCGCCAAGGACGCCGTGGGTGCCTCGATGCAGGCGGTCGAGCAGGCGGAGGGCGACGACGCGGCCGCGCGGGCGCGGCTCGAACTGGCGCGCGACGAGGCCGTCAGGGCGCTCCAGGCCTCGGACCGCCGCTATCAGATCGCCAAGGACCTGGCCGACAACCTGACCATCAGCTACAACACCTCCGAAGTGGTGATGGGCCGGATGATGCAGTCGCACACCGCCAAGGAGCGCGTGAACGCGCAGGCGGTCAGCTTCTTCGGCACGAACGAGACGGTGCTCACGGCGCTGACCGCGTCGTTCAGCGGACTCACGGGCCTGCACGAGGCGACCCGGACCCTCGACGCGATGAAGGAGGGCGTGAGCCAATCGCTCGAGGTCCTGGCCGACATGGGCGGCAAGGTCCAAGAGGAGGCACTGCGGGCCGGGTACGGGCCGACGATCCGGGCGGACGCCGTCAAACGGCTCGTCGACGCCGTGGTGGACTACCAGTCGCGCTCGCGCGAGATCATCGAGGAGATGCGGGTCCACAGCACGGTGAACGCACAGGAGATCGCCGGCGCCGTCGAGGACGGCAAGCGCCGCCTGGCCAAGCTGGCGCAGTCCGCGGCGCTCTGAGGCGCCCGTGACGGACGCGGTCGCACCCACCCCCGCGGCGGCCGGCGCAGCGCCGCAGACCAGCGGCGTCGCGCTCGACGAGGTCATGCTCGCCATGGACGTCGTCGACACGCTGCGACACCGACAGGGGCTCGTCGAGCAGGAACTGCAGGGCGAGGTGCGCGAGGCGGCGCTGATCGAACGGCTGCGCGCGACCTACGCCGCGCAGGGGATCGACGTGCCCGAGCACGTACTCGCGGCCGGTGTCGCGGCGTTGCGCGAGGACCGCTTCGCCTACCGTCCGCCGCCACCAGGGTTCGCGACCACGCTGGCGCGACTGTACGTGCACCGCGCCTCGCTGGCGGCGCTCGCCGTCGTCGTGGTCGCGGTGATCGCCCTCGTGTTGGGCGTGCGTCACGCCACGGTGGTGGTGCCACGCCAGGCGCTCGCCGCCGACCTGAGCTCGGTGCACGCCCGGGTCACGTCCGGCACGGACGCCCCCGCCGCGCTGCAGCGCGCAGCAGCGATGCTCGCTGCAGGCGAGGCCGCACTGCAGCGCGGCGACACCGCTGCCGCACGCGTCGAGGTCGACGCGCTGGCATCGCTCGCGGCGCTGCTGGAGCAGCGCTACGAGCTCGTGATCGCGGCTGGGCCGAACGCCGTGAGCGGCGTCTGGCGCGTGCCGGACGTGAACACGGCGGCGCGCAACTACTACCTGATCGTCGAGGCCGTCGACGACGCCGGCAGGCCGGTGCGGGTCGAGGTGACCAACGAGGAGACCGGGCGCGTCGAGCGCGTGAGCACGTGGGGCCTGCGCGTCCCGCAGGAGGTGTTCGAGCGCGTCGCCGCCGACAAGGCGGCCGACGGGATCATCGAGGACCGCCTCGTGGGCGCGAAGCGCGCCGGCGCGCTGGCGCCCGAGTACACCATCCCGACCAGCGGTGGGGCGATCACGCGATGGTGAGGAGGTCCTCATGACCACGGGGCGGCAGGCGCTGGGGACCATCCAAGGCGCGATCGCCAAGGAGCAGAAGCGACTGGACGACGTCGAGCGGCGGCTGTCGGAGGCGAGCCGCCGTCTCGCCGAGGTCGACGTCGGCCGCGGCGAAGCCATCGAGGCCCTGGCTCGGCTGCGCCTCGAGCACCTGGAGCGCGACCGCACGGCGCAGCGTGTCGCCGACGCCGATGCCCGCGTGCTGGCGATGCTCGAGCGCCGCCAGGAGCGCATCGACGCGCTGCACGCCGACCTCGATCGGCTGGCCACCGAGGCGGGCGCCACGGAGGGTGAGCGCGAACGCCTCGCCGACGTCCTCGAGGATGCCGAGGCCGCCCTGGACGAGGCGGAGGCGGCGACGCAGGCGCGGCTCGACGACGACGAGGCCTACCGGGCGGCGCGCGCGGCGGCTCGGGAGGCCGCGCGCACCGCTGACCACGCCGCCGAGAAGGCCGCCCAGAGCGCGGAGGAGCGCAGCCAGAAGGAGCGCGCGTACCACGACGATCCGCTCTTCATGTACCTGTGGCGCCGCCGCTTCGGCACGAGCGCGTACCGCGCCATGCCGCCGATCCGTTGGCTCGACGGCAAGGTCGCACGGCACGTGGGCTTCGACGCGGCGCGACTGAACTTCACCCGGCTGCAGGAGCTGCCCGAGCGGCTGCACGAGCACGCCGAACGGGTGGCGGAACGGGCCGAGGCGGCACACGCGGCGCTGGCTGCGCTCGACCGTGCCGCACGCGACGCCGACGGCGTCAGCGCCCACGAGGCCGCGCGGGACGAGGCAGCCACCGCCCTCGCCGCTGCCGACGAGCGCCTTGCGGCGCTGGCGCTCGAGCGCGACACCGCGCACGACGCACTCGAGCGCACGGCCAAGGGCGAGGACGACGCCTACCGCGAGGCGCTCGCCTTCCTCGCCTCCGAGCTCGGACGCGACGACCTCCAGGCGCTGCGGCGCCAGGCGCTGGCGACGCCGTTCCCCGAGGACGACGCGATCGTCGCGCGGCTGCTCGACCTCGAGCGCGACCGGACGACCACCGAGGCCACGCTCCGCGAGCTGAAGGAGGTCGCGACGCGCAACCGCGAGCGCGTGCGCGAGCTCGAGCGCCTGCGCAGCGACTACACGCGCCAGCGGATGGACCAGCCGGGCTCGACCTTCGCCGACGGCACGCTCGTCGCAACGATGCTGGCGCAGTTCCTGCAGGGCGCGATGACCCGCGACGCCCTGTGGCGCGTGCTGGAACAGCAGCGCCGGCAGGCACCGCAACGCAGCAACCCGACCTTCGGCTCGGGCGGCTTCGGGCGTGGGTCGCCGTGGTCGAGCGGTGGCGGGGCGCCCAGGCCGCCGTCGATCCCGCGCGCTCCCTCGCTTCCGCGGCCTCCGAGCGGCGGCTTCGGCGGCGGCGGCTTCCGCACCGGCGGCAGGATCGGCGGCGGCGGCTTCCGGACGGGCGGGAAATTCTAGGCGGGCGTCAGGCGCGCAGGCGTCGGGAGCGCAGGTGTCGGGCACGCCGCGCGTTGGCGACCACGAGCTGCTCGCTCACGAGGCGGCCTGGCCCAGGGCGATCAGCGCGCGGCAGGCTCGGAACACCTCGGCGTAGTCGTCGTGGACGAACCGCACGGTGCGCCCGTCGACGCGCCGCGCGCCCGGCATGATCGACGCCAGGTCGGCCTGGATCGTCGAGACGAAGCGGACGTCGAGCTCGAGGTCACCCTCGGGCGGACGCAGGACGCACTCCGGACGCGTCGCGCGCAAAGCGCGTGTGACGGCGGAGGCGATCGCGACGCGCGCCGGTCCGGGCATCAGCGTGCGTGCGGCCATGCGACCCGTCGCCCACTTCACCACCGCCACCTCGGTCTGCGGCAGCAGCTCCGCGACCTCGGCCGCGAGCTTGTCGTCACCGCTGGCCATCACGACGGGCACGCCGAACGAGCCGGCGAGCATCGCGTTCAGGCCGAACTCGCCGTGAGGCTCGCCGTTCAGGCGCAGCTCGTCGACGACCGTGCCGACGTAGGCGTGGTCCAAGATCGCCTCGGCGGTGCCCGGGCGGGCGTGGTAGCCGAGGAACAGCGCCGCGTCGAAGCCCTCGTCGACGCCGTGCACCATGTTGAGCGCCTTGGGCTTCCCCGTGATGAGGTGCACGCGTTCGTCGAGCGACTCGACGAGGAGGTTGGTGTTGGGACCATGTGCGTCGTTCACCACCACGGTCGACGCCCCGGCATCGAAGGCCGCGGCAGCGGCCGCGTTGACCTCGGCGGTCATCAGGCGGCGCGCACGCTCGTACTCAACTCCGCCGCTCGGGCTCCCCTGCTGCGACGTGACCACGCCGGCCACGCCCTCGATGTCGGACGACACGTACACGCGCATGTCCCACGCTCCTCTCCTGCTCGAACGCAGGATACGGCAGCGTCGGCGCGCGTCAGACGACGCGGATCAGACGACGCGGATCATCTGCCGCACGGCGCCGAGGTGGTAGGCGGTGTGCACCAGCACGCCCAGCGCGCCGCGCAGGCGCTCCTCGTCCCACTCGTCGACGGCGAGGACCATCGCGCGGAAGCGCGCCAGCGCCGCGAGCAGCCGCGCCCGCGTCTCCTCCCAGCGCCCCTCGTCGACGACGCTCGGGACGAAGCTCCGGGGCCAGTCGGCCTCGACGTCCTCGCCCCTGGCGAGCTGCTCGAGCAGCTCGACGTAGTACGCCGCGTGCGCCGCCTGGCCGGCGATCGTGGTGCCGCCCTGGGCGATGGTCCGTGACGCCCGCGTATGGTCCACCGTCAGGAGCGTCTGCAGCCAACCGGCATCGGGGTCGAGCACCGCGGTGCCCGGCGAGTCCTTGGGCGGCTCGCCGACGATCTCGTCGAGTAGGTACAGGAAGGTGCGATTGAACGCGTCGCGGTCGACCGGATCGGTCATGGAGGCCTCCTTGGGACCAGGGTAGCGCGCTCCGCCCTACGACGAAGGTGCTGCCGGCTCAGGCACGCTCACTCGACAGCCCGAGCGTCCGTGCCAGCGCCATCGTCTCCGGCTCGGGCTCGACACCGAGCTCGCCCACGAACGCCTGCACCGCCCCCGCGAACGTGCGCTCTGCGCGCGTCCGGTCGCCGCAGCGAACCAACGCCTCGAGCAGCAAGCGCAGTCCCTCCTCGTCGAAGGCGTCCGTGCGGCACAGCCGTTCAGCCAGCGGCAGGGCGTCGAGGAAGCGACCCTCGAGGAGCGCGGCGCGGCTTTCGAGCAACGCAGCGGTTCTCCAGCAGGCATGCAGACCGGTGCGCTCCGCGTCGATCCACTCCTGAACCGTGGGTACGTCCGGCACGTCGAGGCCGTCGAGGAACGCGCCGCCGTAGGAGCGTACGACCGACCCCCAGTCTTGCCCTCGTACCAGGGCGTCGAATGCCTCGACGTCGCAGCCACCTGCCCATCGGACGCGGGTAGGTTCACGCTGCAGCGCGCTGCCCGCGAGCGAGCGGACGATCGTCTGGAGTGTCTGGCGGAGGTTCAAGTTGGCGCCGTGATCATCGTGCTCGGGCCAGAACAGTGCTGCGAGTACTTCCCGTCGGACCCAACCGCCGCCCCGCGCGAGGTAGGCGAGCAGGGCCGTCCAACGCGCCAGAGGTAAGTCGATGAGGGCACCGTCGTGGCGCAGTCTCGGTGGCCCCAGCAGCAGCAGCGTCGCGCGCACCTCGCCCGACCGACGCCGCGCACGGCGCGGCACGCGGTGACCGCCTCGGCGCTCCACGCCTGGCCTCGTGACGAACGCGGCGCTCCGACGCCGCGCAGGGAACGTCGCCGCGCCCTGCCGATTGCCGGTCGATCCGGTATATGTCGTGTGATGCCCCTGCATGCGCGTCCTCCCATCTCGCGCCTACCGGTCTCCCCGGTGGGTGGCATCACTGTGGCGGAGTGGGTCCGTTCACGGCCCGTCCACGTCCCGCACACGACATGTCATCGATCACTGCGATGCGTACTGGGCCTTGACGAACTCGTCTGTGCACGTGCCCAAGACGTGAGGACCGTCGGGTACCGACTGCGACGCGGTGAACGCCAGCGCCGCGTACGGGGCGGCGAAGGAGGTCCCCCAGTAGCCGAGCTGGCCATCACCGTCGGTCGTCGAGGCCACCGGGTACCACGCGCCCGGGGCGAGGACGTGTTCGTTCCGTACGACGTCACCGCGGTTCGTGAACCACGCGTTGCCCGTCAGCGTGGGCATGCATGCCGCTACGCCGTACACGTGCGGCCACGACGCAGGCGGCAGCGGGAACGGCATGCGGTGGTTCCCGGCCGCCGCGAAGACGCGGCGCCACAGGTGCTCCTGCTCGATCGATGCGCCAACGTCAGCCTCCGCACGTCCATCGAGGAACGCGAGGAGCACCGCGATGAGGAACGAGTCGGTGCACGGCTGCTCGACACCTCCGAACGCCTCGCACAACGTGTCCAGCAGCTCGGCCTCGTCTCCACTACGCGCCAGGCCGATCAGGTCGATGAGGAACGCGGCGTACGACTCCACCACAAGGTCGGTCGTTCCTGCCACACCCGTCTCGCGCAACGCGTCGACGTCGACCTCTTGCATGTAGCGCTCGACGAGGACGCAGTTCGAGAGCGTCCAGCTCATGACGATGCGCACGGTGTCGTCAGCCGCGAGAGATGCGAGCGCATCCTCGAGACCGTCCAAGGTGTCGTACTGCATGGGGTACAGGTCGATCCGAACGCTGCCCTCGACATCGTCCCACGAGACGTCCACGCGCGTCGGGCCGTCCCCGGTGGCCTCGCCAACGGTGACGAGGACCTGCGAGCCCTCCGGGACCTGGGCGATGACGAGCTGCAGCATGTGGTGGAGAACGAGGTGGCCATGTGGCACGACGACCACGCCGTCGGTCTCGTCACGAGCGGCGAGGACCAGATCGGCCGCCGCGAGGAGCGCCGCCTCGCGGTCTATGCGTCCCGTGTCGCGTACCGGCAACCTGTCGAGGTCGAACCGGTCGACGATCGCAAACGCCGTACCCGCGAGACCGGGGAGTTGGCCGGCGACGTGCTCTAGCTCGAGTGCCCAGGGTTCGACGACGTCACTGGCAACGAAGTATGGGTCGGGCCGAACCTGGAGGACAGCTCCGCCATCGCCGACGAGACGGCCCGCTCCACCATCTCCGACGAGACGGCCGGCGCCGCCGTCCGCGAACAGTACGCCGCCACCGCCATCGCCGACGAGGCGGCCCGCGCCGCCGACGAGGCCGCACGAATCGAGTGCGTCGTCCTCGTCGTCGGACCGCAGCGACCTGTGGTACGTGACGTCCCCATCCGTGCCCGTACGTTGGAGCAGGCGCACGAACGCCTCGAGCGCATCGCTGCCTTCGTCGGAACCGGTGTAATCACGGACCCAGTTTCGGACGTGCTCGTACGTCTCGAGCGTCGGCCCGTGCCAGGAAGGCTCCGGAAGCATCGGCACAAGCCGCAGGTCCGGTGTGGTCGGTACGACGGCACCGAGTGGCGCACCGAGTCGCAGGTACCAGAACCGGTCCGGGGCGTCGTCCCCCTGCCCGAGGACCGTGCCGACGGCCATCATCACGGCCATGAGCAGCACGACAGCCGAACGCTTCATCCCAACCACCTCCCGACCCACTGCGTGGAAGTCACGCCCAGCGCGTCGCAGTGGGCGACCTGAACATCGTTCACGAGCGAACCGCCGGTGCGCCGCCCCCGGTACCGGGCGCGCTCTGGGCACCGAACACGGTCCCGACATCGCGCTCCAACGCAGCGAGTTCGTCGCGTGCCCCGAGGCGGACGAAGAGTTCCCGGGCACTGGCGGCATGGAACGCCGCGGCCGCCGCATCACCGGCTTCGTCCAACCCTCGTGCGATATCCGCGTGGGCGTAACCTTGCCACAACAGGTGACCTCTCGCCTCGGCGAAGGCGAGCGCCTCGCGCCGCAACCCCATCGCTCGGCGCTTGTCGCCCTGTTCGTCGACGGCTACGGCCCGGTTGTGCATGGCGCTGTACCGCATTGCATCGACACGCGAGCGGTCGGCCTCAGGATGTGCCTCGATGCGATCGAGGCGCGCGAGGAGGGCGGAGGCGATCGCCTCGAGCTCGACCCAGTCTCGAACGCGGCCGGCACAGTACGCGACCCGAGTCAACACCTCGGCGGCCGCCATCTCGTCGTCCGCCGCGTCGGCCAACGCGCGAGCCTTGGCGAGGGCACGGTCGCTCGCGGCACGGTCACGGTCGAACACCATCATGCCGAGGATCGCGTGATGCCCGGCCTGACGGACGAGGTCACCCGTCTCCTCGGCGACCGCCAGCGCACGTCGGTAGAGCGCGATCGCGGCCTCGGCATCACCGATGAAGGTGCGGGTGGCGTTCGCCGCCTTCGTGAAGAGCCGCTCCGCGACCGCTCGCTCGCCGTGGTCGAGCGATGCCTGGGCAACCCGTGTGACCAGATCGATGAGGTGCTCGTCAGCACCACGGGCCTGCAGCAGATCACCCGACACGACGAGGGTGTGGAGCATCGCGCCGGCCGCCTGTACGTCTCCCTCGCCGAGCGCGAACGCCACCGCAGAGCGCACCTCCTCACGATCGACCGAGAGGCGCTCGATGGCGCGGGCGCGGTCGACTGCGAGCGCCGCGTCCAGATCGCCGAGGTACGACCGGACGAACGCAGCGTGTGCCGTGAGGGCTTGCTGCCACGTGGCCTCGTCGGCCCGCTCGCGGACGAAACCGCGCACGATCGGATGCAGGCGGTAGCGACCGCGCCCGCCACCCTCCACGTGCACGACTGCGACGTCGACGAGGCGGAGCAAGCGCTGAGGCCCCAATGCAGCGACGACCTTGGCCGCCTCGAGGGTGAACCCCGATGCGAAGGTCGCCAGCCGGACGAGGGCATGGCGATCGCTCTCGTCCAGTCGCTGCCAGGTCGGCTCGAGCAACGAGGAAACCGTATGGTGTCGCTCTGGCACGTCCACCGCGCGACTCTCGAGCACGCTGAGGTCCTCGCCGAGGTGCGCCTCGATCCGTTCGACACCGAACGCGCGCGTCATCGCCGCCGCAAGCTCGACGGCGAGCGGGTGCCCGTCGAGCAGCCTCGTGATACGCCCGATCGTGACCATGTCTGCGTCGCTGAACGCCGTCGGGCCGCCCGCCCGTGCCGCACGATCGAGGAAGAGCGTGGTCGCCTCCGAGCCACCCGGGCGTTCGTCCGTCCGCAGTCCGGTCAACTCGATGTGGTACGCGGCATGCAACGCGAGCCGACGCCGACTCGAGGCGAGTACGACGAGGTCGGGGCAACCCTCGGTCAACCTGCGGATGACCGCCTCGACATCCTCGATCTGCTCGACGTTGTCGAGTACGACCACACCGCGCCACGCCTGCAGCGCCCGGACGAGGCCGTCGATGCCTCGGCCCTGGCCGCCGCCGAGCACGATGGTGGCCGTGACGGCGGCGACCAAGCCGCTCGCATCGACGACGCCATCCAACGGAACGAAGACCGCGCCATCGGGGAAACGGTTCCGGTGCCGAGCTGGCACGGACTGCGCGAACCGTGCGACGAGTCGCGTCTTGCCGACGCCGCCGAGACCGAAGACGACCAACACACGTTCGTCCGACTCGGTCAGCTTGTCGGCGAGCAGAGCGAGTTCGTTGGTGCGGCCGATGAGGCGCGTCGTCCGGTGGAGACTGCCGCTACCGACGTCGTGCGTCGACGCGAGCGCGACGACGTCGAGCGCATCCACGTCCATCGCGCTTGCCATGGCGCGCAACCGCGCGGCCTCGGGCATCTCAGTGGCCTCCGAGATGGCCAGCAACACGGCGAGCTCGTCCGACTCGATGTCGGCCGCCTCGGCTAGGGCGATCGCCCGCCCAGCCAAGCGCCGAGCGTCGTCGTAGCGTTGCGCGTGCAGAGCCGCACGAGCCTCGTGCACGCTCGCCGCTCGCACACGGCTCGCGATCGTCTCGCGGGTTTCGAACAACCACTCCTCGGCCTCGACGCCGAGACCGACATCACACCCGTCGAGGAAAGCACCCGCGTACGCCGCGACGACCTCGGCGTAGCGATAGCCGTCGAAGGCGTTGAGCAGCGCCGTTGCATCACACGCCACATTGCAGCGAACGATGTCGCCGGCGAGCGTGTTCGCGGCTTCAGCCGCGCGCAGGTGGCGCAGCGCGGTCGACAAGCTGTCCCGCGGGTCGACGGCGTCGCCAAATAGGACCTCCGCGAGCCGCCGTCTCGGCGTCGGCCCCTCGAGCGCGAGGTACGCGAGCACGACCAACGGCTTCGGTCGCGTCAACGCCGAGCCCTCGAGCGCGAGCCCACCCAGGGTGCGCAGCAGCATGGTGGCGTCACTCTAGGGCATCGCACGTTCACACGTACGGGATTCGGGACGATCGTCCCTCGACACGCGCGTACGCGCCGGCCCCCTCGAGCGTCCGCCGTGGTCCGCTGGCCCCCGACTCACGCCAGGGGCCAGCGGTCTACCAGCGTCCGTGCCTTACTTGACGGCGTTCTTCAGCGGGCTGCTGACCTTGAAGCCGACGCGCTTCCGCGCCGGGATGGTGATGCGCTCCGAGGTGCCGGGCTTCACGCCGGTGCGCTCCCGGGAGGCGCGCACGTCGAAGGTGCCGAAGCCGGTGATGGCGACACGCTTCTCCTCGGTCAGTGCCTCGAACATCACGTCGAAGACGGCGGCGACCGCATGCGCGGCCTGGCTGCGGTTGAGGTTGGTCCGCGCGCTGACGAGTTCGGCAAGGTCGGACTTGCGGAGGGTCTCGATCTCGGTCATTGGGGGTGCTCCTTCGTGTGAGACGTCGTGGACGGCCGCACGCTATCACGCGCGGGCCACGCCCGGCTCACGCTGCACCCGGTCCCTTGACGAACCGCCCCGGCGTCGCGCCGGTGTGCTCACCACCGCGCAGCACCCGCTCGCCGTTCACCCACACGTCGTGCACGCCGACCGAGAGCTGGTGCGGGTCGTCGAAGGTGGCGCGATCGGCGATCTCGTCCGGATCGAGCAGCACCAGGTCGGCGAACGCGCCCTCGCGCAGCACGCCTCGGTCGCGCAGCGACAGGCGGTTTGCGACGGCGGAGGTCATCTTGCGGATCGCCTCCTCGAGCGTGAGGAGGCGCTCCTCGCGCACGTACTTCCGCAGCACACGCGGGTAGGTGCCGTAGGCGCGCGGGTGGTACGGGCCGAGCGGCTTGGCCCAGGCCGGATCGAAGCCACCCGCGTCGGTCGAGAAGGTCAGCCAGGGCTGGACCACCTGCCGGCGCAGGTTGCGTTCGGTCATCGAGAAGTAGATGGTGCTGATGCGCTGACCCTCGGTGGCGAGCAGGTCGAGCACGGTCTCGATCCAGTCCTGGCCGCGCAGCTCGGCGATCTCGGACAGCCTCATGCCCACGTATGGCTGGTGTTCGGGGCGCTTGAAGCCGACCGGCATCACGCCGTGCGCGCCGCCGTCGGTCTCGAGGCCCATGCCGTCGTGCGGCTCGAGCCCTTCGAGCTGCGCGCGCACCCGCGCGCGCGCGGCGGGGTCGCGCAGGCGCTCGTACAACCGCCCGCCCTCGGCCGTCCAGGTCGGGAGGATCGCCGAGAGTCCCGTCCCGGAGGCCGGGTACGGGTACATGTCGGCCGTCACGTCGAGTCCGCCCTCGCGGGCGCGCTCGATGCGCTCGATCACCGACGGCATGCGCCACCAGTTGGCCGGGTGCGAGGCTTTGAGGTGGTAGACCTCCACCGGCACGCCGGCCTCGCGGCCGATGGTGAAAGCCTCGTCGAGCGCCTCGAAGATGCCGCCGGACTCCGAGCGCAGGTGGGTGATGTACACGCCGCCGTAGGGGGCCATCGCGCGGCACACGTCGATCAGCTCCGGCGTGTCGACGTAGGCGTCGGGTGGGTAGATCAGCGCGTACGAGACGCCGAAGGCGCCGTCCTCCATCGCCTCCTCGAGCACCCGCCGCATGGTCGTGAGCTCGTCGGCATCGGCCGGACCCATCGCCATGCCCTTGCCGTAGCTGCGCAGCGTGCCGCCGCCGAGGAACGAGCCGACGTTG
>REEJ01000289.1 GCA_007695125.1 Trueperaceae bacterium | reverse complement strand
AACACCGTGGAAGAGCCTCGGACGGGCACGCACGACTCGCAGGCCGCGCCCGGCTGATATGGGTTGTTTTTTGTCAAGTGGGCATGAAAGGGCTGCGACTCCTACGGGGTCGCAGCCCTGCTCGGATGGGGCGCATTGGTGACGTGCGGGTCGGTGCTCGACGCGTTGTCAGTCTGATATGCGCGGGTTGGGTACCGCAGGACGATGTGTTCGGCAGGGGGCGTGTCGCGATCTAGGATCGAGCGTGGCCGCCGGAGGGTGGCTGCTCATAGCCGGGCCGCGCATCGCCCCCAAGACGCTGCCGTCACCAACGCACCAGGAGGGGGTCGAGGCGTCAGGCGGGCCGGATCATGACTCCATCACCGCCAACGACCAGCACCAACCGGCGAGCTCGCGGGCGACGGCAGCGTTCGCGACGACCCGGCGCTTGCCGCGCGCCTCGAACGCCCGCCAGCGCCGATGCAGCCGCAGGTTGCCCTGATGCGCGCGCTCGCGCGCTGCCGGGCTCGCCAGCGCCCAGCGCGCCCGCAGGGTCGGCGAGGTGGGCGTGTAGCGCGTCCGGTGGTGCCACGCGGCTTCGACCAGCAAACGGCGCGCGTGGGCGTTCCCGGTCCGGGTGAGCCCACCTTGGGAGCGCGACTGGCCCGAGGAGTGCTCGGTGGGCACGAGTCCGAGGTACGAGCCGATGCGGCGCCCGTCGAGCCTCGACCAGTCGCCGATCTCGACCGCCAGCCCGAACCCCGTGAGGGTCGAGATGCCCCGCAGGCACGACAAGCGCTGCGCGACGCCGGTGAACTCGCTCTCGGTCGCCATGGCGAGGATCGCTGCGTCGAGTCGATCCCGCCGGTCTTGAACGGCGACGACCGCTTCGTGCGCGGCATCGAACGCCGCCTGCAGGCCGGGCAGCTCGAAGCGACGTTGGCGCAACCAGTCGTGATGCGCGCTCGTCCACGTCGTCTTTCCGGGGTACGTGAGGCCGCGCCGCAAGAGCAGCTTGCCGAGCCGGTGCCGGGCGCTCATCAGGTCCCGTCGGGCGTCCTCGCGGGCGCGCACCAGGTCGCGGGCGGCTTCTTGGGACTCGCTGGGGATCGTGACCGCGACGATCTCGTCGAGCTTGAGCAACTTGGCGATGTGCAGCGCGTCGCGGGCGTCGGTCTTCACGCGTTCACCCACCGGCCGCTGCAGCTTCGAGGGCGCGAGGACTTCGCAGCGCACGCCCGCAGCCCGGAGCGCGCGGGCGAGCGTGAAGCCCGTCGGGCCGGCCTCGTACGCGGCCGCCACCGGACCCGGCAGGCTTCGGATCCAAGCGAGGACCTCCGCGGGACTCGAACCGAGTCGGCGTCGCACCACTTCGCCCGTGTCGCCGTCGAGGGCTGCCCCGACGACCGCGTGGGCGTGGACGTCCAAACCGACGTGCGTTCGCTCTCGTACACTCATCTCAGGGCCTCCCTCACGTATGTGGCTCTACGGACGGAGGAAACCCTCCGGCCGCAACCCACGGGCTACGCGAGTGGAGGCCCCTACGTCAACCCATATCGTCTAGGCTGTGGTGGTGACACGGCGTGTGCCGCCCACGACGCCATCGGCCAGTGCCGGACCGCGCAGTACTCGCCCGGTTGCTCCACCTCGGACGCATGGCCGCTGCCCGAGCGCCTCGTGGTATCGGATCGCGACCGCACGTTCATCATCGACCCGCCACGGGATCTGAGCGCCGCCCCTCACGACCTCGTGATCGCGTTCCACGGCCGCACGAACGACGCGGCGCAGGCGCGCGACTACTTCGAGGTGGACGAGGCCATGCCCAACGCCTGGATCGTCTACCCACAAGCGCTCCCTGCGGGACCAGGCGCGTTCGCCTGGAGCGACCCCGGCGACCCGATCGACGCCCAGCGCGACTTCGCGTTCGTCGCCACGATCGTGGACGCCATCGGCGCCACGCGTTGCGTCGACCTCGACCGCGTCTTCGCCGTCGGCCACTCGCTCGGCGCCTCCTTCGCCAACGACCTCGCCTGCCACACGACCGGCCTCGTACGCGCCGTCGCCACGGTCGCGGGAGGCCTCCAGGGCGACGCATGCGTCGCCCGCACCGCGGCACTCCTGCTGCACCACCCCGACGACCAGCTGGTGCCGATCAGCGCAGGTGAGCGTGCTCGCGACGCGTTCCTCGCAGGCAACGGACTCCAACTCGCACACGCCGCCAGCGTGTCCCAGCCGGCCCTCGCTGTGCTCCACTGCGAGCGTGTCGGCGACGCAGGGGCGCCGCACCCGGTCGTGTGGTGTTCCCACGACGGCGCCACCTGGTCGTCGGGTCGGTACGACCCGCACGGCTGGCCAACCGGCGCCGCCGCGGCTATCTCGGCCTTCTTCAGCGCCCTGCCCTGACCCGGACGGTTCGGCGGCGGCCAGACGAGGCGCAGCCGCCGGCTCAGCGCTCGGCGAGCGCGGCGCACGCCTCAGAGGCCGTGCTGCTCCAGGTAGCGCGCGTACAGCCGCCGGGCGTGCTCCGCAGGCGCGGCGTAGTACTCGTCGCGACCCACGTCGAGCGCCACGGTGTGACGCGGCTCGCGCAGCACCCGCGGCGACGTGCGCGCGAAGCGCCGGATCGCCTCGGCGTGCGGCTTGAGGCTCCCGTCGGGACGCACCAGCCCGAAGTGCCGCTCGTGCCGCGCCTCGTCACAGGGCGGCCTGTCCCAGAGCGAGGGGTGATAGTCGGCGAAGCACCACAGCAGCGCACCGGTGGCACCGACGTCGACGAGTTTCGGCAGCACCGCCTCCACGTACCTGGCCAGGTCCTCCTCCGAGGCCATGAACTGGCGCCGCGGCGCGCCGTACGAGGTCCACTCCCAGACCTGCGAGGGCTCGCCCGGCGGGGCGGTGCAACCGCCCCACTCCTCCATCAGCGTGGCCTTCCCCGTCATCGCGCTCACCAGCGCGCAGGTGAACGGGACCAGATCCGGGTCGAGGTCGTGGCGCGCCCACGGCAGGTACATCGGGTAGGCGTGCATGACCGCCACGTCGGTCTCCTCGAACACGTCGTGCACCCGCAGCGCGTTGTCCTCGAGGAGACTCGCGACGTGCAGACCGCAGGTGACGGGGTGGCGCGGGTCGAGGTCCTTGATGCGGTCGGTCATGTCGGCGACCCAGGCCCGCCCGGCGGCCGGCGTGCGAGGCCAGGCGAACAAGTCGGGCTCGTTGCCGAGGTTCCACATCCAGATCGCCGGATGCTTGCGGAACGACCCGACGACGGTGTCGAGCAGGAGCCGCTCCGCGGCCAGCGCGACGGGGTCGTGGAACGGGTTGCGGTAGCCCTGCGCGACCACCCGGCCGCCGCTCACCACCTGCCGCACCGCCGGCGGCGGCTCCGGCGCGCCGTCGTGGAGCAGCCAGCGCGGCGCCCAGTTCGGTCCACTCATGTGACCGGTGAAGAACGTGACGTCGAGCCCGAGGCCGTGCCGCTCGGCCAGGTCGGCAACGCGGCCGAAACGCTGCAGGCATGCCGGCGACACGACGTCTGGAGTCGGCTGCCAGTCGTCCCAGAGCAGGAACACGCGCACGACCTGCATGCCGAGGTCGGCGAGGAGCGCGAAGTCGTCGTCCACTTCGGCCGCATCGAAGCGCGACCACCACCCCATCGCCGCGCTGCGCGGCCAGTAGTTCACACCCAGGACGAAGCGTTCCGCATCCATGCTGCCCCCATCATGCGGCACGTGGCGACGCCCGTCACGACGCCGCCATCGGAACGCTTCGAGAACACGATCGTCGCTACCCTCGATGGCACAGACGCACGGACCGAGCACGAGGGACGAGCCGACCCAGCGCAGCGCGCGTAGAACCGGAGGATGTCATGTACGACCTTGCGCACGCCACGACCGCCCGCCCACCGTCGGACGCCACCACGACCAGCACCGCCTACGGTGCGTACGGCTGCTGCTGCCCCGACACCGCATTCCTGAGGGCCTGCCCGTTGACCAACAGCGCGTTCTCGACGTGGAACCACGACGTGTACGTCGACGCTTCCGGTGATCGGCGTGACAGGCATGCCGCCGGAACGCTTCGAGAACGGTGAGGTCGCTACCGTCGCAAGCACACACGTGCGGGCCGACGGAGCGCGGTGAGCGACCGCCGCGTCGACGGGTGACGACGAGGGAGGTGACGGAGCGGATCGCGGCAGGCACGACCCACCTCGACGCAGCGCATCACGCGCAGGACCTGAGGATGCCATGCACAAGCTCATGCTCACCACCTTCTTGGTCGCAGCCCTCGCCCTCGTCGCTGCCGCCGGCGCCCGGGCATCAACGGCACCGAACCCGCCCGGCAACGCCTACGGTGCGTACGGCTGCTGCTGTCCCTACAGCGACTTCTTGGGGGCATGCCCACTGACCCCAGGGGCGTTCCTGCAGGGGTATCACGACGTATGTGTCGACGACGATGGCAATTGGTGCGAACCAGGTGCCGACGGACACTACCCCTACCTCGGCCTCAACCCGAACCAGTTCGCCAGGCAGCTTGGTTTCAGGACCGTTGCCGAGATGCTGCGCTTCTTCTGTGGCTACGACTGGGACAGGTGGTAGGCGTTCCACGACGCACCCTGATCGCGCCTTGACGACGCCTGGCGAAGGTGCATCGTACGCAGCACGAGCGGGGCGTCGACCGCGAGCACCGCCTCCTCTATGAGGAGGCGGCGCCACACGTTCGTCGGCCCCATGGAGGCGCCGCTCAGCCCGCCACCACCACCCGCAGCACCTCGTCGGGCGCAGCCTCGATGCCGTGTTGACGGAACGTGGCACAGAGCGACGCAGCATCGCGCTTCAGCAGCTCCCGCGCCTCGCGGTGATCGGCATCCACGGCCTGCGGCAGATCGATCACGACGACGGAACCGCGCCACCACAGCAGGTTGTAGGTCGAGTAGTCCGCGTGCACGACGCCGACGCGCCACATGGCCGTCAGCGCGTGGACGGCGTCGTCGAAGGCGCGCCGCGCCTCATCTGGCGGCAGCCGGACGTCGGCGAGGCGCGGGGCGGGGCCCGCCTCGTCGCCGACGAAGCGCATGAGCACGACCTCGCCGGCCTGCGCGATGTCCGAGGTGTCGGGGCCCACCAGCGGCTCGGGCACGTTCACGCCGGCGGCGCGCAACCGCCACAGCATCGCGTACTCGTGCGCGGCCCACAGCAGGGCCTGCGCGCGCCGACCCGTGGCGCTGCGGTTCGCGATGGCCCGCTCGACGCGGGCGTCGCCGATGAAACGGCCGGCGCGGTAGCGGCCGTCGTTCTTGAACGAGCGGACCGCCAGGTCGCGGAAGACCTTCACGGCGGCGAGGCCGACACGCGTTCGCCCGAGGTAGACGGTGGCTTCCTTGCCGCTCTTCAGTTCACCCTCGATGCCGTCGAGGTAGCCGCGCTCCTGCAACCAGGCGATCTCCGGGACCGGCGGCGCGCCGTCCCGGTCGGGCATGAGTTCGTCCGGCCGCAGGCGCCCGCGCGGCTTGCGGCGGTCGCGGCGACGGGAGAAGGTTTCGTGCGAGGTGTCGATCGAGTCGGTGT
Organism: Trueperaceae bacterium; assembly: GCA_007695125.1. Lineage (GTDB taxonomy): Bacteria > Deinococcota > Deinococci > Deinococcales > Trueperaceae > CSSed10-48. Next base: position 3,151 of record REEJ01000289.1, on the reverse strand, counting down.
CGAACAGACGTTTCAGGGTTGGCCTCCTGCGCACCCGAGCGGCGTCGAAGCCGACGGGCAATGCGTCGGTGGACACCGACGCGGGCTAGGGTTGGCCGAGGACCGTGGTCCTGGCCGGCCGTAGCTCAGTGCGCAGGATCGGTCTCGGATCGGCGGTGGTCGTGCGCATGGTCATGTCCCATGGCTCCACCTCCTCTCCTGAAGCGACCGCGATGGCAGTCGCGATCGTAGGCTAGGCGAACGCGCATCACCTGTCAAGCGCCAGCGGCGCCGGTCATGCCACGACGGCGCGAGCCCCTCGCGACGCCGGCCTCGGACTCCTCGAGCGCCCTCGCCGCATACCCTCAACGAGTAGCATTGCAGCCATGGACCGGGCTGCCGCCCTGCAGGAACCGGCACCGTTGGGCGCCGATCCCGCCGAGCGTTTCGCCTTCACGAAGTTCCTCCCACCGACGGTGGACTCGTCCCTCGCCGGGTCGCGCGTGGCGCGCCTGACGCAGGCACTGCACGACCATCGCGTGGTGCTCGTGCGCGCACCCGCAGGCTCGGGCAAGACGACGCTGCTGGCCGCCTGGGCGACCGAGGCTCCCGGGCCCGTGGCGTGGCTCCGTGTCGACGCCGGCGACACCACGGCCGACCTGCTGACGGCGGCGCTGCACGCCGCCGTCCTCCGTGTGGTGCCGTCGGTCGGGCGACGTGCGCCAGCGATGCTCGCTGGACGTGGCGCAGCCCGGGACCACCGCGCACTCGCCACGGCGCTCGTGAACGACCTGGCCGACGCCAGCGGCCTCGTGCTCGTCCTCGACGACCTGCACGCCATCGGCCCCGACGCAGCGGCGCTGTTGGCGCTGCTGATCGACCTCCTGCCACCAAACGTCCGCCTGCTGGCCGCGAGTCGCTCGACGCCCCCGCTGCCGGTCGCACGGCTCCGCGTGCGTGGTGAGCTGGGCGAGCTCGGCGCGGCCGACCTGAGGCTCGGGCTCGACGACGTCCGGCGCGTCCTTGCCCACCAGGGATCGACCGACGACACCGTCGCGGAGCGCGTCCTGGCCGCGAGCGGCGGCTGGGCAGCGGCGGTCCGTCTCGCTGCCAGCGCGCTGCCGATCGGAAGCGGCGACGCGGCGACCGGCGAGGAGCCGACCGATCGCGTCCGTTCCGACCTGTGGGACTACCTCGCCGAGGAGGTGCTGCGCGAGCAGCCACCCGAGCTGCAGGGCTTCCTGCTCGAGACGTCGATCCTCGAGGATCTGCGCGCCGACGCCTGCACCGCCGTCACGGGCCGCACCGACGCCGCCGACGTCCTCGCCGAGCTCGAGGCGCGCGACCTGTTCGTGGCCCGCTTCAGGCGCCCGGACGGCGATGCGTGGCGCTACCACGACCTGTTCGCCGACTTCCTGCGCGACCGGCTCCGGCGCGAGCGCGACGCTGCGGCGGTCGCCGACCTGCATCAGCGCGCCGCCGCTGCCCTGCCGACACTCGCGGCGCTGCCCCACCTGTTCGCAGCGGGTGCAGTGGAGACGGCGGCGGCGCGCATCGTCGAGGTCATGCTCACCAGCTTCGACAGCTCCATGCTGCCCCACCTGATGCCGTGGATCGAACGTCTGCCGCCCGAGGTCGTGTCCACCGACCCGAGGCTCGCCATGCTTCGTGCCTGGCACGCCGACATCCTGGGCCGCAGCGACGAAGCGCGCGCGCTGGTCGAACCCACCTGGCGACGCCTGGTCGCCGAAGGCCGCGACGACGAGGCGGTCGATCCCGGCCTCCAGCTCGTCGGCTCGCTCTTGGCACTCGGCGACATGGAGGCCAGCGACGAGGTGCTGCGCCACCTCGACCAGCGCGAACTCGACCCGACGCGGCGCGTGATCGTCCTGATGAGCCGCATCTGGCGCGAGTGGAACCGCCGCGACGCAGCGGCGATGAGCGCCCAGCTCGAGGAGGCGCTCGAGCTGGCGCTGCAGGGCGACGATGGCTCGGCCGCGAACGTCCTCGCGATGGGCCTCACGTCGCCGCTCCTGTTCGTCGATCCGGGGGTCGCCTGGCTCTTGGAGCGTACCCAGCGGCTCGACGCACGACTCGCGCCCCACGACGAGACGGCGCTTCTCCAGCTGCGCACGCTCCGCGCCGCCGCCTCGTTGCTCGCCCTCGACGTAACCGGTGCCGAGGCAGAGCTGCGCTCGGTCCTCGCCGCTTCCGAGACCTTCGGCCGCCTCGCCTGGACGCATCAGGACGCCGAGGCGTTGCTGCTGACACCCATGCTGGTGCGGGGCGAGCGCGCTGCGGTCCTGACCACGGTGAACGCCGCCGCCGAGGCGCGCTCGGTGTCGCCCATGTACGTGCGCTGGTGGCCGGCGTACGCGTACCCGGCACTGCGGGCGGCGTCGCCAGGGCGCGACGCACGCACCCTGCGGGCGCTGACGGCGCGCTATCTCCCGGACGACCTCCGCGACTGCGCACCGAGCGACGCCATCGTGCGCGGCATCGCCGAGGCGTGGCTCGCCGTCGCCAAGGGCTCCGCACCCGACGGCCGCGAGCCGCTGGCAGCGCTCGCCGCCGCAGAGGAGGTCCAGCGAGCGACGCGGGCCTGGCTCGGTCACGGCCTCCCAGGACTCGAGCGCGGCTCGCTGCTCCTCGAGGCAGGGCGCGCAACCGCCGCCGTCGAGGCCGCCGAGGCGACGCTCGAGGCCGCGGCCCGCTTCGGCGCCGGCATCTTGCTGGCCGACGTCGAGCCCCACCGACCGCTCCTCGCGCGCTGCGCCGCGGTCGGGCTCCACGCCGACCTGATCGACGCCGTGATCGAAGCGGTCGACGCCGCCGGAGCGCTCACGACGACGCGGGCCATCCCCGACTCCGGGGAGACGCTCACCGCGCGCGAGGTCGACGTCCTCCGTCTGGTGGCGCGCGGCCTGGCCAACCGCGACGTCGCCGCGGAGCTCGGCATCGCGGAGGCGACGGTGAAGACGCACCTGACCCGCGTCCTGGGGAAGCTCGGCGCAACGTCGCGCACGCACGCCGTCGCCCGCGCGCGCGAACTCCGCCTGCTCTGATCCGAAGCGACCGGACGACGACCCGTCGTCGTGGGCGCGCGTGAGCCTACCGGAGGCCGCCGATCGGGTGACCGGGAGCGCTCAACTCGAGCAGCGCATCGAGCGAC
>REEJ01000288.1 GCA_007695125.1 Trueperaceae bacterium | reverse complement strand
CTCGCCGCCGCCGCGATCTGGGTGGTCCTGTACCGCGGCATCCTGCCGTTCTGGGACTGGGTCGTATACGACGCGCTCGGGCTCGTGGCGGGTACGCGGCTCGCCGGTGCGGTGCACTTCTTCTTCTATGACGTCAGCAAGCTGCTGCTGTTGCTCGCGGCCGCGGTCTTCGTCGTCTCCGTGCTGCGGAGCTTCTTGAGCGTCGAGCGCACGCGGGCCATGCTCGGCGGTCGCCGGACCGCACTGGGTACCGTCCTCGCCGCCCTGCTCGGCGCGTCGACGCCGTTCTGCTCGTGCAGCGCCGTGCCGGTGTTCATCGGCTTCGTGTCCGCCGGCGTGCCGCTCGGCACCACCTTCACCTTCTTGGTCGCGAGTCCCATGGTCGGCCCGGTCGCGGTCGCCATGCTCTATGGCCTGTTCGGGCTCCCCATCGCCGTCCTCTACGTCGTGACCGGGCTCGTGCTCGCCATGGTCGCCGGCACCCTGATCGGCCGGATGCGCCTGGAGCGCTTCGTGGAGCCCTTCGTGTACGAGACCACGATGCGCGAGGGCATCGACCCGAGCCGCGGGCTCACGTGGGCGGACCGCTTCACGATCGGCCGCGACGAGGTCGTCGACATCGTGCGCCGCATCTGGCCCTATCTGCTCGTCGGCATCGGTCTCGGTGCGGCGATCCACGGCTGGGTGCCCGAGGACTTCTTCGCCCGTGCCGCCGGTCCCGACAACCCCTTCGCGGTGCCCCTCGCCGTGCTGCTCGGCATCCCGCTCTACACGAACGCCGTGGGCGTCGTGCCACTGATCGGAGCCTTGCACGCCAAGGGCCTGGCCCTCGGCACGCTGCTCGCCTTCATGCTCTCCGTCGTCGCCCTGTCGCTGCCCGAGCTGATCTTGTTGCGTCGCGTCTTGCGGCTGCGCTTGATCGTCATCTTCGTCGCGGTGCTCGCCGTCGCCATCGTCGCGACCGGCCTGCTGTTCAACGCGCTGTTCGGCGTGGCGACGCTCACGCCCTGACGGGCGCCGCACCAGGAGGTGTGACCATGGACATCAAGGTGCTCGGACCCGGCTGCCGCAACTGCCGCCGCCTCGCCGACCACGTCGACGAGGCGCTCGCGAGCGCTGGCATCAGCGCCACCGTCGAGAAGGTCGAGGACTACCAGCGGCTCGCGTCCTTCGGCGTCACCAGCACGCCCGCGCTGCTGGTGGACGGCGAACTGGTGCTGGCCGGGCGCGTCCCCGCGCCGAGCCAGATCGTCGAACTGCTGCGCGCACGCGCCTGATGGCCCGCGCCCGCGCTCAGTCGGGCGGTGTGGACGCGTCGGCTAGGCCGATGCCGGTGCCGCTCGCCTTGGCGCGGTACATGGCGGCGTCGGCCAGGCGGACGAGGGTGTCGAGGGTGGTGGCCGCGTCGGGGAAGGCGGCGATGCCGACGCTGGCTGCGATCGTGTAGGGCGATCCGGGCACGATCGGCGGGTCGGACAGCGCGGCGCGGTAGCGCTGGGCGAGCGCCACGCTGGTGGGCGTGTCGATGTCGTTCAGCAGGGCCACGAACTCGTCGCCGCCGACGCGCGCCACGAGGTCGCCGGCGCGGGTATTCGCCTGCAGCCTGCTCGCGACCTGCTGCAACACCGCGTCGCCGAAGGTGTGGCCGGCGCCGTCGTTGATCGCCTTGAACGCGTCCAGGTCGATGAAGAGCAGCGCCATCTCCCAACCGTGGCGCTCCGCCACGGCCAGCATGCGCCGGCCCTCGTTGAGGAAGCGGCTGCGGTTGGCGAGACCCGTGAGCGGGTCGTGGTCGGCGCGCAGCGCCAGGTCGAGCTCGCGTCGGCGCTGCGCCGTCACGTCCTCCACCATCACGAAGGCGCCACCACCCTCGATCGGCCCACAGCGGAGGCGCAGCCAGTGCACCGGCGGGTCGCCGGTCTCGGCGAACTCCAGCACCGCGTCGCCGACGCGACCGTCGAGTGCGGCGGCGATCGCGTTCGTGATGGCGACGGCTGCGCTCGGTGGCACCGTCGTGCGCTCGCTCACGGCGACGTCGAAGCGCAGGCCGACCGGGTCCTCCGAACTCGGCCACGCGCGGTTCACGTAGCGCACCATGCCGTCACCGTCGATCACGGCCAACGGCCAGGGCAACGCGTCGAGCACACGAGGCTCGGACACCGCGTCGCACACGCCCTCGAGGCTCACGACACGGCCTCGCTGAGCATCGCGATGCTGACGTCGAGCCGCCTGCGCCGCTCGGCGGCCGTACCGGGCCAGCGCGCCGGATAGAGCTCTAGGTCCCACAGGCCACGATAGCCGACGTCCCGCAGTCGCTCGACGAACCCAGGCAACGGCACGCGGCCCTCGTCGAGCGGGAAGTGGGTCCTGCCCGTGGCGCCCACGTCGTGAACGTGCACGTGCGTCACGCGGGACAGGAAGGCCTCGTCGGGCCACAGGGCGTCACGCCCGTTGAGGTGGTTCCAGGTGGTGTGGCCCAGGTCCCAGGTGACGCCGAGGGCTGCGCCGAGCACCTCTTCCGCGGCGCTGACGACGGCCGTGACCTCTGCGTACGTGCCGCCGAACGGGCCATCCGGTCGGTCTCGGCAGACCTCGAGGGCGGACGCCGCCCCGTTCGCTCGGAGCCACGGTTCGAGGGCGCACAGGTCGCGCACCGTCGCCGCGAAGGCGTCCGGCTCGTGCCGCCGGTGACCGTGGATCGCGCACGCCGCCGGCGCGTCGCCGGGTGCGGCCAGCGCGCGCACGGCGGCGATGAGCGTGGCCGGCGGCTCGTCAGGGTCGAACCGCTCGGGCAACCACAGGTGCGCGTGCGGCCGCATGCCGCCGACCCGTACCGCAGCGAGCGCGTCGGCGACGACGTCGGTGTCGTTCTCGCCACGAACGTCACCCACCTCGATGGCGCCGACGCCGAGCGCGGCGAGCGCCTGCAGGCCCTCGCGCGGCGGCCCCAGCATCGCCCGCCATAGGTCGGTGGTGTCGTCGTCGCGTGCCTCGGTGAGGTAGCGGCTCGGCAGTGAGAGGGCGAGCACGACACGAGGCTAGCGCACTCCGGGGTCACGATGCGAGGGTCGGCGTGCCCGTACACTGTCGTCGCCCCTTGCGGCAACCCGCGCGAAGGCCCCACAGCGACTCCTCGACGGGAGGTACCACCTCGTGACCGTGACCGATGTCTTCGTTGCCCTGCTCGTCGCCGGGCTGCTGCTGGTGCTCGCGAAGCTGATCCGCGGCGCTGTGCCGCTGTTCCGATCGCTGTTCCTGCCGGCCTCCGTGATCGCCGGCGTGATCGCGTTGCTGATCGGACCGCAGGTGTCCGGATCCCTGCTCGCCGCGATCGGCGTCCCGGCGGCTGCCGGCGGTGCGCTGCCCGAGGCCGTGCTCGACGTATGGGAGGGGCTTCCGAGCCTGCTCATCAGCGTCGTGTTCGCCGCGCTCTTCATCGGCAAGACGATCCCGAGCCTGCGCGAGATCTGGCGCATCGCCGGTCCGCAGGTGGCCCTCGGTCAAGCGATCGCGTGGGGACAGTACGTGGTCGGCATCCTCCTGGTGCTTGTGCTGCTGACGCCGGTGTTCGGCCTCGACCCGATCGCCGGTGCGCTGATCGAGATCGGCTTCGAAGGTGGCCACGGCACCGCCGCCGGGCTCGCCGATACCTTCGCCACCTTCGGCTTCGCCGCCGGCGCCGACCTCGCGCTCGGCCTCGCCACCGTCGGCCTCGTGGCCGGCGTGCTCATCGGCACCGTGCTCGTGAACTGGGGCATCCGCACGGGCCGCATGACCCTCAGCGAAGCAGGCGACCCGGTCGAGAGCGCCCGGGCCGAGACCGACGACGATCTCGACGACGTCGACGACCGCGAGCGCGTCACGCGGCAGGAAGGGCAGGCCACCGATCCCCTGTCCATCCACGTCGGCTACGTGGCGATCGCCATCTCGCTCGGCTGGCTGCTGCAGCAGGCGCTGTCCGCCTTCGAGCGCGCCACCTGGGGCCGCGACGGCGGCGTCGAGTTGCTGGTGCACATGCCGCTCTTCCCGCTGGCGATGCTCGGGGGCGTGGCGCTGCAGGTCGTCCTCGACCGGACCGGCCGTGCGGCGCTGGTCGACCGCAAGCTGATCAACCGCCTCGGCGGTTTCGCGCTCGATCTGATCATCGTCGCCGCCCTCGGTACGCTCTCGCTCGGCGCCCTGGGCGGCAACCTCGGCCCGTTCGTCCTGTTGGCGCTCGCGGGCATCGTCTGGAACGTGGCGGCGTACCTGCTGCTCGCGCCGCGCATCATCCCCGAGTACGCCTACGAACGCGGCCTGGGCGACTTCGGCCAGTCGATGGGCATGACCGTGACGGGTCTGCTGCTGATGCGCATCGCCGATCCCCAGAACCGTTCGGGCGGCCTCGAGGCGTTCGGCTACAAGCAACTGCTGTTCGAGCCCGTGGTCGGTGGCGGGTTGTTCACGGCGGCGTCGATCCCGCTGATCGCGCAGTTCGGACCGGTCCCGGTGCTCGTGTTCACGGGCGTGTTGATGCTGTTCTGGATCGTGTTCGGCGTACGGACGTTCGGCCCGGCGCGCTGACGCGCGTCGAACCGGACGTCGCCGCTCAGCCGCTGCGCCCGAACGAGCCGCTCGGACGCGGGTCGGCTTGGAGGTAGAGGTGTTGCTCCTCCTGGTACTCGCGCAGCCCGCTGCGGCCGAGCTCTCGACCCACGCCGCTCGCCTTGAAGCCGCCCCAGGGGGCCTCGGGGAAGTAGGGGTGGAAGTCGTTCCACCACACGGTGCCGAAGCGCAGGCGCTCGGCGGCCGTGAGCGCGGTCTTCAGCTCGCGCGTCCAGACGCCGGCGGCCAGGCCGGTGTCGGTCGCGTTCGCCCGCGCCAGCGCGTCGTCCAGGCCGGCGACGCGCTCGACCGTGAGCACGGGGCCGAAGATCTCTTCGCGCGCCACGCGGCCGTCGCTCGGGAGGTCGGTGATCACCGTCGGTCGGAGGAATGCGCCAGCGGCGAGCTCCGGCTCGGCCGGACGTGCGCCGCCGACGGCGAGCCGCGCGCCCTCCGCCAGCGCGAGCGCGACGTAACCCTCGACCTTCTCGCGATGCTCGCTGCTGATCAAGGGGCCCATCTCGGTGCCTACGTCCCAGCCTGCACCCAGCCGGATGCGCTCGGCCCGCGCGCACACGCGGGCGACGAGCTCGTCGTGTACGCGTTCGTCCACGAGCAGGCGCGACCCGGCCGAGCAGACTTGGCCGGCATGGAAGAACACCGCGTCCAGCGCACGGTCTGCGGCGACCGCCAGGTCGGCGTCCGCCAGCACGATGTTCGGGTTCTTGCCGCCCAGCTCGAGCGCGACGCGCGCGGCGCGCTCCGCTGCCGCGCGTGCGATCAGCCGGCCGGTGGCGATCCCACCCGTGAACGAGACGACGTCGACGCGCGGATCGTCCACGAGCGCGGCGCCGACCGTGGCGCCTGCGCCCGTGACGACGTTGGCGACCCCGGGCGGCAGGCCCGCCTCGGCCAGGACCTCGGCGAGCGCCAGCGTCGTGAGCGGCGTGAGTTCGCTCGGCTTCAACACGAAGGTGCAGCCGGCGGCGAGCGCCGGTGCGACCTTCCACGAGGCCTGCAGCAGGGGGTAGTTCCAGGGCGTGATCATCGCCACCACGCCAGCAGGTCGCCTGAGCGTCAGGCTGAGCGCGGCGCCCTCGGCGCGGTTGACCTCGCCCGCCTCGGTCCGCACGAGGGCCGCGTAGTAGCGGAACACGTCGGCCACCTGTGCCAGGTCGTCGCGGCTCTCGGCGAGCGGCTTGCCCGTGTCGAGCGTCTCGAGTTCGGCGATGCGCTCCCCGTCGCGTTCCAGGATCGCCGCGGCGCGCTCGATCACGGCGGCGCGCTCGCGCGGCGTGGCGTGCGGCCAGCCGCCCAGGTCGAAGGCGCGCCGCGCCGCTGCGGTGGCGCGCAGGACGTCGTCGGAGTTGGCCTCGCTCACCGTGGCGAGCACGCGGCCGGTCGTGGGGCAGCGCACGTCGCGCCGCTCGCCCGTCGCCCCTGCGCTGAACGCGCCATCGATGAAGAGGTCGGTGGTGGGCAGTTCCGGGTTCGGGGGTGGCGACAGGCTCATGTGGGGTCTCCGTCGTGGGGGTTCGGCGGGGTCGGTCGCTGCGCGCCGACCTCGTCGAGCAGGTCGAGCCAGTGGCCGGCGGCTTCGAGCGAACCGAGGACGTAGGGCGTGACGTCGTGCAAGGCACTCGCTTGGGCAGCGTCGTGGGCGACGCCGATGCATCGCAGGCCGGCCGCAACCGCGGCGATGGCGCCGGTGGGGCTGTCCTCGATCGCGACGCAGCGAGCGGCGTCCAGGCCGAGTCGTTCGAGCGCCAGCAGGTAGATGTCGGGTGCGGGCTTGGGGGCGTCGACGTCGTCGGCGCTGACGCGCAGCGTGAGCTCGCGCGCCCAGGCGTGCGGCTCGAGCGTGTCTCGGACCACGTCGGCGGACGAGTTCGACACCACCGCGCAGCGCACGCCGTGGGCCAAGGCGGCGGCGACGAGGTCGCCCGCGCCGAGCATGGCGCGGGCGCGCCGCAGGCGCCCGCTGAGCGTCTGCTGGAGCGCGGCGTGCAGCTCGGTCGCGCTGGCCTCCGCGCCGAAGCGGATCTGCAGGGTGGCGATGATGGAGGGCGTGTGCAGGCCGACGAGCGACTCCGCCGCGTCGTCGGGCAGGTGTCCGCCGAAGCGCGCCACGGCCTCCTGTGCGGCCTCGAACCAGAGCGGCTCGGTGTCGATCAGCGTGCCGTCCATGTCGAGCAGGAGCCCATCGGGCCGCCCCCACTCGCGCGGGTCGGAGCGGCTCATCCGCGCTCCTGCGCCCGCGGATCGAGCGCGTCGCGGAGCCAATCCCCGAACAGGTTGATCCCGAGCGCGGTGATGGCGATCGCGACGCCGGGGAAGATGGCGAGCCACGGGTAGATCGTCAGGAACTGCCGACCCAGCGAGAGCATGTTGCCCCAGCTGGGCACCGCGGGCGGCACCGACAACCCGAGGAAGCCGAGACCGGCCTCGTAGAAGATCATCGCCGAGACCTCGAAGGTCGCCAGCGTCAAGAGCGGTCCGGCCAGGTTCGGGAGGATGTGCAAGGGGATGATGCGGCCCGCGGACGCACCGAGGCCGACCGCCGCCTCCACGTAGGACATGCGCTTCAGGCGCAGCACCTCGCCGCGCGTGACGCGCACGAAGATCGGACTGCCGGTGATGCCGAAGAGCAGGATCACGTTGGTCAGGCTGCGGCCCAGCACCGTGGCGATCACGATCACGAGCACCAGGTAGGGGATCGACAGCAGCAGGTTGGTGAACCCGGTGACGAGGCTGTCGAACCAGCCGCCGAAGTACCCCGCCAGCAGCCCCAGGGTGACGCCGATGGTCACGGCGAGCAGCGCGCCCAGCCCGCCCACCAGGAGCGACACGCGCGTGCCGTAGACGATGCGGCTGAACACGTCCTGGCCGAGCTGATCGGTGCCGAGCAGGTGCGCCGACGAACCGCCGTCCATCCAGGCCGGCGGCAGGCGCGAGTTGAGGAAGTCGCCCTCGGTCGGGCCGTAGGGCGCGATCCACGGCGCCAGGAGCGCCGTGGCGATGATCGATACCACGAGGATGAAGCCGGTCATGCCGGCGGCGTCGCGACGCAGCAGGCGCCAGAGCCGCGCCGGTGCGAAGAGCGACTCGCCGCTGCCGACGCCCCCGTTGCCGTTCGTGGGCCCCGTCATGAGTGCGAGTGCCTCAGGCGCGGGTCGAGCACGCCGTAGAGCAGATCGGTGAGCAGGTGGATGCTGATCGCGAACAGCGAGATGAAGATGGTGATGGCCTGCACCAGCGGGAAGTCGGCGTCGCGGATCGCGCTCTCGAGCAGCGAGCCGAGTCCGGGCCAGGCGAAGACGACCTCGATGTACACCGAGCCGCCGAGAAGATAGGTGAACTGGATGCCGAGCACGCTCACGATCGGGATCGCGACGTTCGGCAGGACGTGCCGGAACGAGACGCGAGCGTTCTGCATCCCCTTCGCTTGCGCGGTGCGCACGTAGTCGGCGCGGCGCACGTCGAGCACGGCCGAGCGTGTGAGTCGCACCAGCTGGCCCATGCCGGCGAAGCCGAGCGCGACGGCCGGCAGGATCAGCGACGAGAAGCCGTCGCGCCCGAACGAGGGCAGCCAGCCCAGCGTGACGGCGAAGAGCACGATGAGCAGCATGCCCAACCAGAAGCTGGGGATCGTCTGGCCGGCCAGGCCCACGCTGCGCGCCACGCGGTCGATCGCGCTGCCGGGCCGCATGCCCCCGGCCAGGCCCAGCGGGACGGCCACCAGCACGGCGAAGGCCAGCGCCGCGAAGGCGAGCTGCATGGTGGCCGGCAGCCTGACCATGATGATGTCGAGGTTGGCCTCGCCGCGGCGGCGCAGCGACGTCCCGAGGTCGCCTTGCACGGCGCCGAGCATGTAGCTTCCGAACTGCACGATGAGCGGCTCGTTGAGCCCCATCATCTCTCGGAAGGCCTCACGTTGCGCCATCGGCGCGTCCATGGGGATGATCAGGCTGACGGGGTCGCCCGTGAGCCTGACCATGAAGAACACCAGCACGAGCACGCCCAGCATCAGCAGGACGGACTCGAGCGTGCGCCTGACGACGTATCGGAACACGGGATGGGACGCAAGCGGCGTCGGGGGGCCCCCCCCCCCCCGGCCCCCCCCCCCCC
>REEJ01000259.1 GCA_007695125.1 Trueperaceae bacterium | reverse complement strand
GCCCCTGCAACAGCGTGTTGGCGAGGATGAACTCGCTGTAGGTGCCGATGAACTGCAGCAGGAAGATGAACAGCAGCATCGGGACCGACACCGGCAGGATGATGCGGTAGAAGGCGCCCCAGCGGGTGGCACCGTCGACCATCGCGGCCTCTTCGAGCGCCGGACTGACCGACTCGAGGTACCCCTTGAAGATCCAGGCGGAGAAGGCGATGGCGCCGCCCGAGTACGCCAGGATCAGGCCGCTGAAGGTGTTGAGCAGGTCGAGTTGGACCATCAGCCAGAAGATCGCCACGAGCGCCATGAAGCCTGGGAACATCTGCACGAACACGAAGGTGAGCAGCGTCTGGTAGCGGCCCTCGAACTTCATCCGGGCGAAGGCGTAGCCCGCCGTGGTCGCGATCAAGACGGCGAACAGGCCCGTCGTCCCTGATACCAGCAGGGTGTTGCGCACGTAGAGGACGATGGTGCGCTCCGAACTCGCCGCCACGCGCTCGCCGAGTTCGTTGACGCCGTAGAACTGCGCTGGGGTGATCGACACCACGAGCACGGCAGCTGTGAGGAACACGCTCCAGCCGAGCCAGGCGCGCCAGCGATCCGCGTGGTGCGGAGCGATGGTCGACAGCTTGCCCGCCACGCCCACCACGACGAGGCCCACGACGGCGAGGGCGATGATCCCGATCAGCACCCACTGGTAGCCGAGGATGGTCGTGTGGCTCAAGACCTTCTCGTACTGCGCGAACGAGAAGTCGGCGGGGTTCGGCAAGACGCCCGCCCGGACGAACAGGTTCCCCTCGCGCGGCAACGCCGCGGCGAGCGTGTCGTTGCGGTTGAACGACACCGCCAGCAGGTAGACGACGGGGTAGAAGATCGCCAGGATGACGCCCCAGATGAACATGTGCGTGCCCATCGTGATCGCGTAGGCGACCGCGCGTCCCGGCCTGGTCGCCACGCCGAAGGCGTAGGCGCTCGCGGCGATGCCGAGGATCGCGATCGCGAACGCGCCCAGCACGTACGCCCAGCCGTTGGGGATGACCACGAAGCGGTTGCGGACCACGTCGTCGGGAAGGCTGCCCAGGAGCGTGGCGATCGCTCCGATGGTGACGAGCGCGATCGCCGCCATCCACACGAAGCCGCTGCGTTTGGGAGGGATCACGTGTTCCTCACCTCCTTCAAGGCGCCGGTCACGCGGAAGTTCACGAACGACACGGCCACGGTGATGACGAAGATCAGGATCGAGATCGCCGAGCCGAGGCCGTAGGCGAAGCCGCCCTGGCTCCTGAAGGCCTCGTTGTAGGCCCAGCTGATCAGGATGTCGGTGCCGCGCGCGGTGGCGGTGCCCCAGTCGACGGGCGGTCCGCCGTCGGTGAGCAGGAAGATGATGTTGAAGTTGTTGAAGTTGAAGGCGAAGCCGGTGAGCGTGATCGGCACCAGCGCGGTCCGCAGCAGCGGCGCGGTGACGCCCCAGAACGACTGCAGCGGCGAGGCGCCGTCGATCTTGGCGGCCTCGTAGAGCTCGCGCGGGATGGCGGAGAGGGCACCGAGGGTGGCGGTCATCATGAACGGCAGCCCCAGCCAGAGGTTGACGAGCAGCACGGCGGCGCGTGCCGTCGTGGCGTCGCCGAGGAGCCAGCTGATGGGCTCCGGCGTGATGTCGAGCAGCATCAGCAGCCGGTTGACGGCGCCGAAGTTCTCGTTCAGGAAGCCGCGCCAGACTTGGATGGTGATGATGTTCGGCAGCGCCCACGGGATGATCAGGAGCGTTCGGTAGGCGTTGCGGAAGCGTAGGTCGGGGTTGTTCAGCAAGACCGCCAACAGCACACCGAACGCCGTGTTGATCAGGATGGTCAGGAACGCGAAGCTGACGTTCCACGTGAACACGGGGATCAGCGAGCGCTCGGCACGACTGATGATCGTCCGGAAGTTGCGCCAACCGATGAAGCCGTAGTCGTTGTAGCGGACGATCGAGGTCGCCTCGAAGCCGTCGGGGAGCGGCGCGTTGAGCGTGAGGACGGCGCCGTCCTCGGCGACGATCGTGCGCAGCTGGCGGTCGCCGATCGACATCCGCACCGCTTCGAGATCGGGCGGGAACGGCACCGGTCGCGCCAGCACGATGTCGTTGCCGTCGACCTCGACGACGGTCGCGGTGAAGTCGAAGCCGAGGTCGGGGAGGAACAGCTGCAGCTCCACGACCGTGCGGCCCGCCGGCGGTGGCTCGCTCAGGGTGATGACGTTTTCCTCGTACGACTCGGCCGTGACCGTGACCTCGGCGACCGACAGGATCTGCGCGCGCACGTCGACGCAGCCGTTGCGCAGGTCGGCGCAGTTGAACACGACCGGGTCTGCGATCACGACACGGGTGTCGTCGAGCTCGGTGATCGCGGTGTTGGTCGCCAGGTTGAGCTGGCCGTTGCGGATGCCGGAGTAGTCGGTGAAGGCGAGCCACACCGTGAGCCCGACCGGGAAGAAGGTGAACGTGAGCAGGAAGACGATGGCGGGCAGGACGTAGTACCACGGCATGATCCAGGCGAAGCGCCTGGCGATCGCGACCAGGATGACGACCATCCCCAGCATGCCGGCCAGCAGACCCGACCAGGCCGGCAGGCCGGGCGCGACGAACCGACCGACGAGCACGAACGCGAACCCGACGACGATGCCGAAGGCGATCGCCGCACTCAGCAGCGCCAGCGACTTGAGCAAGCCGCCTGCGGCGGTACGCGAGCGCGGGAGGTGCTCCTGGAGCCGTTGTGACAGATCGATGGGCCTCGACCCCCTCTCGAACCTACGTGAAGCGGCCGGGGACGAATCCCCGACCGCTTCGATCAGTCAGACTGGCGCTAGGGCCTCAGTTCCCGCGGATGTCGGCCGCGGCGCGCTCCAGCGTGGCACCGACGTCGCTCCCCTCGGACTCGAGGATGACGGACAGTGCGTCTCCCATCGGGCCCCAGACGTTGCTCATCTGGGGGATGTTCGGCATCGGCACGGAGTCGAGCAGCGCCTGGCCGAAGCTCGCGATGAACGGCTCGTCCGCGACCTGCGTGAGAGCGCTGATCGAGGCGGGGATGCGGCCGGAGAACTGCGCCATCGTGACCTGCGCGTCGGTGCGCGTGATCCACTTGGCGAAGTTGGCGGCGTCGGCGCGCATGGTGCTGAAGGGGTTCATCAAGACGCCCTGCACGCCCATGAAGCCACTGAAGGGCGTGCCGTCGGCGAGCGGCGGCATCGGGTGCACCGAGACGTCGAGTCCAGCCGACTCGTACTGGCTGACGGCCCACGGGCCGTTGTAGATCATCGCCAGGGCGCCATCGACGAAGAGGCCGTTGGCCACGTCGTAGTTGGTCCCCGCCGGCACCAGGCCGTGCTCGAAGCGCAGGTCCTTGACGGCTTGGGCGCCGGCGATGGCGCCTTCGATGTCGAGGCCGACGTCGCCGGCCACGAGGCTGCCGGTGGCGTCGCTACCGAACACGTAGCCGCCGAAGGTGTTGATCCAGCCGAACGAGAAGTAGAAGTTCGGCACGTCGTACATGAAGCCGAAGGTGTCGGCCGTGGTGAGTTCCTGAGCCTTCTCGATCAGGGCCTCGTACGTCGCCGGGACGGCGTCGACCAGGTCGTTGTTCACGATCAGCGCGGGGCCCTCGACGAACATCGGCAACCCGATCAGGCGGCCGTTGAACGTGTAGGCGAGGCGGGCCTGCTCGGAGAGGTCGGCCAGGTAGGCCGCCGTCGCGAAGCTCGCGATGTCGTCGGCGACACCGCCCAACGCGAAGTCGGCGATCTGGTCGTGCGGGATGCCGATGAACAGGTCGCCGGCCTGCCCCTGTGGCGCGGCGAGGAGCGCCTGCTGGCGCAGCTCGCCCAGGTCGAGGCGGACCACGTTGGTGGGCACGCCGAACGCGGCTGTGAAGCTCGCGGCCTCGCCCTCCAGCCACTCGAGCGTCTGGTCGCCGAAGGTGGTCCAGAGCGTGAGCCCCTGGCCGAATGCCGAGCCCGTCGCGAGGACGAGCACGAGGAACATGATGAGCGGTTTCTTCACAGCCGTCTCCTTCCATCCCTGCAGCGCAAATCGGCTCCTGGTACGCGAAACGCGAACGTCGCTCACGTTGCTCGTATGGTCCGGTCTGCTTGCGGACTTCAGCCTATCAGCGCCGGCTCGCAGGTGTCGAGACGGATGGCCCGGACGCCATCATCGCGGCTTCATCGGCGCCGGTAGCGGCGCGCTCCGTCGACGGCGCACAGGCCCTGCTGCACCAACCCCTCGAGCGCCGCCAGCGTCGCACCAACGCCCCGGCCACCGCGCTCGACCAGCGTCTCGAGCGGGGTCGGCACGCTGGTCAGCGCGTCCCACAACCAGCGCAGCTCGGGCGGGGCCGCGGCGGGGCCGCTCACGGCGCCGTCGTCGCGTGCTGCAGCGTCCGGGAAGCCCAGGGCAGCGACCGCCCCGTCGAGGCCGCAGAGCGGGAACGCGCCGTCGCGCAGCAGCGCGACGTTGCCCGCGTACGCGTCGTCCCACGGCCTGGCGGGCACGACGAAGACGTCGCGCCCGTACGCCGCCGCGTGCCCGGCGGTCCGGTGCGCCCCAGAGGACGCGCCCGCCGCGACGATCACCACCGACCGTGCCAGCGCCGCGACCAGCCGGTTGCGACGCGGGAAGTCGCCCTTGCCCGGCACGGAGCCGAGTGCGCTCTCGCCGACGAGGGCGCCGCCGGAACGAACGAGCGCACGCGCCAGCGGCACGTTGCCGGCGGGTCCCGGACGGTCGACGCCGCTCGCCAGCACGGCGATCGTGGGAGCCGCGCCTGGGCCTGCAGAGAGCGCGCCGCGA
The DNA here is from genome assembly GCA_007695125.1 of Trueperaceae bacterium. Classification (GTDB taxonomy): domain Bacteria; phylum Deinococcota; class Deinococci; order Deinococcales; family Trueperaceae; genus CSSed10-48. The sequence goes on along the minus strand of REEJ01000259.1, from coordinate 3,936 downwards.
TGGGCCGCGGCGTCGATGCCGTACGCCAACCCCGACACCACCACCACGCCGGCCCGGGCGAGCGCGGCGGCGAGATCGAACGCGAACGCACACGCCGCCGCGTCGGCCCGCCTCGAACCCACCAGCGCGACCGCGCGCGGTGGCCACGTCGTGACGTGCTCGGGCCACGCACCGCGCACGTAGAGCAGCGGCGGTAGGTCCGGGAACGCACCCCAGTGGTCCGGGAAGCACGCCTCGTGGTCGCCGATCAGCCGGACGCCGACACGCTCTGCGCGCTCCGCCTCGCGTGCGCCGGCGAGGGCGTCGACGGCGGCCGCAAGCCTCGCTAGGCCCGCCCGGGCGGAGAGCGACGGCCAACCCGACGGCGCCGCGGCGAGAGCGGCCTGGGCGGAGCCGAAGTGCGCACGCAGCGCTCGCACGGCGACCGGGCCCACACCGGGCACGAGCGCCAACGTGAGGAGCGCGAGGCGTTCCCGGTCGTGGTGCATCACGCCACGATGCCGCGGCGCGAACCGGCCCTGCACTGCGCACTAGGTAGCGACCGAGCGGTATCGATCCCAGGCCGAGCGGCTTGGTGCCGGCGTCGATCCTGCCGGCGTCGATCCTGCCGGCGTCAATCCTGGCGGCGCCAGCGAGCGCCGTCGGGCGTGTCCTCGACCGTGACGCCGAGATCCGCCAAGCGTTCGCGGATCGCGTCGGCGGCCGCGAAGTCTCGACGCTTGCGCGCCAACTGGCGCTGCTCGAGCAGCAGCTGCACGACGTCGTCGAGCAGGGCGTGGTCGTGCTCGCTCGCCCCGACGACGTCGACGCCGAGGACCCCGATGAGCAGGTCGTCGAACAGCGAGCGCGCGGCCGCGGCACAGCCCAGGTCGCCGGCATCGCGCGCCTTGTTCGCGTCACGCGCCACGTCGAACAGCACCGCGATGGCCTCGGGCGTGTTCAGGTCGTTGTCCATCGCAGCGGCGAAGCGCTCACGCGACGTCGTCCAGGCCTCGGCCGGCGTGCCAGAGCCGGCGCGGCTGGGCCACGAGGCGTAGGCGCTGCGCAGGCGCTTCAGTCCCGCCGCGGACGCCTGGAGGGCCTCGTCGGCAAAGTCCGAGAGCGAGCGGTAGTGCGATCTCAGCAGATGGAAACGCACGACCATCGGATCGACCTGCTCGAACAGCGTCGCGAGATCGACCACGTGCCCTTTCGACTTCGACATCTTCTCGCCACCGAGGGTCAACATGTTCCAGTGCAACCAGTAGCGCGCGAAGGGCTTGCCGGCACCCCGCGCCTGGGCGAGTTCGCACTCGTGGTGTGGGAAGACCAGATCGAGACCGCCACCGTGGATGTCGAACTCGTCACCGAGGTACTTCGTGCTCATGACCGAGCACTCGACGTGCCACCCCGGGAAACCCTCGCCCCACGGGCTGGGCCAGCGCATGATGTGCTCGCGCTCGGCGCGCTTCCATAGGGCGAAGTCGCGCGGGTCGCGCTTCTCGCTCCTGACCTCCACACGCGTGCCCTCGACCAGTTCGCTCGTGTCGCGCCCCGACAACTCGCCATAGGCGCTCCAGGCCGAGACGTCGAAGTACACGCTGCCACCGGCCTCGTACGCCAGCCCCCGGTCGATCAGCTCTTGCGTCAGCGCGATCTGCTCGGTGACGTGCCCCGTGGCGCGCGGCACGATGCTCGGGCGCCGCACGCCGAGGCGCTGCATGGCGTCGAAGTAGGCCCAGAAGTACTTCTCGGCGACCTCCATCGGCTCGAGTCGCTCGAGCTTGGCTCGCCTGGCGAGCTTGTCCTCGCCGTCGTCGGCGTCGTCGGTCAGGTGTCCGACGTCGGTGATGTTGGAGACGTAGCGGACCGTGTTGCCTTGGCGCTCGAGCCAGCGCCGCAACACGTCGAACACCACCGGACCACGAGCGTGGCCGAGGTGCGGCTCGGAGTACACCGTGGGGCCGCAGACGTAGATTCCGACGTGTCCGGGGACGAGCGGCTCGAACGGTTCGAGACGGCGCTTCAGTGAATCGTACAGGTGCATCGGCATGCGGGCTCCGGTCGTGCGCCGCCGCTCTGGCGGCGCGTTCAGCGCGTTGCGCGTTGGAATCGTGGGTCGACGTGCACGGCGACCGCGGCGCTGAGGCCAGCGGCGTTCAGCGGCGGCGTCGCGCGCGACATCGGCGTCCAGGACGGAGGCTGCGCATGGTCGGGAGTGTATCACGACAGCGTTCGGGCGTCGTCCCGTTGGTAGGCTCGCCACGTGGGATACCGCACGCTCGCCAGGCGCGCACTGCACGAGGCCGTGATCAAGCACTCGACGTTCGTCGCGGTGGCGGCGCCGTTGGCCGGGGGCGCCGGGGTCGAGTCGCTGCTGGCGACACGCCGCGCGGCCATGCCCTCCGCCTCGCACCACGTGTGGGCGCTGCGGCGGGGCGACGAGCTGCGCTGGTCGGACGACGGCGAACCCGCGGGCAGCGCGGGCCGTCCCGTGCTCGAGGTGGTGCTGAAGCGCGATCTGGACCGCGTCGCCATCGTCGTGTCGCGGGTGTTCGGTGGAACCAAGCTCGGTGTGGGCGGCCTGGCACGGGCGTACGCGGGCAGCGCCGCTCGCGCCCTCGACGCCGCAGGCGAACGCGTCGTCGAGGCGAGCGAGCGCTGGCTCGTGCGCTTGCCGTATGCCTCCGTCGACGTCGTCATGCGCCGTGCGGGCGACGACCCGGCGGTGCAGCGGTGCGAGGCCCGTTACGACGCCACCGGCGCACTCCTGACCATCGAGTTGCTCCAGGCCGACGCGGAGCGCTGGGAGACCGTGCTCGCCGACCTCACCCGCGGCGACGCGGTCGTGGCGACGCGGTTCGAGATCGACGCTCCCTGAGGCGCGGACGAGTGGGGAGTGGGCGCACGACCACGCGCTCGACAGCGCTCAGCGGAAGTAGTTGCGGATGATCTCCTGGTACGGCACGGGGACGGATCCGTCGGTGACGGCCTGTTCGACGGCGCGTTCGAAGCCCTCGGCGCTCGTTGCGGTCGGCGCGACGTCGCTATCGCGTCCAGGCAGGCGCACGCGGCCACCGACCGTCTCCGGCCCCGGGCCGAGGATGCCGGGCAGCGCCTCGAGTTCGCCGGCTGGCTCGGGGACATCGCTCTCGACGCCTGACGGGGCGCCGGGGCCGATGCCACCGTCGTCGCCGGTGCCAGCATCGAGCGACGGATCATCCGATCCGGCTCCGGCCTCGGGAGCGTCGTCGGGTGCGCCCTCGCCGGCACCCGTCGGCATCTCGCCGGGCTCCTCGCCGTCGGCAGCGCTGCCGTCTTCGCCCTCGTCGGGGCCCAGGGCCTCGCTGGTACCGGCCTCGGCGCCGTCGAGATCATCGCTCTCGCCGGCCTCGGCGCCTTCGTCGTCACCCGTCCCGCCACCGGCCGGTACCTCGACCGAGCGGTCGGCGTCGCCGGCGTCGTCGCTGCGCTGGTCCGGCGTGCGCTGCGAGTCGTCCACCGCGTCGTCGATGTCACCGCGCATCTCGGCCGCCCCTAGGTCGGCGTCGGCATCGTCGCGCACGCCGTCGCGCTGCGCGTCGCTGCGGGCATCGGCCACGTCCGGGGCGCTCGGTCGCTCGCGCAAGCCCTCCAAGAACCGGTCGAGCTCCTCGCGCTCCAACGCGCCCCCCGCGTCACCGTCCCCGGCGTCGTCGGCACTGGGCCCGGTCCCGCGATCCGGCGTCGTGGCAGGCGCACCAGGCGCCGTCGGCTCCTGGGCCTCGAGCGCATCGGTGGACTCGTCGTCGGGCGCCACGGCGCCCTCGTCGCGCACGATGGGCGGTGGGCTCGAGGGTCCGCCGGGACCCCCGACGCCGGTGCCGGGATCACCCCGGAACCACGTGCCCGGGCCGCCGACCAGCGCGGTCAGGACGACCAGCGCCGTCGCGATGGCGGCGAGCGGCAGCCACCACG
>REEJ01000218.1 GCA_007695125.1 Trueperaceae bacterium | reverse complement strand
CGCTGCTCGCCAACATCCGCCTGTACATGGGCGAGAGCGACAGCGCCTCCTGGGCACCGTTCCTGGGCCTGCTCGGCGTCGCGACGGTGTTCCTGGCGATCACCGCCTTCGTGTACGTGGCGCTGGGTCGCTTCCACCGGATCCCGGCGGCGGAGGCCATCCGCTTCGGCGTCTCGCAGGAAGCACCCAGCGGGGGCCGACGCGTCCGGCTCAGCACGAACCAGCGGCTGGGCGCCAACGCCTTCCTCGGCCTGAAGGACGTGCTCGTCCGGAAGAGGCTCTTCGCGACCATGCTCATCGTGCTCGTGTTGACGGCGTTCATCATCATCATGCCGCGGTCCTTGCACCACACCATCTCGTCGAAGAGCTTCATCACCTACATGGGGGTCGGTGAGACCGATCTGCGCTTCGACGTGCAGCAGACCGACCGCATCGCCGACCGGACGGCGGAGATCGCCGCCGCGCTCGAGGGCGACGACGCCGTGTCCAGGTTCGTGGTGCTGACCACCAAGGCGTTCGAGGCGCGCTCCAGCGACGGCTCGGTGGTCCGGATCGTGGTCGAACTGGGCGACCACTCGGTCTTCCCCTTGACCTACGCCTCTGGGCGCGCTCCCACCGGCGACCACGACATCGCGCTCTCGGCGCTGAGCGCCGGTGACCTGGGGACGGGCGTGGGGGACGTCCTCCAGGTGATGGTCGGGGGGCACGCCAGGGATCTCACGGTGAGCGGGATCTACTCGGACGTGACCAACGGCGGCAAGACGGCCAAGGCCACCTTCAGCGACGATGTGGCGGCCACCATGTGGAGCGTGGTCGGCGCCGAGCTCACGGATGCCTCCCTGGCGAGCGAGAAGGCCGCGCAGTACGGCGCCCGGTTCGACTTCGCCAAGGTCTCGGCGATGGACGACTTCGTCGCGCAGACCTACGGACCCACCATCCGCGCCGTCGGGACGGCTTCGTACGCGGCCGTCGGCATCTCGCTGGTCATCTCGGCGCTGATCACGTTGCTGTTCATGCGCATGCTGATCGCCAAGGATCGCTACGCGATCGCCGTGCTGAAGTCGATCGGGTTCACGGCGTCGGACATCAAGGCGCAGTACCTGGTGCGTTCGGTGTTCGTGCTCGCCGTCGGGGTCGTGCTCGGTACGCTCCTGGCGAACACGCTCGGGGAGTCCCTGGCTGGAGCGGTGATCGGCGCGTTCGGAGCCTCGTCGTTCGCGTTCGTCGTCAACCCGCTCGAGGCGTATCTGATCGCTCCCGCGCTGATGGCTCTCTCGGTGCTGTTGGCCACGGTGTTCGGAACGTTGGACGCAGGCACGATCCAAGTCTCCGAGAGCATCCGGGAGTGAGCCATGGAACCGATCATCGTCAGTGACACCATCGTCAAGTCCTTCGGCGTCGGTAGGGAGAGGCGCAACGTCCTCGACGGCGTCTCCGTCGACATCGGCGCAGGTGAGTTCGTTGCGATCATGGGCCCGTCGGGTTCGGGCAAGACCACGCTGCTGTTCGCGCTCAGCGGCATGGACAGCGTGGACAGCGGCAGCGTCGTGTTCGACGGTGAGGAGCTCGCGCGGCTCAGTGACGACGCCTTGGCGGACGTGCGCCGGAAGAAGATGGGCTTCGTGTTCCAGCAGCCCACCCTGCTGAAGAACCTGAACGTGCTCGACAACGTCATCCTGCCCTCCGTGCGCGATGGCACGCTGAGCGCCCTCCAGATCAACGAGAAGGCCCGGGCGCTGATGAAGATGGCGGGCATCGAGGAGCTGGAGACGCGCGGCATTGGCCAGGCGTCGGGCGGGCAGCTGCAACGGGTCGGGATCTGCCGCGCGCTGATGGGCGATCCGAAGGTCATCTTCGGAGACGAACCGACCGGAGCCCTGAACTCGACGTCGGCCAGTGAGATCATGGCCCTGCTCGCGGACGTGCACCGCACCGGCACCACCATCGTGCTGGTCACGCACGACGTCCGGGTGGCGACCAGGGCCGAGCGGGTGCTGTTCATCTTCGACGGCAAGATCACGGGAGCGCACGAGGCTGGCCGGTACGACGACGGCCGCGATGACGTCGACACGCGCCAACAGGTGCTGGCGGCGTGGTTGGCCGAGATGGGGTTCTGAGCGTCGCAGAGGTGCCTGGCCGAGAGGCAGAGGGAGGCTCGGGTGCTGCATGTTCGAGCGCTGCGGAAGTCGTACGGCCGGCTCGACGTGTTGCGGGGGCTCGACCTCGACGTGCGGCCTGGGGAGATCTGCGGTCTGCTCGGACGCAACGGCGCGGGCAAGACCACTTTGGTCTCGATCGTGTCGGGATTGTGCGCGGCTGATGGCGGCTGCGTGCGCATCGACGGTCTCGACGCGTTTCGCGACATGCGCCGCATCCGCAGCCGGATCGGTGTCGCCCCGCAGGACCTGGGCATCTACCCGACGCTGTCCGTCCGAGCCAACCTCGAGTGCTTCGGCGGCCTCAACGGGGTCCGGGGCAGCGCGCTACGCCTGCGGATCGCCGAGGTCGCCGAGGAGTTGTCGCTGCGCGACCTGCTGAGCCGGCGCGCGGGCACCCTGTCGGGTGGGCAGAAGCGGCGCTTGCACACGGCCCTCGCGCTGTTGCACGACGCCAAGCTGCTCTTCCTGGACGAGCCGACGGTGGGGGCCGACGTCGTGTCGCGAAGCCAGCTCCTCGCTGCAGTGAGGCGCCTCGCCGCAGCCGGATGCGCCGTCGTCTACGCGACCCACCACCTGGCCGAGGTCGAGGACATGGGGGCCAGCGTCGCGATCCTCGAGGGCGGTGTGATCCGGGAGCGGGGCGACCTCGCCTCGGTGGTCGCGCGGCACGGTCGGTCGACGGCGGAACTCGAGTTCGCCGGTGAGGCCCCCGTGCTCGCTGGCTGGGACCGCGACGGGGCCTGCATCCGACGCGCCGCACCGGACCCTGCCCGCGCCGCAGCGGCCGCCATCGCAGCGCTCGACGGCGACGCGACGCGCCTGCGCAACGTGCGCATCGTGCCCGCGAGCCTCGAGAGCGCGTACCTCGCCGTGACCGGTCATGCGCCCGAGCCGAACGGCTCGGATATGGAGCGAGTCGATGCTGTCGCGTAGCCTCTCGCTCGTCCGCAAGGACCTGCTGCTCTACCGCGCCGACCTGGCGCCCATCCTGATCATGGTGGTGCTGCCGCTCGGGTTCCTCGCGTTCATGGTGCCCGTGAACCGCGCGCTGCTCGAGGTTCGGGGGTACCCGGGAGCGACCGGGGCGGAGCAGGCCCTGCCCGGCATGATGGTCATGTTCGCGCTGTTCCTGCTCGGGATCGTCGGCGATCAGTTCTACCGCGAGTTCGGGTGGAACACCTGGGATCGCGTGCGGCTCGCGGGCGACATGCCCGAGATCATGATCGGCAAGACGGTGCCGGCCCTCGCGATCCTCCTGGCGCAGCTCACGATCGTGTTCGCCACGGGAACGGTGCTGTTCGGGATGGACATCGTGGGACCGCCGCTCGCCGTCGCCGTCCTGCTCGCCGCCTTCGCGGTGTGCCTCGTCGGAGTGCTCGTCGCGGAGTTCGCAGTGTGCAAGACCTTCTCGCAGTTCAACGCCCTCAACGTGCTGGTGGTGACCGTGTTCTCGGGGCTCGGCGGTGCGTTCGCGCCGATCGACCTGCTGCCGGCGTGGGCCCAGTCGGCGGCGCCCTTCACGCCGACCTACTGGGTGATCGAGGGCCTGCGCAGCGTGATCCTCGACGGTCAGGGGGTCGCGTACGCGCTGCGGATGGCCGTGCCGGTCCTGCTCTTCGCCGCCGCGTTCGTGGTGATGGCTGCCGTGCGGTTGCGGGCGGGTGACGTCAAGGTGCCGGACAACGTTCTCTGAGCGATTGTGGCGACCTGTCGGACGTCCCGAGGCCTACGATCCACGCCGGTAGGGGCGGCACCCCGTTGCCGACCTCGCGAGCCCGTGCCGGGAGGCGGTGGCGGACGGAGGGAGCGTGGACCCGTTCCGAGTCCGAGATGTCGTGAACTCGAGCCCTGGTACGTGGTGGCACGTGTTCGACACGGCTGGAAGCACCGGGCGGATCACGCCCATCAACCGGGTGTCGTCTCGCTGCGTGGATCGCCGGTCCGCCTCGCGAGCAGCGGTGGCCTGGCGACCGCCCCGAGGACCGACGACGCCTTCACGAAGGCTCCTCCGAGCGGTAGGACTCGAACACCTCGCGGTACACGTCCTCACCGAAGCCTGTCTCCAGCGGTGGCGCCGCGACTAGGTGAAAGGTTCGGGTGCCGTCCTGGAGGCGATCGGCTCGGAGGAACAGCGTGCTCGGGTCGCTCCGTTGGTGCAGCTCGAGCGCGAACTCGGTGAGGTGGGTCACGAACGCCATCCGCACGCGGCGCTCGAGCAGCGCGGACACGACCTGGCGTGCGATCTCGGATCCCTCCCGCTGGTTGGTGGCGGCGAAGGACTCGTTGCACAGGAGCCAAGCGTCCGGCCCCAGGCGATCGGCCAGCGCGCTCAGGCGAGCGAGTTCCTCGTCGAGCTTGCCGTGGGCCATACTGGGGTCTTCTTCGCGCCGGAAGTGGGTGAACAGGCCGCTGCAGACGTCCGAGCGGAACGCCTCGGCGGCGACGAACATGCCGCTCTGCATCATCGTCTGGGCGACCCCGAGGCTGCGCAGGAAGACGGTCTTCCCGCCCTGGTTGGCGCCGGTGACGACGATCAGGTCCGTGCCGTCCGCCTCGATCGTGTTGCCGACGACGGCAGCGCTCGTGTGCAGCGCCAAGCACGGGTCGGTCAGGCCGGTGAACCGCAAGTCTCGGTTGCCGGCGGGTGACGCGTCGGGCAGGCACGTCGCTTGCCCACGGGCCGCCAGCGTGTCGTGCAGGTTCAGGCAGCCGACGTAGAACGCGAGTTCGCTGCGCAGCTGCACGAAGAAGGCCTGGACGTGGTCGGCCGAGGCCGCCAGCGCGTTGGCGACATCCTCCAGGCCCTCGTTGACCATGCCCGCCAGGATCCGTGCGCCGGCGTCGTCGCGTGGGTGCAAGCGGAAGCTGCTCGCCGCCGCCCCCAATCGCGCGAACAGGCGCTTCCACGCCCGCTGACCGCCGTCGTCACGGCGCAGCACGTGATCGACGCCCTCGTTGCCGTCCCCCAACCGCGCGCTGAGCAGCGTCCCGCGGCGGAGGCGCAGTTCGGTCAACTGCGCCTGCACGCGCTCCAGGTAGGCGTCGTCGAGTTCGCGCTGGACTCGCTCGAACAGGGCGGTGAACCCCTCGGAGGAGAACCGGGGCGCGCACCGGTCCGCGATCGTGCGCAGCTCGACGAGCATCTCCAACAGCATCTGCAGGTGGGCGACCGCCTGGTTCACGACGGCGGAGGGCGCGCGGCTGAGCACGCCCAACCAGCCACGCCGCTTCCGGTCCAGCGTGGTGACCGCGAGGGCGTACAACGCACGGGCGTCCCCGGGATTGCGCAGGCAGTCGCCCAGCACGCCCTGCCGGTAGCGAACCGTGTCCAGGTCGGTGGCGGTAGCCGTCAGCAACGCGTGTCGTGCGACGTCGCGCAGGAACTCGTCGCCGCCGCCCATGGCGTTCCACAGTGTGTCGAGCTCGAGGTCGCGGGCCACGTCGTCGGCGTGCGGCGGCGGCTCGGACCCGAGGGCGTCCGTCGCATCACGGCTCAAGAGCAGGACCTTCACGACCGGATCCGGTGCAGCAGGTGCGTGCGCGTGACGCGGTGTTTTCGGGCGATCGCGAGCGCATACGCCAGCCCGTCGGCGGGTCGGCGTTCGAGTCGGAACGTGCGCTCGGTCGGGTCAGCCGGATCGATCCCGGCAACGAGGCTCACCGTCTTCTCGTCGAAGGTGGTGAGCTCGTCGAGGAACGTCACGCAGACACCGAGCGCGTCGAGTTCCGAGATCCGCGCCAAGACGCGGCGACCGAGCAACAACGCGTCGGCGCTCGTCGCAGACGAGAAGATCTCGTTCAGGACGAAGATGCTGTCGGAGGTGGCGGCGTCCAGGACGTCGCGGATCCGCACCAGGTCGTCGTGCAGCTTCCCGCGCAGCGTCTCGACATGCTCAACGCGCTCGAAGTGCGTGACGACCCGGTCGCACAGGTAGAGGCGCGCCTCCCGGGCCGGCACCGGGCACCCGAGGGCGCCCAGGACATGCAGTTGGCCGAACGCGCGGGCGAAGGTCGTCTTGCCTCCCTGGTTCGGGCCGGTGACGACGAACACGCGCTCGGCGCCGTGCAGTTCGAAGTCGTTGAGGACGACCTCGGCGAGCTGGCCGACGAGCTTCGCGGCGAGCGCGAGGTCGCAGGCGTCGTGTGCAGCCACGTCCTTCCTCTCGGGCGACATGTCCGGGTAGCACAACGGCAGTCCGGCGGCGCGCAAGGGAGCGAGGTACGCCATGTACGCCAGGCAGAACGGGACCTCGCGCTCGAAACGTTCCAGCACGGGGTCGATGAACCCATCGTGGCGCGTGCCGAACGCTTCGAGCGCATCGAAGGTGGCGGGGTGCAAGCCGGCGACGCGCTCCACGATCTGCGCCTGGACGTGGTTCATCCCCCCGTCGCGAACGACCTTCTCGCAGCGGTTCCGGGTGGCGGCGCCGCGGAACCGCTCGAACACGCGCTCGACGATCGGCGTCGCCTCGCTCTCGTCGGTGTACGGCTGGACGCTCACGCGATCGCCACGGACGCGCACGACGTAGCGGATGGCGGCCAGCTCGTCGGCCACACGGCCGCTCTCCGCCTCGAGGGCGCGGAAGGCCTCGCCGCCGAGGTAGGTGTCGAGGTAGGCGCGGAGCCCGCGCACGCCAGCAGAGGCCGGGCTCGCCGCCGCCAGGTCGCGCGCGAGGTTCCGTACCGCCTCGACGTACCGGCGGGCCGCGTCGAGGAGCCCACGGGCGCGTTGGTAGCGCACCCGGTCGTCCTCCGCACGCGGCCACCGCACACGCATGTCGCGCATTCGTAGGCAGAACGTGTCGGCCGCGCGCCACGCAGCGTCGGACTCGAGGTCGCGCATGACGTCCTGGCGGTAGACCACCGTCTCGAGGTCGCGCGGGATGGCCCAGAAGTGGGAGGCGACGTCCGCTTCGGGGCGCAGGGCGGCGACGCCCTCGACGATCGCGTCGAGGTTCAGGTCGCGGAAGCAGTCCGACGTCGCCAGCGTTTCGCGGGACTTCTCCGCTCCCGGGTGCAGGATGCTCGCGAACCCGATCGGCTCGACCCCGGCCACGGTCATCCCTCGCTGAGGGTCGTCACCGGTCGCCGCAGCGGGTTCGAGAAGACTGCGGTGGACCCGAGCTCGGCTTCGATCTCGAGGAGGCGGTTGTACTTGGCGACGCGTTCGCTGCGGCACGCGGAGCCGGTCTTGATCTGACCGCCGCCCATGGCGACCGCGAAGTCGGCCATGAACGTGTCCTCGGTCTCGCCGCTCCGGTGCGAGATGACGTAGCCCCAACCGGCACGTCGACAGGCCTCGATGGCCGCGATGGTCTCGGAGACCGTGCCGATCTGGTTGAGCTTGATGAGGACTGCGTTCGTCGCGCGCTCGCGCACGCCACGCTCGATGAGAGCGACGTTCGTGACGTAGAGGTCGTCGCCGACCACCTGCACGCGCTCCCCGAGCGCCGCCATGTGGTGGCGGAAGCCCCCCCAGTCGTCCTCGGCGAGCCCGTCTTCGATCGACACGATCGGGTACCGATCGACCCAGCGGCCGTAGAGGTCGGTCATCTCGGCGCTCGACATGCGACCCGCACCGCTCTTGGCCAGGTCGTACGCTCCGTCGACGTAGAAGGAGCTGGCGGCGGGGTCGAGCGCGATCGCGACGTCGATGCCCGGGCGCAACCCGGCGGCCTCGATGGCCGCCACGATGAGATCGCAGGCCTCTTCCTCGCCGCCCAGGTTCGGCGCGAAGCCACCCTCGTCCCCGACGCTGGTGGCGAGGCCGCGGCCCGTGCGACCGCCATGGAGACGCCGAGGATGGCGTTGGCGCCGAGGTTCCGCTTGTCCGGGGTGCCGTCCCACTCGATCATCAGGGCGTCGATCTCGGCCTGCCGAGTGGGCGCCATGCCCACGAGGCGTGGCCCGATCTGCCGGTTCACGTTCTCGACCGCCTTGCGCACGCCCTTGCTGGCGTACCTCAGCGGATCATCGTCGCGCAGCTCGACCGCCTCGTTCACGCCGGTCGACGCACCCGAGGGCACGGACGCGGAGACGCGCAGCCCATCGTCGAGGGTGCAGAACACGCGCACGGTGGGGTTCCCGCGCGAATCGAGGATCTCCAGGGCGTGAAGGCTTCGGATCGTGGCCATCGTTCATCCTCCTCGTCGGTCGGCGCTCGCTACGACGCGCGTCGCCGCTGGTCTCAGACCCGACGGGGGAGCATCCATGACACGACCCCTACCAGGCGAGACCGGTAGGAGTCATCAACCCAGAGGGTGGTTATGAGGGGGACTCCATCCCCACAAGCAGTCTAATCCCCGTGTGGCCGCCCCGCAGCGACGAATGTCCGGCCCCCGACGTGCTCGATCCAGCGCGTCGACGATCGCGTCGAGGTCCTCGACGCGGCCGACCTCACACGCATATATGATTCGCCATGTTCAATACGCTGTCGCACGTCTCTGGCCGCTTCGCCGTCGTTGCCGTGGTCGTCGCCGTGTGGACGCTCTCCGTGAACGTCGCCTTGGCGCGTGGGATGGAGGGGTGCGAGACGGGTGTCGTCGAGACCACCGGCGGTCCGGTCTGCGGCAACGTCGTCGCCCTCGATGGTCTCGCAGAGGTCCAGGCG
>REEJ01000207.1 GCA_007695125.1 Trueperaceae bacterium | reverse complement strand
CAGCCGCCCGGCGCCGTCGAAGGCGCCGATCGTCGAGGGCATGCGCTCGCGGAAGGCAGCGTCGGTCTCCGCATTGTCGGGGAAGCCGAAGGAGTGGTCGCGCAGCGCCCGGTACGCGCCGACGTCGTCGGCGGTCAGGTCGCGCACGGCGTACGCGGCAGCGCGGGCCGACGCCGAGACTGCCTCGGGCGTCGTCACGGTGCGACCACGGCAGCGAAACAGCTGAGGATGCGTGGCTCGACGGCATCGACGCTCATGGCTGCGAGTTTACCACCGTCGCCCAGCGCTTCTAATCCACGGCGGGTGCTGGTCGGTGTCACGTGCCGAACGGCGCTCCGGAGACCAGCACCTCGCCATGTGCGCCATGACCAGCAGCCGTCACGGTAGGGTCATGCGGTCCGAGCCGACGCCCGCACGGGCCGATCCCGGCTATCCTGACGGATCGCGACGCACGACGGCGCTGCAGCCGTCGGCGCGATCGTCAAGATCCGCTCGCACAGGAGATCCATGTCCTCTTCCACAGCCCGCGGCTACCTCGTTCACCTCTACACGACGTCGACCCTGTTCTTCGTGGTCCTAGCCGTGCAGTGGATCCTCGACAGTCGCTACGAGTGGGCGCTCATCGCGCTGGCGATCACGGTGGTGATCGACGCCACCGACGGCGCCCTGGCCCGCAAGCATCGCGTCGCTCAGACCGTCCCGAACATCGATGGCTCGTTGCTCGACAACGTCATCGACTTCGTGTCATACGTGTTCCTGCCGCTCCTGTTCCTCATCCACGCCGAGTTGCTGCTGCAGCCGGTCACGGCGTTCGCCACGCTCCTGGCGTTCAGCTCCGCGTACGGGTTCTCACGGACCACCGCGAAGCAGAGCGACGAGGGCTTCTTCGTGGGGTTCCCGTCGTACTGGAACGTCGTGGTGTTCTACGCCTTCCTCCTCGACTTCACGCCCGCGTTCACGACGGCGCTGGTCGTCGGCCTCAGTCTGCTCGTCTTCACGGGCGTCCGGTTCCTGTACGTCACTCGCCTGCCCCGCGGACGCACGCTCCACCTCGTCTTGGGGAGCGTGTGGGGTGCGACAGCGTTGGCCGCGTTGTTGGTCGAGGCGGGCCCGTTGCGGAGCGGCCTCGCCTACGCCTCGTTGACCTACGTGGCCTTCTACGTCGTGCACTCAGTCGTCCTGGACGTGCAGAGCCGGCGAGAGCGCGCGTCGCGGCCCTTGCGGCCGGCCGACGTGAACGACTGACGGCGGGGGCCCGAGCGAGCGATGCCGACACCCGACACGATCATCGGCGAGCGCTCGCGCCGAACGCGCGCCGTGCTTCGTGCGACCGCGATCGGGGTGTGGGCGGTCGTGCTCGTCGCGTTCTGGTACGGCGCCCGCCAAGCCGACCTGGGTCCGCTCGATTTCCTGTTGGTCGGGATCGAGCAGATCGCCGCCCACCCTTGGGCGGCGGTTGGGGTGTTGGCGCTGTACCTGGCCCGGCCCGTGCTGCTGGTACCGATCACGATCGTGAACCTGGCGTCAGGGTTCGTCCTGGGCGTGTTTCCCGGCGTGGTGCTCGCGCTCGCGGGCACCCTCGCGTCGGCCTCGATCGGGTACGGGATCGGTCGGCTCCTCGGGTCGCCGCGGCTCGCCAAGGCGCTGCCGGAACGCTGGTCGTTCCTGGGCATGCTGCGCCGCAACGCCTTCGCGAGCGTCGCCGCTGGCGGGCTGATGTACTTGCACGCGGACGCCGTCAACCTGCCAGCCGGCCTGATGCGCATCCGCTTCCCCATCTTCCTGGCCGGCATCGCCGTCGGCAACGCGCTGACCATGACCTCGGCGGTGCTCGCGGGCGCGTCGGTCGAGGGCAACCTCCGCGACACGACCCTCTCTGTCGACCTCATGACGCTGGTGCCGGCGCTCGGGCTCTTCGCGCTCAGCCTGACGCTGGCCTCGTGGCTGCGGCGCCGCCACGCGCGTGAGCGCGACCGGGCGACCGCGACCGCGAACACGCGCGGCTGACCCAGCGCTCCCCGGTGTACCGCCGCCCGGCATCCGACACGCGTCCGGAACGCGTCAGGAGCGCCCTCCCCTGCGTGCTATCGTCGTTATCGATGCAACGGACACCGCTCTACGAAGCCCACGAGGCCCTCGGTGCGCGGATCGTCGACTTCGCCGGTTGGGCGATGCCGATCCAGTACCCGAGCGGCATCAACCATGAACATCTGGCCGTCCGCCAAGACGTCGGCGTGTTCGACGTGAGCCACATGGGCGAGTTGCGTGTGCGCGGCGCCGAAGCGGTGCCGTTCCTGCGTTGGAGCACGCTCAACGACGCAGGCAAGCTGCGCGTGGGCCGTGGCCAGTACTCGATGCTGCCGAACGACCAGGGCGGGTTGGTCGACGATCTCTACCTCTACCGCGACGCGGACGACGACTTCCTGGTCGTCGCCAACGCCGGCAACGTCGACGTGGTCGATGGCCAGCTGCGCCGCCTCTCGGAGGGCTTCGACGTCGTGATCGAGGACGAGTCGGAGCGCTGGGCGCTGATCGCGATCCAGGGACCGGGTGCCGCGCTGCTCCTGGAACGGCTCTCGAACAGCGACCTCGCGGCCGTTCGCAAGAACCAGACGGTCGACGTGCACGTCGGCGGCTGCCCGGTGCGCCTCGCCCGAACGGGCTACACCGGCGAGGACGGTTTCGAGGCCTTCGTCGCGCCGGCCGACGCCGTCGCGGTGTGGGACCTGGTCGTCGAGGCCGGCGCCGCGCCCTGCGGACTGGGTGCGCGCGACACGCTGCGGCTCGAGGCCGGCTTCCCGCTCTACGGCCACGAGCTCGGTCCCGACACCAACCCGCTGGCCACGCCGTTCGCGTGGGTGGTCAAGGACAAGCCCTTCTTCGGCCGCGAGGCGATGTGGGGCGTGGAGCCCGGGAAGCGCTTGGTCGGCCTGCGCCTCGACGGACGCGGCATCGCGCGCCAGGGGTACGAGGTGACCGACGAACGCGGTACGCCGCTCGGCGAGGTGACCTCAGGCACCCTGTCCCCGCTGACGCGCGAGGCGATCGCCATGGCCTGGGTGCGCACGAGCCACGCCGAACCCGGCAGCGTGGTCCAGGTCCTGATCCGCGGCCAGGCCGTGCGCGCAACCGTCGTCGTGCCCCCGTTCTACGGCCGTTGAGCCGGGTACGCTGAGACTCCGAGGAGAGCATCCATGCATACGCCAGACAGCCTGCGCTACGTACGCTCGCACGAGTGGGCCAGTGCGCCCGACGACGGTGTCGTCACCGTCGGCATCAGCGACTTCGCCCAAGACCAGCTCGGCGACGTGGTGTTCGTCGAGTTGCCCGACGTCGGCCGCCAGGTGGCAGCAGGCGAGGCGATCGCGGTCGTCGAGTCCGTGAAGACGGCCTCCGACATCTACGCCCCGCTGGCCGGCGAGGTCGTGGCCGTCAACGAGGGCTTGGAGGACGCACCTGAGGCCATCAACGCGGCGCCCTACGAGGGGGGCTGGTTGTTCAAGCTTCGCGTCGACGATCCGTCGGCATGGGACGGCCTGCTCGATGCGGCCGGTTACGAGGCCGTGGCGGAGGCCGACTGAGCATGCCGTACGTACCGCACTCCGACGACGACGTCCGCCGCGCGCTGGCAGCGATCGGCGTCGACGACGTCGAGACGCTGTTCGCCGACGTGCCCGAGGCGCTCCGCAACCCGCCGATCGAGCTGAGCGCGCCGCTCGACGAGACGGCGCTGCTCAAGCGCGTCGACGAGCTCGCGGCGCTCGACCGCACGACCGGTCCCGACTTCCTCGGCGGCGGCCTGCGTGCGCACTTCATCCCCTCCGTGACGCCGCACCTGGCCTTCCAGAGCGAGTTCGTAACCGCCTACACGCCGTATCAGCCCGAGGTCTCGCAAGGCATCCTGCAGGCGACCTTCGAGTACCAGACCATGATGTGCGAGCTCACCGGCTTGCCGGCGTCGAACGCATCGATGTACGACGGCGCCTCGGCCGTCGCCGAGGCGGCGCTGCTCGCGGTGCGGCAGACGAAGCGCGAGACGGTGCTCGTCTCACGCGGCGTGCACCCCGAGACGATCGAGGTGTTGCAGACCTACCTGTGGCCGCTCGGCATCGCGCTCGAGGTGATCGAGCTCGAGGACCTCACCACCCCGGTGCCGGACGTGTCGAGCGAGGTCGCGTGCGTCATCGCGCAGAACCCCAGCTTCGTCGGCACGCTCGAGCCGATGCGCTCGCTCGCCGACGCCGCGCACGGCGCGGGGGCGCTCTTCGTCGCCGCGGTCGATCCGCTCTCCCTGGCGGTGCTCGCCAGCCCCGGCGAGATCGGCGCCGACATCGCGGTCGGCGACGGTCAGACGCTCGGGAACCCCGTCGGCTTCGGCGGCCCGAGCTTCGGCTTCATGGTCGTCAGCGAGCCGCTGCTGCGGCAGCTGCCGGGCCGTCTCGTGGGCCAGACCACCGACGTCGACGGCAAGCGTGCGTTCGTCCTGACGCTGCAGGCTCGCGAGCAGCACATCCGCCGCAGCAAGGCGAAGTCGAACATCTGCTCGAACCACCAACTGACGGCGCTGATGGCGACGATCAACATGGCCGCGCTCGGTCCACAGGGGCTGCGCGAGATGGCCGAGGGGAGCGTGCGCCGCGCCCACCAGCTGGCCGACGCGCTGCGCGCGGCGGGCGGCGACGTCCGCACGGGCGCACGCTTCTTCAACGAGTTCGTGCTGTGCATCGATCGTGACCCCGCGACGCTGCGGCGGGCGCTGTCCGAACGTGGGATCCGCGCCGGCGTGAGCGTGCCGGAGGCGTTCGGGCTCGGCTTCGCCGTGACGCTCGCCACCACCGAGCGCACCAGCGACGACGACATCGCCGCGTTGTTGAGCGCGCTGAGCGACCTGGGCGTGCTCGAGTCGTCCCGCCAGGAGGTGACGGCGTGAGCCCCTCGCAGCACCCACCCGTCGGCGTCGACGCGGCCGACCGCTTTCGCGACGCGAGCTTCCCGCTGATCTTCGAGCGCGCCGCCCCGGGACGCCGCGCCGCCAGGCCGCCCGTCGTGGACGGGGCGCCGATGGCAGAGCTGTTGGGCGAGGAGCACCTGCGCGCGCAGCCACCCGGGCTCCCCGAGGTGGCCGAGCTCGACCTGGTGCGCCACTACACGCAGCTCGCACACCGGCAGTTCTCGATCGACGGCAACGTCTACCCCCTCGGCTCGTGCACGATGAAGTACAACCCGAAGGTGCACGAAGAGGTCGCCAAGCGCTTCCAGGACGTGCACCCGTACCAGGACGAGGCGAGCGCGCAGGGCGTGCTGACCGTCCTCGCCGAGCTGCAGGACGACCTCGCCAGCATCACCGGCATGGACACGGTCAGCCTGCAACCCGCCGCCGGTGCGCACGGCGAACTGGCGGGCATCCTGATGATCCGCGCCTATCACGAGGCGAAGGGCGAGGGCGAACAGCGCCGCGTGGTCATCTGCCCCGACGGTGCGCACGGCACGAACCCGGCCACCGCCTCCATGGCCGGCTACGACGTCGTCGAGGTGCCCACCGGGCCCGACGGCGAGGTCGACCTCGACGCGTTCCGCGCGGCGCTCGGTCCCAACGTCGCGGCCGTCATGCTGACCAACCCGAACACGCTGGGCCTGTTCGAGACACGCATCCTGGCGATCGCCGAGGCCGCCCACGCCGTAGGCGCGCAGCTCTACTACGACGGCGCGAACCTCAACGCCATCGTGGGCCGGGCGCGGCCGGGCGACATGGGTTTCGACGTCGTGCACCTGAACCTGCACAAGACGTTCACCACCCCGCACGGCGGCGGCGGGCCGGGTACGGGACCCGTCGGCGTCAAGGCGCACCTGGCGCCGTACCTGCCGGCGCCGCTGCTGGTGCGCCGTGACGACGGCAGCGTCGGCGCCGAAGGGCAACGGCCGACCGCCATCGGGCGGCTGCGTTCCCACTACGGCAACGTCGGCAACCTGGTGCGCGCCTGGGCCTACATCCGCACGCTCGGCCTGGAGGGTCTGCGGCGGGTGAGCACCATGGCGGTGCTGAACGCGAACTACCTGCGCGTGCGCATGCGCGAGGCGGGCTACCAGATCGCGTTCGACCGCGTGAACATGCACGAGTTCGTCGCTCGGCCGCCCGACGGCCTCAAGACGCTCGACCTGGCCAAGATGCTCCTCGATTACGGCGTCCATCCGATGACCGTGTACTTCCCGCTGGTCGTGCGTGAGGCCATGATGGTCGAGCCGACGGAGACGGAGTCGATCGAGACGCTCGACGCCTACGCCGCGGTGCTGGGGCAGGTGTTGCGCGACGCACAGCGCGACCCCTCCCTCGCTCACGACGCGCCGCGGAACACGCCGGTCAGGCGACTCGACGAGGTCGGCGCGGCCCGGCGACCGATCCTGCGCTACCAGGTGCCGCAGGCCTGAGCGCTCCCACGATCACGTGCGTGCGCGCCGCCCGGTGACCGGGCGGCGCGCACTCACGTGTTGGTGACGCGTCGACACCGAGCAGGCCGCGCCCGAGCGTCGTCGGGGGCAGCCGCCCCCGCTCAGTGGCAGCTCGCGCTGCCCTCGCCGTCGGGCGCCGCGCGACCATCGGTGCGGAAGCTGTGGCCGCAACCGCATGCGCTCGTGGCGTTCGGATTGGTGACGGAGAAGCCACCACCCATCATGTTCTCGACGTAGTCGACCTCGCTGCCGCGCAGCAGTTCCCAGCTGCGCACGTCGACCATCAGGCGCACGCCGCGATCGACGAACACGCGGTCGCCTTCGCGGGCGACGTCGTCGATCGCCATGCCGTAGGAGTAGCCGCTGCAGCCGCCCGACTTGACGAACACCCTGATGGCTGCGGCGTCCGACGACTGCTTCGCCAACAGCTCAGCGGCCTTCTCGGCTCCGGCGGAGCTGAACGTCATGCGCTGTTGTGGGTCGGCGACGCTGCGCGCGTCGACGGGGGTCGGTTCGGTGACGTGTCGCGTCGTCTGGTCCATGGCGTGTCCTCTCGATCAGTCTGTCCACGCGGCCTCGGGGGGAGGCCGCGAACGAATCCCGACCAATCATATCGGAATGCCGGCCGTGCGCGCACCGACTCGCGAACGCGGCTGGTGGCGCGGCCGAGGGCTACGCCTGGCGGCGCGGCGGCTCGGGCGGCACGGTGGTGGGGGCGGGGGCGCCGGTGGGCGGGCGCACCTGGACAGCACCGCTCCCACGAACGAAACGTCGCAGGCCGGTCGACGCGTGGTCGACCGGCCTGCGATCGGTGGCGGGCGCACCAGGACTTGAACCCGGGACCTACGGTTTTGGAGACCGCCGCTCTACCAACTGAGCTATACGCCCTCACGCCCGAGGAAGGAGGCTACCACGGTCTTCCAGTGGCTGCCAAGCACCGGGCGTCGCCGCGCTGGGACCGGGTCGTACCAGACGGTCGGAGGCACCGGGGGGCGTGCTAGACTCAAGGGGTGAAACGCGTCCTGCACGTCATGAAACCCTCACTTTTCGGGCTCGGCGTGGCGGCGCTCCTCATGGCGGCGATGTCATGGGCGTCGCTGACACCTCGAGCGTCGGCGCAGAACCAGGCGCCGAGCAACACGGTGTGGATCATCCCGATCGAAACCGAGATCACCAGCGCGACGGCTCAGTTCGTGCGCTCGCGCATCGATCGGGCGAACCGCGAGCGGCCGTTGGCGCTGCTCTTCGTGATCGACACCCCCGGCGGCGCCGTGCCTGCCATGCAACGGATCGTCGACGACATCCTCAACCGCACCGAGCTGCCGACGATGGCGGTGGTGCGCAACGCCTTCTCGGCGGGCGCCCTGATCGCGATGGCGACCGAGCAGCTGGCGATGTTGCCAGGCTCGGCCATCGGCGCCGCGCTGCCGATCCAGGTCACGCCGACGGGCATCGCGCCGGTCGACGAGAAGTTCACGAGCGCGTTCCGCGGCGAGTTCCGTTCGGTGGCGGAGGCGCGCGGGCGCGACCCGCGCATCGCGGAGGCGATGGTCGACGAGCGCATCGAGATACCCGGGCTCTCCACCAGCAACGAGCTGCTGACGCTCACGGCGTCGCAGGCCGTCGAGTACGACATCGCCGACGTCGAGGCGCGCTCGATCGGCGACGCCCTCGAGCTGTTCGGCTACGGCGGCGCCCGCGTCGAACGGCTCGAGCCGAACCTGACCGAGCGCCTCGGCGGCATCCTGGCGTTGCCGATCGTGGCCGGCCTGCTCCTCGTCCTGGGGATCGGTGGCCTCGTGATCGAGTTCTTCACGCCCGGCTTCGGCATCCCCGGCGCTGTCGGCCTGCTCGCCTTGTCGCTCCTCGCGCTCACGGCGGTGGTGGCCACGCCGTCGGGCATCTGGGACGTGCTCCTGATACTGGTCGGGGTCGTCTTGTTGGCGGTGGAGGCGCTCATCTTGCCAGGCTTCGGCGTCGCCGGTGTCCTCGGCATCGGTGTGCTCGCCTTCGCCGTGTTCCGCATCTTCCAGGAGAGCTGGGTGTTCGTGCTCGGCTACAGCGGCGTGTTCGGTGGCGTGCTGCTGGCGTTGATGCTGTGGTTCTTGCCCAACAGCCGCTTCGCGCAACGGCTGCGCTTGCACACCCGCATCGGGCGCTCGAGCACGGACGACGGGATCGTCGAACCCGGCCGCTACCGCGAACGGGCCGACCTGATCGGCTCGACGGGCGTCGCCCTCACCGATCTCAGGCCCGCCGGCGTCGCCCGTTTCGGCGACGACCGGGTCGACGTCGTGACCCAAGGCGACTTCATCTCTCACGGCACCTCGATCAAGGTCTTGCACGTCGAGGGAAACCGTGTCACCGTGCGAGCAGCGACCGCCGAGGCGAGTGCCTCGGACGAACGAGCGAACGCCACAACCTGAGCCTCGTCTCAAGAAGGAGCACATCAGCACATGGACATCGGAATCCTGTTGATCGCCGGCGCGGTCGTCCTCTTCTTCCTCATCCTCTTCACCGTCGTACCCGTCGGCCTGTGGGTCTCCGCGGTCGCGGCCGGCGTCAAGGTGTCGCTCATCAGCCTGGTCGCGATGCGGCTGCGGCGCGTCCCTCCGCACCGGATCATCCTGCCGCTCATCAAGGCCGACAAGGCCGGCATCGACGTCTCGCAAGACCAGCTCGAGGCGCACTTCCTGGCCGGCGGTAACGTCGACCGCGTCGTCGACGCCCTGATCGCAGCCGACAAGGCGCGCATCGCCCTCCCCTTCGATCGCGCCGCCGCCATCGACCTGGCGGGTCGTGACGTCCTCGACGCCGTGAAGGTGTCGGTCAACCCGCGCGTGATCCAGACCC
Source organism: Trueperaceae bacterium (assembly GCA_007695125.1). Lineage (GTDB taxonomy): Bacteria > Deinococcota > Deinococci > Deinococcales > Trueperaceae > CSSed10-48. The sequence continues at coordinate 26,817 of REEJ01000207.1, read as the reverse complement.
CGAACGTCTCGGCGGTCGCGAAGGACGGCATCGAGCTGATCAGCACGGCGCGCGTCACCGTGCGCGCGAACCTCGAGCGGCTCGTCGGCGGTGCCGGCGAAGAGACGATCATCGCGCGTGTCGGCGAAGGCATCGTGTCGTCGATCGGCTCGACCGATTCGCACAAGAAGGTGCTCGAGAACCCCGACGTGATCTCCAAGACGGTTCTCTCCAAGGGCCTCGACGCCGGCACGGCGTTCGAGATCCTGTCGATCGACATCGCCGACGTGAACGTCGGCCGCAACATCGGCGCCGAGCTGCAGACCGACCAGGCCGAGGCCGACAAGCGCGTCGCCCAGGCCAAGGCCGAGGAACGGCGCGCCATGGCGGTCGCTGCCGAGCAGGAGAACCGCGCCCACGTCGAGGCCATGCGGGCGAAGGTCGTCGAGGCCGAGGCTCAGGTGCCGCTCGCCATCGCCAAGGCGTTCGAGGCCGGCAACCTCGGCGTGATGGATTACTACAACCTGCGCAACATCGAGTCCGACACCGACATGCGCAAGAACATCGCCAAGGCCACGGACGGCGAGGACTCGTGATCCAACGGTGAGCTTCGACGACCTCTTCGCCTTGCTGCTGTTCATCGTGTTCATCGGGTTGCCCCTGCTGAACCGCCTGCAGCAACGCGGTCGGACCGGTGCCCCACCGCCCGGACAGGGTCGGTCCGGTGCGCCAGGCCGACCGCCGGGCGCGGGCGGTCAGGCCGGCCGGCCGGCGGGCGGCGGGGCCGCGGCAGGCGAGGCGGCGGGCGGCAGCGCGAGTCCGGCGAGTCCACCGAGGCGAGCCGGACGTCGCCCCGGAACCAAGGCGACGACGATCCCTTCGCGGAGCTCGCCAAGCGCCTCGACGAGGCACGGCGGCGCGTGCGCGACGCGACCGACGGTGGTCGTTCCAGCGCTGGCACCAGCTCCTCCGCCGCGCGCACCATCGCCACCCCCGCACCGATGGCCTCGGCGATCCCGGACCCGCGCGCCAACGCCGCGCCACGTGCGCCGCGACCGCCGCGCGACCCCTTCCCGAAGGGTCGCGCGAAGCCGTCCGCGCCGTGGAAGGATCGCACGGCCTCCCGCGCCAGCCTCAGCGACGACGCGCCGGCGCTCGAGGTCGAGCGGGTGCGACCCCGCCTGAGTGGCTCGGATCGGCGCTCGCGCGAAGTCGCGCGCATGCAGGCTCGTGACCTCGTGGCGCTCGACGCCCAGTCCTTCCGGAAGGGGATCATGTGGCACATGGTGCTGAGTGGCCCAGTCGCCTACCGGGGCCGGAGGAAGCCATCGCGACCAGCGTCACGCTGAAACTACGGAGCCCGAACGAGGCGCTGCGCCTGTTCGGACAGAACGACGAGCAACTGCGCGCGCTGCGTGCCCGCCTGAGCGCCAAGGTCGTGGCTCGCGGCGACGAGGTCCGCCTCAGCGGCGAGGCCGACGCGGTGGCGGAGGCCGAGCGCACGTTCCGCTCGCTGCTCGCCACGATCCGCTCGGGCGGCGAGGTGCACGCGGCCGAGATCGTCCACGGCGACCTGCACCGCTTCGATGCCACCGAGGACGGTGGCGAGGACGACCGCGGTAGCGGCCTGCCAGGCCGCACCAAGCCGAAGACCGTCAACCAGAGGCGCTACGTGCACGCCATCCGCGACCACCCCATCACGTTCGGGGTCGGTCCCGCCGGCACCGGCAAGACCTACCTGGCGGTGGCGATGGCCGTCCAGGCGTTGACCACCCGCCAGGTCAAGCGCGTGATCCTGACGCGCCCAGCGGTCGAAGCCGGCGAGCGGCTCGGCTTCCTCCCCGGCGACCTGCAGGCGAAGATCGATCCCTACCTGCGCCCCTTGTACGACGCCCTGTACGACATGCTCCCACCGGATCGCGTCGATCAGCTGCTGGAGACGGGCACCATCGAGGTCGCGCCGCTCGCGTTCATGCGCGGCCGTACGCTCAACGACGCCTTCATCATCCTCGACGAGGCCCAGAACACGACGCCCGAGCAGATGAAGATGTTCCTGACGCGTATGGGCTTCAACAGCCGGGTGGTGGTCACGGGCGACCGCACGCAGGTCGACCTGCCAGGCAACGTCGAGAGTGGCTTGAAGGTGGCCGAGCGCATCCTCGCCGACATCGAGGGCCTGACGTTCGTCATGTTCGACGACGGCGATGTGGTGCGCCACCCCTTGGTCGCGCGGATCATCCGCGCCTACGAACGTGAAGGCTGAGGTCGCGCCCCGACGGCATCGGGTGCGCGAGGCGCTCGCTGCATTCGCCGTCGTCGTCACGCTCGCGCTGCTGGTGTACTCCGTGTACGCCGAGCGCCGCACGGCCCTCCTCGTGATCGGCGATCCGAGCCCCCAGGCGTACGTGACGCCGGTCGACCTGCTCGTCCCCGACCGCATCGCGACCGAGCGTGAACGCCAACTGGCACGTGATCAGGTGCCCACGATCTACTCCGTCGACCCGACGCTGCAGCAGGTCGTGCTCGGCTCCCTCGCGGGCGTCGGGCTGCCGGAGACCAGCGTGGAGGTGCTGGCGCTGCGGTACGGCTCGCCGGCGGGCGTGCGCGGCGAGCAACTCGACGCCGTGATCGACGCCGCGGTGGAGGCGGCGCCGGCCGAGCGCCAGCGCGAAGTGCGGGTGCTGCTCGAGCGCCGCCTGGTGGCCACGGCGACACCGAACGAACGCCTCACCGAGGCGGCCCGCGCCGGCGCGGCCGCCGCCGTACCCATGCGGATGCAGCAGCTCGACGCGGGGCAAGTGGTGGTGCGCGAGGGTGAGACGCTGACCGACGAGCACCTCCGCACGCTCGAGGCGGCCGGCCTGTACTCGCCGCAGATCGACGCGCTCAGCCGCACCGTGCTGGTCGCGCTCGGTAGCCTCATCCTGGCGCTGCTGCTGGCGCTGCCGGGGCGCTACGCGGTCGAGCACTTGGCGGGTCGGCTCACGCCGCGGCAGGTCACGTTCATCTTCGGCGTCACGCTGGCACTGCTGGTCCTGCAGCGCATGGCCTTCACGCTCTCACCCAGCTTCGTGTTCATCCTCGTCGTCCCCCTGCTCGTGGCCGTGCTGATCGACGAGGTCACGGGCGTGTTGTGGGCCGTGTGGGTCACCGTCGCGACCGCGGTGCTCCTGCCCGCCACGCCTCTGCTCACGCTCGTCGCCGCCGCGGCCGGCTCGGCAGCGGCTGTGGCCAGCGTGCGCTTGGTGCGCAACCGTGCCGGCGTCTTGCTCGCCGGGACCCTCGGCGGCTTGGCCAGCGGCACGGCGCTCCTCGCCATGGTGCTCATCGGCGGCGGCCTCTCACCCATCGCGGCCGCGACGGCCTTCGGGATCTTCGTCGCCGCCGGGGTGGTCGCGGGCGTGTTGGCGCTCGGACTGCTGCCCATCGCCGAGAGCGGTGTCGGCTTCCTGACCGACTTCCGGCTCCTCGAGCTGTCGAGCCCGAGCCACCCGCTCCTGCAACGCCTGCTGCTCGAGGCGCCAGGCTCGTACCAGCATTCGCAGATCATCGCCAACCTGGTCGAGCAGGCGGTGCTCGCCATCGGCGGAAACGCCCTGCTCGCACGCGTTGGCGCGCTCTACCACGACGTCGGCAAGATGCGGCGCCCACACTTCTTCGTCGAGAACCAGTTCAGCGGCGAGAACCCGCACGACCACGTGAGCCCGCACCTCTCCTACCTGATCATCACCAGCCACGTTCGCGACGGTGTCGAGCTGTTGCGCGAGTACCGCTTGCCACGCGAGCTCGAGCCGTTCGTGATGGAGCACCACGGCACGACGGTGTTGGCGTACTTCTACAAGCGCGCGCTCGAGGACGCCGGCAGCATCAGCGAGCTCAACTTCCGCTACCCGGGGCCCCGACCGCGCTCGAAGGAGACGGCGGTGCTGCTGCTCGCCGACGCGGTCGAGTCCGCCTCGCGCACGCTGACCGAGCCGACGCAAGGGAGCATCCGCGCCCTGATCGACCGACTGTTCGACCAGCGCCTGCAAGACGACCAGCTCTCGCAGAGCCCGCTCAACCTCCGCGACGTGGAGGTCATCGCCAACACCTTCGAGCGCATGCTGACGGCCGTGCTGCATAGGCGCATCAGCTATCCGAGCGCCGAGGAGATCAAGGGGTTACGCCGTGACGGTCGAGATCCTCGACGAGACCGGCCGCTTCCGGCGGCGTGAACCGGTGCGACGCGCGCTGGCGGCGCTCGGCGCCGAACTCGGCGCGGCGGGACGCGAGGTGACGATCGTGCTGGTGAACGACGAGACCATCGCCGCCATGAACGCCGCCCACCGCGGGGTGGAGGGACCGACCGACGTGCTGTCCTATCCACTGCACGAGCCCGACGACGTCGGCATGCCCGCGGTCCCGGCCCTCGGCGACGTCGTCATCAGCCTCGACACGGCCGCCCGGCAGGCGCGCAACCACGGGCACGCGCCCTGGCATGAGGTCGTCGTGCTCGCCGCACACGGCCTGCTGCACCTGCTCGGCTTCGACCACCCCGACCGTGCCGCCTGGGCGCGTTTCGAGGCCGCCCAGGCGCGCGCGCTCGAGCTCGCGGTCGTCCCCGTGAAGCCCGAGGCCCGGGCGTGACCGGGGCGCAGCGCCGCACGCCGCGCGGCGGCCTCGGACGCGCCGCCGCAGGGGCCGCTCGCGGCATCGCCCGCTCGTTCGCCGAGGAGCGAAACCTGCGGATCCAGGTGGCCGTGGCGGTGGCCGCGCTCGCGCTCAGCCTGTGGCTCGGGACCGGGACGGCCATCGTCGCCCTGTGCTGCGCCCTGGTGATCGGCAGTGAGCTGCTCAACACCGCGCTCGAGCGCCTGGCGGACGCGCTGCACCCCGACTCGAACGCGCTGGTGGGCGCCGCCAAGGACGCGGCCGCGGGCGCCGTGCTCGTGTGCGCCGTGACCGCCGTGCTGGTCGGCCTGCTGAGCATGGGACCGGCGCTCCTCGATCGGCTGCGCGGGTGGTTGGCGTGAGTGCCGACGCACGCGCCAGCACGCCCCCCGCTGCGTTGCTGGATGCGGCGAGGGAGGCCTGGCGCAACGCCTACGCGCCCTACTCGGGTTTCCGCGTCGGCGCGGCGCTCCGCACCGTCGATGGGCGGGTCTTCGCCGGCGCCAACGTCGAGAACGCCTCGTACGGGTTGGCCCGCTGCGCAGAGCAGTCCGCCATCCAGGCGATGGCGAGCGCCGGTGAGCGCCGTTTCGACGCGTTGGTCGTCGTCACCGACACCGCGCCTCCGGCCGCGCCATGCGGCGCCTGCCGACAGGTGTTGAGCGAGTTCGACGACGAGGCGCGGGTGTGGCTGGTGAGCCTCGACGGAGCGGCCGTGGTCGCGACGACCGTCGCCGCGTTGCTGCCCGGCGCCTTCACCCTGCCCCCGCGCACGCTGGCCGCCCACACCCCCGCCCCGGCGACGGCCGACGCCGACACGTCCGGCGACGCCGCCGTCGAAGCGTCCGACGACAGGCCCTGAGACCCCACCAGCACGCGCCTCAGCGTTCTCACTGCCTCCGCGGTACACTCGCTCGATGCTACGCCACCTCAGCGCCGCCCTCGTCGCGGCCCTCACGCTCTTCATGGTCTCGGCGAGCGCGCTCGCACAGGGTGCGCCGACCCGCGTGGTCGTGTTCCCGTTCGATGCCAGCCGCTCGGTCGACTCGCTCGGCCTGGCCAGCGCCAGCGCCATCCAGCGCGCGATCAACCAGGTCGACGGCCTCTACGCCCCGCCGGTGGGCGACGCGCTGGTCGTCGTGCAACGAGCCAACCAGGCCGGCGTCGACCCGATCGCCGCCGCCCAGCGGCTGTTCCGGGCCGACGCCATCGTCCTCGGCCGCATCGTCGGCCAGACCCGGCTCGAGGTCGAGCTGGTGGTGGTGGTGGGCGACGACGATCGCATCGAGACGCTGACCGGCAACGTGACCGACCTGAGCGCGTTATGGCGCTCCTTGACCGAGACGGCGCTGCGCCGCGCCGACGTCACCCTGCCGCCGGCCGAGCTGGGGCAGGTGCGCGGCGCGCTCACGACGGCCCCGTCGCTGCCGTCGCTCGGTCCACTGTCGGTGGCCAGCGCGCGGCTTCCCGGGGTGCGCCTGGACGACATGCGCGCGGCACTCGAGCTCGACCCCGACAGCGCCTGGCTGCGCGCCGAGACCGCCCGCGTGGCGCTGCTCGAGGGCGACGAGGCGTTCGCGCTCCGACTCGTCGGCGAGGCCTCGGAGCTGGCTCCCGAGGTGGCCGAGGTGCGTGTGGTCGAGGGCGTGGTGCGCGCCGCTCTCGGCGACGCAGCCGCTGCGGAAGACGCCTTCCGTGCCGCCCTGGCGATCAACCCGAACCACGCCCAGGCCTTGGCCGGGTTGGCTGGTCTCACCACCGATCCCGCCGAGCGCGCAGCGCTCCTCGAGCGCTCGCTCGCCGCCGCTCCCCGGCTCGTCGACGCCCACTTGGCGTACGCGACGCTGCAGACCGACCCGCAGCGCCGCCTGCAAGCGCTGCGGCGCGCGGCGGAACGCGTCCCCGACTCGCTCACCATCCAACGGGCGCTGCTCGACGACGTGCTCGGCTCCGGCGATCCTCGCGGCGCGTTGGCGCTGCTCCAGCAGGCCGTCGCCGACCCCATCGGCCGCGCCCCTGCCACCTACGCGCTGGCCGCTGGGTTGCCGGATGCCGTCGGCCCCCAGGCGCTCGCCTTCGTCCAAGAGGGTCGGGAGCGCTACCCCGACAGCACGACGTTGGCGATCGCCGAGGCCGACCTCCAGGTCGCCGCCGGCGACCTCGAACGCGCCGAGAGCATCCTGCGCGAGGTGATCGCCGTCGATCCAGCGAACGTCACCGCCACCGAGGCCTTGGCGACCGTGCTCGGTCGCGCGGGCAGGCTCGACGAGGCCGAGGCCCTGTTGGCGGAGGCGATCGGCGACGACGAGGCCCTCGTGCTGCGCCTGGTGGAACTCCAGCTCGCCTCGGGTCGTGCGCGCCAGGCGTTGGCGACGCTCACGCCGCTGGTGGAGGCCGGTGAACGCGACCCCATCGTCCGCACCTACTACGGCATCGCTCTCGGCCGGGTCGGCCGCGTGTCGGAGGCTCGCTCGGTGCTCGAGGACGTCGTGGTCGACGAGCCCGGTCTCGGCCTCGCCAACCGCGCCCTCAGCGTGCTCGAGCAGCAAGCGCGCATCATCGGTGACGACGAAGCCCTGTCTCTCGAGGGCGACGCCGCCGTGGCGTTCGAGCAGGGGCTGTCGGCGCTCGAGACGGGCGAGTGGACCACGGCCGCGACGAGCTTCGCCAACGCGCGCGAGGTCACCGACGCCGGCCTGCTGGCCTTCTACCAGGGCTACGCGCTGCAGCGCGCAGGCGACTCGCGCGGCGCCATCGGTGCCTATGGCGACGCTCGCGCGCAGCTCGGCGACAACGACATCCTGCTCTCCAACCTGGGTTTCGCGCACCTCCAGCTCGGTCGCCTCGACCTGGCGCTCGAGGCGCTGCAGGCCGCCGTCGCGCGCAACCCCGACAACGCCCAGGCCCACTTCAACCTGGGCCTGGCCGAGTACGGCGTCGCTCGCTTCGTGGCCGCCGTCGCGAGCTTCGAACGGGCGGTCGACCTCGCGCCCGAGCTCGCGCAGACCGCCGAGCCGTTCCTGGCCGAGGCGCGCCGACGCAGCCAGTGACGACGATCGAAGCGTCGGAGGCGTCGGAGCGGATCGCGCACGAGGGCTCCCACAGGGCACCCGGAGCGTGCCCGAGGGTGCGGTAGCATGGCGCGCATGGCGATCCGACCCGATGTCGAGGCGCTCCCCGCGTACCGCTTCAAGGCGCTCGACGCGGCCGTGAAACTCGACCAGAACGAGAGCCCATGGGACCTCCCGGAGCCCCTGCGCTCGCGCGCCTTGGAGCGCGTCGCTCGCGCCGAGCTGCACCGCTACCCGGCCATGCACGCCGACGGCGTCGCCGAGCGGATCGCCGAGCTCGAGCGCTGGCCGGTCGAGGGCGTCGTGGTGACGAACGGTTCCAACGTCCTCATCCAAGCGATCGTGATCGCCGCCGGCCTCGGTCGACGCGTCCTGAGCGTCGCCCCGTCGTTCTCCCTCTACGCGTTGCAGGCCCGGCTCCTGAACGCCGAACTGCGCGAGGTGCCGCTGGCAGCGGGCTTCGCGCTCCCGCTCGAGGCACTCCTGAGCGAACTCGACCAGGGCGACGGCGTGCACTTCCTGGCGGCGCCGATGGCGCCCACCGGGAACGCGGTGAGCGCGGAGGACGTCTGGACGCTGGCGCGCGCCGGAGCGAACGGGTGGCTGACGGTGATCGACGAGGCCTACGGCCCCTTCGCCGCCAGCGACTTCTCCAGCGTCGTTCGCGACGTGCCCAACACCGTGTCGCTGCGGACGTTCTCCAAGGCCTTCGCAATGGGCGGGGTCCGGCTGGGATACGCGCTCGCCGCTCCCGACCTGGCAGTCCACCTGCGCAAGGCCGTGCTGCCGTTCACCGTGTCCGCGCTGCAGGCGGCGCTGGTCGAGACCGTGCTCGAGGACCCGGCGTACGTGCGCTCGCGTGTCGACCTGATCGTCGCCGAACGCGAGCGCGTCGGCGCCGCCCTGCGGGACCTGCCCGGCATCGAGGTGTTCCCCTCGGTGACGAACTTCTTGCTCGTGCGCGTCGGCGACGCGGCCGCCCTCCACGGCGCGCTGCTCGCGCGCGGGATCGTGGTGCGGCGCCAAGACCACCTGCCCGGCCTGGCCGGCTGCCTGCGCGTGAGCATCGGGACGCCTGACGAGAACGACGCGCTCGTCGCCGCGCTCACGGCGCTGACCGCGCTCGCGGCGCAGCCGGGCGCGGCTGGCGCGCCGGCCGCGGCGCCTGAGAGAACCGAGGAGAGCCATGCCTGAGCACCGCAGAGCCAGCGTGCACCGCATCACCAATGAGACCGACGTGCTCGTCGAGCTCGACCTCGACGGCTCCGGGGGGTCTGCGGCGACGGGCCATGGCTTCATCGACCACCTGCTCGATCAGCTGATCCGCCACGGCCGCCTGGGGCTCGAGGTGCGCGCCACCGGCGACCTGCACGTCGACGTCCACCACCTCGCCGAAGACGTCGGCATCACCCTGGGCCAAGCGCTCCGCACCGCACTGGGCGACGCGCACGGGATCGAGCGCTACGCCGACGTGATCGTCCCGATGGACGAGACGCTGGTCCAGGTCGTCCTCGACCTGTCGGGCCGAGCGTTCCTCGCCTTCGAGCCCGAGGACGTGCCGGGCAGCGTGAACGGTTTCTCCGCGTACCACCTGCGCGAGTGGCTGCGTGGCTTCACGAACCACTCCCACGCGACGCTGCACGTCAGGATCCTCGCGATGGGCGAGGCGCACCACGTCTGCGAGGCGGCGATCAAGGCGTTGGCCCGGGCGCTCCAACGGGCGACCCGGACCACGCACGACACGCTGCCGAGCACCAAGGGGACGCTCTGAGCACCGTGCGAGTCGTCCTGATCGATTACGGAGCGGGTAACCTGCACAGCGTCGAGAAGGCGCTGCTCGCCGCCGGCGTGCCCGTGCTGCGCAGCGCCGATCCCGGCGTGGCGCGTGAGTCCGACGCGTTGGTGCTCCCTGGCCAGGGACACTTCGGCCAGGTGATGCGCTCCTTCGAGCGTTCCGGCTTCGCCCCCGTCGTCGCCGAGCACATCGCGCACGGCAGGCCGTTCCTCGGGATCTGCATCGGGCTCCAGCTGCTCACGCGCGGCTCCGAAGAGGCCCCGGGCGTGGCTGGCCTGAGCGTCCTCGACGCCGAGGTGCGGCGCTTCCCGGCCGAGGGCGTCAGCGTGCCGCAGATGGGCTGGAACCAGATCTGGCCGTTGGGCGCCTCGCCGCTCCTCGACGGTGTGGCGGCCGGCGCGTTCGTCTACTTCGCCAACTCCTACTACGTCACGTTCCCTGCGGGCAGCGTTCCGATGGGTGCCGAGACGCGCTACGGCACGACACGCTTCCTGAGCGCGGTCTCGCTCGGTGGGCTGCACGCGACCCAGTTCCATCCGGAGAAGAGCCAGGCGGTCGGACTGCGCGTGCTCGAGAACTTCGGCGCCTTGGTCCGGAGCGCGGCCGGGGCGACGCCAGCGCGGGCGACGCCAGCGCGGGCGACGCCGTGACGGCCCGGCTGCGCGTCGCGGCCTGGCTTCTCGCCATGTGGCTCGTCGGTGTCGCGGCGGGACAGAACGGCGGCTGGGCGGTGCAGACGGTGGCGCTGCGCGATCTGCGCGAAGCGCAGAACACCGCGGCGACGCTGCGCGACGCCGGCTTCCCGGCGTTCAACGAGTTCGCCATGACCGACGGTCTGCAGTACGTCCGCGTGCGGGTGGGGTGCTGGAGCGCCCGCGAGGGGGCCGATGCCGTGGCTGGGCTGCTGCTCGCCGGCCACGCGCGCGAGGCCGTGGTGGTGCCGCACGGCGCCGAGTCGCCGCGGGCATGCATCGAGATCGACATCGGCTTCCTCATGCCGACGTCGTGGGAGGCGTTGTTCGAGCCGGGCGAGGCGCCGACGTTCCGGGTCGAGCTCGCCGGCCACGTCGCCCACATACGCCACGACGGCCAGCGCTGGATCGTCCTGCAGGGCGAGGGCACGCCGACGCCGTTGCGCGTCGCTGCCCCCGCTCGACCGTACCGAGAAGGCGAGGTCGCGGGCAGCGCCGCCGTGTTCGACGATCGCAGCGAGCCGAGCGTGCTGATCTGTCCCGGGCGCCTGATCGGGCAGGTCGGCGAGGTCGCCATCGCCGTGTGGGCGGACGCGGTCGTGGCGTGTCGCCCCCCGGACGCGTTCGCACGCGGACTGCCGTGAGCGGGGGGCAGGTACGAGCGCGGCGTCGCCGCACGACGCTGCGCTACTGGCTGGCACCCGGCATGGGCGTGAAGCGCCACATCGTCCTGGCGGTGGCCGGTGGCGTGGTGTTCGCGCTCGGTATGGCGGTGCTGGCGGTCTGGTTGCTCGGCGACGAGCGGGGGGCCGCCAGCGAGCCGATCGAGGCGGTGCTGGCGTCCGGATCGTGGCCACGCGTGGGCGGCTGGGTCGCCCTGGCGACGCTGGTGACCGGCGTGTGGCTGGCGGCCGGCGCCGTGGGGCGCCTGAACCGCTCGCTGCTGTCGCACTGGCTCCCGGAGCCGAGGGAGGCCGCTGCGCACCTCTACGACCGGCTGCAACGCGCCAAGGGGCCGCGCATCGTCGCGCTCGGCGGCGGCACCGGCCTGTCGCGCTTGCTGCGCGGCGTGCGCGGCGCCACGTCGAACCTGACCGCCATCGTGGCCGTCAGCGACGACGGCGGCTCGTCGGGGCGGCTGCGCGAGGCCTTCGACATGCCGGCACCTGGCGATCTGGTGGACTGCCTGGCGGCGCTGTCGAACGACGAGGTCGCCCTCGGCCGGCTCCTCGACTACCGCTTCGAACGCGGCGCCGAGCTCCAGGGCCACACCTTCGGGAACCTGTTCCTGACGACGCTGACGGAGATCGAGGGCGACTTCGGCGACGCCTTGCGAACCGCCAACCGCATGCTCGATCTCGGCGGCGCCGTCTACCCCGCCACGGCGCGGCCCATCGCGCTGCACGTGCGCAAGCGCGACGGGCGCGAGATCGAAGGCGAGCGCCACGCGCACGATGGCGGCGGCGCCATTGCGGAGGTCCGTATCGTCCCAACCGCCCCCGATGCCCTGCCCGAGGTGCTGGACGCGATCGAGGCCGCGACCTTGGTGGTCCTGGGACCCGGCAGCCTCTACACCTCGACGCTGCCTCCTGTGCTCGTGCCCGACGTCGGGGAGGCGCTGCGGCGCTCGAGCGCCCGCCTCGTGTACGTCTGCAACATCATGACCGAAGACGGCGAGACGACCGGCATGAGCGCCTGGGAGCACGTGCAGGCGCTCCACGACCACCTCGGTCGCTATCCCGAGGTGGTGATCGTCAACGACGAGCCGATCGACGAGGAGCGCCTGGCGGCGTACGCCGAGGAGTTCGCCGACGTCGTGGTGGTCGAGCCCGACCGCTTCCGCGAGGCGGGCATCCGGCTGCTGCCGGTCGCGCTCGTCGACGGCGGCCGCCACGCTCAGCACGATTCGGTGCGCCTGGCCGCCGCCCTGCTCGGCCTCGCCAACGAACGGAACGCCGTCTGATGGGCGCCGTGACCGCCGCTCGTGGCCGCCGCCTTCGGCCGCTCCTGCGCGCGTTGGCGCTGTGCTGCGCCCTGGCAGCGAGCGCTGCGGCGGCGCAGTCGGGCGACGCCTTCGGTGACGGCAGCCTGCGCCCGCCGACCGGACCGCGCTTCGCCGACCCGTCCTGGTACGACCTGGTCGACGTCACGCTGCTCGCGGGCGACCCCGTGCGCATCGCGCTCACCTTGGGCGCCATCGACGGCAGCGGCGGACTCGCGCTCGGGATCACGCAACCGATCCTCGAGGTCTACATCGACAGCGCCGAGGGTGGGGCCGAGGCGTTGCTGCCGGGTTCGGGGCTGGCGATGCCGCTCGGCACGGGGTGGCAGGTCGCGATCCGGGTGACCGGTGACGGGGCATGGGCGTGGGAGGCCGCCGCCGACGGCGTCGTCGATCTGGCCGCAGCCGTTCCCGTCGAGGCCGTCGTCGACGGGACCACGATCACCGTGTTGACACCGTTCGCGCGGCCCGAGCAAGAGGCCCGCCTCTACGCGGTGAGCGGCGTGTACGACCCGTTTCGTGCCGACGGCTGGCGACCCCTCAGCCGCGAACCGTCGCCGTGGGCGTTCAGCTCGGATCAGCAGCAGACACCGGTGGTCGACGTGTTCCCTGGCGATTCAGCGGAGCGGGCGGCGGCGTTGGCGCGGGGCGAGTTGCCGCGCGTGGACATCGCCGGCGGCATCGCGCCTGGCAGCCTGGCGTGGGTGTGGTTGATGGGCGCAGGCATCGCCCTGGCGCTCGCAGGCTTGGTGCTGCGGATGCGCCCCATGCGCCGCGCCGCGGCGGCGACGGTAGGGGACGATCCGCCCCCGGCCGACGATCCACCCGCCAGGTACGTGACGGTGGCGCTGCCGACGATGACCGTGCGGCCGGCGGCCGAGGTCGAGTTGATCGATGAGTCCGAGCTGCCGTCGTCGCCCGACGACACCGAGCGCGTCGGCGCTGCCGAGGCTCAGTCGGTCCGCGTCACCGAGACGGCCGCGTTCCCGCCCGCGCCGCTCGCGCTCCCAGCGCCTCGGCCGGACGCGTCCACCGAGGATGCGTCCACAGCGGACCCGCCCGCGACGGACGCCCCCGCAGTGGAGTCGCCGACGCGTTCGAGCGAGACGGAGGCGCCGAGCGAGCCGAGCCGGGACGCCAAGCGCTCGTAACCGCGGTCGATGAACTCCACGCCGCTCACCTGCGAGGTGCCGCGTGCTGCCAGCGCCGCCACCACCAGCGCACCGCCGGCCCTGATGTCGGCGGCGTGGACGGCGGCGCCGTGCAGTGGCTGACCGCCGCGGATCACCAGCGTGCGATCGGTCAGCTCCAGCGACGCGCCCATGCGCTGCAGCTCCGCGACGTGCGTGTACCGGTCCGGGTAGACGCGGTCGCGGACCACGCTCACGCCGGGGAGCGTCGCGAGGTACGCGCCGAACGGTGCCTGCAGGTCGGTCGGCACGCCCGGGTACTCCGTGGCCGTGACGTCGGTGGCGTTCAGGTCGCCGGTGGCGTCGATGCGGACGCTCTCCGGGCTCTCGACCACGACGCGCACGCCGGTCTGCGAGAGGGCGTCGAGCACCGCCTGGACGTGCGTGGGGCGGAGGTCGCGCAGCACGACGTCGCCGCGCGTCGCCGCCACGGCGAGCATGAAGGTGCCGGCCTCGATCCGGTCGGGGATGGGTCGGAAGGTGGCGCCGTGGAGGCGCGGCACGCCCTGGACCTGGATCACCGGGGTGCCGGCGCCCTCGACGCGCCCTCCCATGGCGTTGAGCAGGGCAGCGAGGTCGGCGACCTCCGGCTCGAGGGCGGCGTTCTCGATGGTGACGTCGCCCTCGCCCAGGGCGGATGCCAGGAGCACGTTCTGCGTGCCGCCGACGGTGGGGGCCTCGAACGCGACGGTGCCCTGGACCGGGCCGGTGCGACGGGCAGCGAAGGCCCCGCCGCTCTCGTCGACCTCGATGCCGAGGGCTCGGAACGCCGTGAGGTGGCGATCGACGGGGCGAGGTCCGAAGGCGCAGCCACCGGGCATCGAGATGCGCGCCTCGCCCGTGCGGGCCAGGAGCGCACCCATCGCGACGAAGCTGGCCCGCATGCGGCTCACCAGCGCGTACGGCGCGCTGTTGCGCTGCACCTCGCGGGCGTGGAGCCGCAGCTCGCGACCCTCCCAGCGCACCTCGGCGCCGAGGTGCTCGAGCAGCTCGAGCTCGACGAGGACGTCGGCGAGCCGCGGCACGTCGAGCAGCACGAGCGGCTCGTCGCTGAGCAGGCTCGCCAGGATCAGGTACAGGGCGGAGTTCTTGGCGGTGTGGACGCCCAGCGTTCCGTGCAGCGAGCGGCCGCCTTCGATGTGCATGGTCTCTCGCGCGCGGTCCATCCGGTACGCCCCCCTCGCGCCTACCATGTGGCATTTACACATGATGCGCATGTCTAGTGTAAGAAGCATCGTGATGTGTGTCAACACGAAGCGTCACGCGCTCGACACGCACATGCTACGATGATGCCTCACCAGGAGGGCCCATCGTGCCGAAGCGCGACAAGAGCAAGCGTCTGCAGGTGGTGATCAGCGAGGAGCAGGATTCGCTCATCACGAAGACCGCCTACCAGCTGTCGAACCCCGAGCGCCTGATCTCGAAGTCGGAAGTCGTGCGCCTCGGCATCGCCATGCTCAACCGCGCCGTGGAGTCAGGGCAGGTCGACCCGGAGCTGCTGAAGTCGCTCGACGACGGCTGACGCCCCCATGTTCCAACCCGGCGAGGTCATCGACGACCGCTACGACGTTCTGGGCCCACTCGGCCAGGGCGGCATGGCGCACGTGTTCCGGGCCCACGACCGGCGCCTGGAGCGCACCGTCGCGCTCAAGGTCCTCAGACCGCACCTGACCGAGACCGACGCCGAGCGCTTCCGCCGTGAGATCCGCGCGCTGGCGCGCTTCAACCATCCCGGCATCGTGGCCATCTACGACCTCGGTCAGGGCGAACACGTCTACTTCGCGATGGAGCTCGTCGAGGGCGGTCCGATCACCGACCTCGGACCGTACGACGGCGACACGGAGGCCGTCGAGGCGCTCCTCGCCGCCGCGATCACCGTGGCGGACGCGCTCGATTACGTGCACCGCCTCGGCATGGTCCACCGCGACCTCACGCCGCGCAACATCCTGTTGACGCGCGGCGGCCATCCCAAGGTGATGGACTTCGGGCTGGTGCGGCTGACCGAGTCGTCGCGCGAGCTCACCCGCACCGGGTTCACGCTCGGCACGCCGCAGTACATGGCGCCCGAACAGGCCACGGGCGGCGCACCGATCGGCTCGGCGGTCGACCTCTACGCCTTCGGCGCCGTCCTCTACCGCACGCTCACCGGGCGCGCGCCGTTCGACGCCGACAACGACCAAGCCGTCCTGTACCAGCACGTCTACGGCAACCCCACGCCGGTCACGGAACTCGCCCCGCTGGTGCCGATCGCGCTCGGCGAGCTCGTCGACGGGCTCCTCGCCAAGCGGCCCGAGGATCGGCCCGCCTCGGCCGCGGCGGTCGCCGCCCGCCTGCGCGCGTTGCGGAGCGCGCACCACGTGCGCGCACCCGAGTCCCCGCGAGCCGGGCCCGGCCTGCGCGGCACCTACCCCGGGGGGCCCGCGACGACGCGGCCGTTGCAGCTGCGCTGGCAGCGTCAGCTGGACGAGGGACCCCAGTGGCCGGCCGGCCTCGGCGCCGCGGCTGGTTGGATCGCCGTCGGTCAGCGCAGCGACCAGCTCGCCATCCTGCATCCCTCCGACGGCAGCGTCACCGCCCGCTTCGCGCTCAGCGACGAGGTCGTCACGGCGCCGCTCTTCGCGCACGAGCGCTTGGTCGTCGCGACGCGAGACGGTGTCGTGACGGCGCTCGCATGGCCCCAGGGACGCCCCGTCTGGACGCGCGACGACGTCGATGCGGTGGGGATCGCCCGGCTCGGCAGCGACCTCGTGGTGACGTGCCGCGATGGCCGCGTGGAGCGCTGGGACGAACAGGCCCGGCCGCGCTGGCGCTTCGACGCGGGGCGCGCCCTGGCGACGGCCGCGTGCCTGCACCGCGGCCACGCCTTCGTGTTCGACGACGACGGCTGGCTCCATGCGGTCGACCTACAGCGCGGCGTCCGGCGCTTCAAGGTCGAGGTGGGGCCGAGCGTCGCGCCACCCGTGGCCGTCGACGGCGTCTTGCTGCTCACGGCGCGCAGCGGCGAGCTCCACGCGTTCGACATCGCGACGCACGACGTCCGCTGGAGCTACGACCTCGAGGGCGAGGTGTGGGCGCCGCCGGCGGCGGCCGGTGGGCACGTCTACGTGGCCTCGTGGGGCGAGCGGCTGCACGCGCTCACGCTGAAGAGCGGTGACGACGCCTGGAACGCGGACCTGACGGCGCCCGTGACGGCGCCGCCGGTCGTCGCGGCGGGCGTGGTGTACGTGGCGACCGAAGGCGGCGCCGTGCTCGCCTTCGACGCCACCAGCGGGCGTCCCGCCGGCCGACATCAGGTGAGCCACGCCCCGATCCAGGCGGGGCCGTTGCCGATCGGAGACGCGCTCGTGGTCGCGGCCCTCGACGGCGTCGTGCACTGCTTGCACTGACGCTCAGTCGCGGGTGAACACCGCCGGCGCGTCGCCGGCGTCACGGAGGCGTTCGAGCGCGCGCTCGGCCACGGCGCTGCTCGCGAGCGGCTGCGCATCGACGTCCTCGCTCGCGGGGCGCGGCGCGACCAGCCACGTACTCGCCACCGTCCGCGGCCACACCTCGAGCAGCCGCCTGGCGTGGGCCGAACCCGTGAGCGCGACGTGCCGCTCGACCAGCTCCCGGTAGAGCTCGATGTGCTCGGCGCCGACGCCAGCGAGCGACTCCAACGCGACCATGCCTGGGTTCAGCCGCCCGGGCAGTCGCCCGGACGGGTCCCAGACGTACGCCAGACCACCCGACATGCCCGCGCCGAAGTTCCGACCGGTCACGCCGAGCACGGCGACGACGCCGCCCGTCATGTACTCGCAGCCGTGGTCTCCGCACCCCTCGACGACCGCCAGCGCACCCGAGTTGCGGACGCCGAGGCGCTCGCCCGCCTGGCCGGCCGCGAAGAGCGCGCCGCCGGTGGCGCCGTAGAGCACGGTGTTCCCGATGATCACGCTGCGTTCGCTGGGCGGGCCGCCCCGCGCCGGGCGGATCACCAGCTCGCCGCCCGACATGCTCTTGCCGACGTAGTCCTGCGCCTCGCCCACGAGCTCGAGCCGGATCCCGCGCACCACGAACGCGCCGAAGCTCTGGCCGGCGGTGCCCCGGAAGCGGAAACGGACCGTCCCGGGTGCGAGCCCGGCGTCGCCGTGGAGGCGGGCCACCGCCCCCGCCAGGGCGGCGCCGAGCGAGCGGTCGCGGTTGCTGATCGCGTAGCCGCGCTCCACGCACTCGCCGCGCTCCAGCGCTGGCGCGGCGTCGCGCACGAGTTGCTCGTCGAGCGGCTCGCGCTCGGGGCGCTTGTTGCGCGGCTGCATGCGGCGACGGGCGACCGTGCCGCTGGGGTCGGGGTCGCGCAGGAGCGCGCTCAGATCGACGCGCGCAGCTTTCGGCAGCGTCACCTCGCGGGGGCGCAACAGGTCCACGCGACCGATCAGCTCGTCGAGCGAACGCACGCCCAGGCGCGACATCAGCAGCCGCACCTGCTGCGCGACGTAGGTCATGAAGCGCACCACGTGCTCGGGCTCCCCCTGGTACTTGGCGCGCAGGTCCTCACGCTGCGTGGCGATCCCGACGGGGCAGGTGTTCAAGTGGCACTGACGGATCATGGCGCAGCCCGTCGCCACCAGCGCCGCGGTCCCGAAGCCGAAGGCCTCGGCGCCGAGCAGCGCCGCCACCACCACGTCGCGCCCGGTCTTGAGCCCACCATCGACGCGCAGCAGCACGCGCTCGCGCAGGCCGTTCTCGACCAGCACCTGCTGCGTCTCGGCGAGCCCGAGCTCCCACGGGACGCCGGCGTGCTTGACGCTGGAGAGCGGTGACGCGCCGGTGCCGCCGTCGTGACCCGACACCTGGATCACGTCGGCGTAGCCCTTCGCGACGCCCGCCGCGATCGTGCCGACACCGGAGGTCGCCACCAACTTCACGCACACCCGCGCCTCGGCGTTGACGCGCTTGAGGTCGTAGATCAGCTGCGCCAGGTCCTCGATCGAGTAGATGTCGTGATGCGGTGGCGGCGAGATCAGCGTCACGCCCGGCACGCTGCGGCGGATGCGGGCGATGTCGGCGTCGACCTTGTGGCCGGGGATCTGGCCGCCCTCACCCGGCTTCGAGCCCTGCGCCATCTTGATCTCGATCTCGCGCGCCGACACCAGGTACTCCGCCGTCACGCCGAAGCGCCCGGAGGCGACCTGCTTGATGGCGCTGTTGCCGTGGTCGCCGCGCTTGGGGAACCAGCCGCCCTTCGACATCTCGGGCATGTCGCGCTCGTAGGGCCGGAACCTCGCCTCGTCCTCGCCGCCCTCGCCGGAGTTGCTCTGAGCCCCGAGGCGGTTCATCGCGACCGCCAGCGTCTCGTGCGTCTCGCGCGACACGGCGCCGTGGCTCATGGCCTGGGTCGAGAAGCGCCGGACGATCGTCGCGACGTCCTCCACCTCGTCCAAGGGAACCACCGGGCCGGCCGGCACCGTCTCGAGGAGGTCGCGCAGGGTGATCGGCGCCCTCTCGTCCACCAGGCGGGCGTACTCGTCGAAGGCGGCGTCGTCCGAGGTGCGCACCGCCTTGTGGAGCGCCTTGAAGACGAGCGGGTTGAGTGCGTGGTACTCGCCCGCCTTGCGGAACCGGTAGAGGCCGCGGTCCTGCAGGGCGGTGTGCTCGCCGAAGGCCTCGGCGTGCTGACGCAACGCGTCGGTGGCGATCGCCTCGAGGCCCACGCCGCCGATGCGGCTGGTCGTGCCGGTGAAGCAGCGTTCGATCACGTCAGCGTCGACCCCGACCGCCTCGAAGACCTGCGCCCCGCGGTACGACGAGATCGCCGAGATGCCCATCTTCGACATGATCTTGAGCACGCCCTTCTCGAGCGCGGCGACGTAGTTCGGCACCGCCCTGGCGGCGTCGAAGCCCGCCGGCACGTGCTTGGCCTGCAGGACGACGTCGCGCGCGGTGGCGAACGCCAGGTAAGGGTGGACCAACGCGACGCCGTAGCTCACCAAGCAGGCGATGTGGTGGTCTTCGCGCGGCTCGCCCGTGTCGCACACCAGGGCGGTGCGCGTGCGCAAGCCGGCCTGCAACAGACGTTGATGCACCGCCGACGCCGCGAGCAGCATCGGGATCGGGGCGTGTTCGGAGCCGACGTCCCGGTCCGACAGGATCAGGATGCCGTGACCCGCGTGGACCGCCGACACGGCCCGGTCGCAGACCTCCTCGAGCGCCGTGGCCAGCGCCTCCGGACCGTCCGCGACCGGGAACACGGTCGACAGGCTGAGCGGACGGAACGCGCCCTGCTCCTTGAGCCAGGCGAAGCGCGCCTCGTCGATCACCGGCGAGTCGAAGCGCAGCACCCGGGCGGAGAGCGGCGCCTCCTCGAGCAGCGGTCCGCGCGGACCGATCACCGTGTGGAGCGACATCACGCTGCGCTCGCGCAGCGGGTCGATCGGCGGGTTGGTCACCTGGGCGAAGCGCTGCTTGAAGTAGCGGTAGAGCGGTTGCGGCTGCTCGGAGAGCAGGGCCAAGGGCGTGTCGTCGCCCATCGACCCCAAGGGGATCGCGCCCTCGAACACCATCGGCTCGAAGATCCGATCGTAGTCCTCGCTGGAGTACCCGAACAGGGCCTGCGTGCGCGTCAGCGCGCCGCGCTCCCAGCCGCGGGCGGCGACCTCGTCGGCGCCGAGCTCGGGCGCTTCGACCAGGTAGTCGCCCACCCAGGCGCGGTACGGCCGCCGGGTGGCCAGATCGCGCTTGACGGCGTCGTTGGTCAGCACCCGGCCGGTGGCCGTGTCGACCGCCAGCATCGAGCCGGGTCCCAGCCGTCCGCGCTCGACGACGCGCTCGTCGATGTCGACCAGGCCCGCCTCCGAGCCGACGATCACGAGCCCCTTCTCGGTGATCCAGTAGCGCTGCGGGCGCAGACCGTTGCGATCCAGGCCCGCGACGGCGAAGCGGCCGTCGGAGAGCGCCAGCGCCGCCGGGCCGTCCCAGGGCTCCATCAGCGTGGCGTGGTAGTCGTAGAAGGCGCGCAGGTCGGGATCGACGTCGTCGCGCTCCTCGTACGCCTCGGGGACGAGCATCGCGAGCGCGTGCAGCGGGTCGCGGCCCGCCTGCGTCAAGAGCTCGAAGGCGTTGTCGAGCGCGGCCGAGTCCGATCCGCCCGGCTCGATGATCGGCAGCAGGTCGTGGACGTGCTCGCCGAAGAGGCTGCTCTCGAGCACCGGCTCGCGCGAGCGCATGAAGTTGACGTTGCCCTGCAGCGTGTTGATCTCGCCGTTGTGCGCCAGGAAGCGGAACGGCTGCGCCAGCGACCAGCGCGGCATGGTGTTGGTGCTGTAGCGCTGGTGGAAGACCGCGAGCTGGGTGCGGTAATCGGGGTCGGCCAGGTCGCGGTAGAAGACCGAGAGCTGGTCGGGCACCATCAGGCCCTTGTAGACGATCGTGCGGCTCGAGAACGAGGGCACGTAGGCGCGCCCCAAGGCGAGGTCGCGCAGCCGCGCCTCGATGCGCTTGCGGGTCAGGTAGAGCAAGCGCTCGAAGCCCGCGCCGTCCAGGCCCGGCGGGCGCGCCACCAGCACCTGTCGGATGATGGGCCGCTTGGCGAGCGCGTGCTCACCCAGGGCGCCATCGTCGAGCGGTGGGTCGCGCCACATCAGCCGCCGCAGCGGGCTGGCGTCGATCTCCGCGTCGATCGCGGCGTACATGCGCTCGAAGGGCGCGTCGTTGGCGACGAAGAACACGCCGACCGCGAGGTCCTCGTCGGCCTCCACCGCGATACCGGCGGCGTCGAGCTCGCGCCGCAGCAGGGCGTGCGGCAGCTGCGTGAGCACGCCCGCGCCGTCGCCGGTGCGTCCGTCCGCCGAGACGGCGCCACGGTGGGCCAGCTTGCGCAGCGCCCGCAGGGCGTGATCCAAGACGGTGCGGCTGGGTGTGCCTTGGCACGTCGCGATGAAGCCGACGCCACAGGCGTCGCGCTCATGGGGCCACGCGAGGTGGCGGATATCGGAGTAGTGGCGCATGCGCTCCCTTCCGGAGACGGATCGTCGACGCCCGCGACCGCGGCCCCGGGGGGGCGTGCGGTCGGGCCTTCGAAGGCCGTCTGTGGCACGGGCGGCCGCCGGGAGGGCGGCAGGCGGCCGTGGCGGCACGATAGCAGCGCGGCGCGCCGACGGTCAAACGGCGCGCCACACGAAAGCACCCTCTGGCACGCCCGAAACGTCGGCCGATGGACCGCTTCGCCTCAGCTTCGAAGGGGCGCCTCGGCCGCAGCCTCCGCACCGAAGGCGACCGGACCGCCCGGCACCACCCCGTCGGCGTGCAGCTTCGAGTCGATCGCATCGAGCAGCGCCTGGTACGACGCGTCGATGATGTTGGTGTGGGCACCGACGGTCCCCCAGGTGCGCTCGCCGTCGCTGGTCTCGACGTGCACCCGCACCACGCTGGCGGTCCCCGTGTCGGGCCCGGCCAGCACCCGGACCTTGTAGTCCGTGAGCGTGAGCGAGCGCAGGCTCGGGTAGAAGCCCTCGAGCGCCTTGCGCAGGGCCCGGTCGAGCGCGTTGACGGGGCCGTCCCCGTCGGCCGCCGTGTGCTCGAAGACGTCGCCCACCTGCACCCGAACGTTGGCCTCGCAGCGCGGCCCGCCGTCGCCGTCGCGCTTGTCGATCATCACGGTGTAGCCGTGCAAGGTGAAGTACGGGCGGTGATCGCCGCGGACCTTGCGCGCCACCAGATGGAACGACGCCTCGGCACCCTCGAACGCGTAACCGAGGTGCTCGAGCTCCTTCAGGCGACCGACCAGCGTCGCGGCCTCGTCGGCGAGGGCGCCGTCGCCGAGCTCGTCGGCCTTGGCGACCAGGTTGGCGCGACCCGACAGGTCGGACAGCAGCACGCGGCGCGTGTTGCCGACCGACTCCGGTGGAACGTGCTCGTAGGTCTCGGGACGGCGGTTGACGGCCGACACGTGGATGCCGCCCTTGTGGGCGAACGCCCCCTCGCCGACGTAGGGCGCGCGCGGGTTGGAGGCGAGGTTGGCGCGCTCGTCGACGAAGCGACCGAGCGCCGTCGCCTCGGTGAGCGGTTGCGGCTGGTCGGCGCCGAGCTTGAGGACCAGGGTCGGCAGCAGGCCGAGCAGGTCGAGGTTGCCGCAGCGTTCGCCGTAGCCGCCGATCGTCCCCTGCACGTGCGTCGCGCCCTCGCGCAGCGCCGCCAGAGCGTTGGCGATGGCCAACCCGGCGTCGTTGTGCGGATGGACGCCCAGCGGCACCCGTGCCCCCGCGGCCGCGAGGTGCTCACGCGCACGGCTGGTGGCCGCCGCGATCTCCTCCGGCAGCCGGCCGCCGTTGGTGTCGCACAGCACCAGGCGCTCGGCGCCGGCCTCGGCGGCGGCGATCAGCGTCGCGAGCGCGTAGTCCGGGTCGTCGGCGAAGCCGTCGTAGAAGTGCTCGGCGTCGTAGACCACGCGGCGGCCCTGGTCGCGCATGAAGGCCACCGACGAGGCGATCATCGCCACGTTCTCGTCCAGGCTCGCGCCGAGCGCCTCGCGCACGTGCAGCGTCCAGGACTTGCCGAAGAGCGTGACGACCGGGGTGCGTGCCGCCAGGAGCGCCGCCAGGTTGGCATCATGCTCGACCAGCGCGTCCTTGCGTCGCGTGCTGCCGAAGGCGGCCAGGCACGCGTGCGACAACTCGACGTCGAGCATGCGCTCGAAGAAGGCGACGTCGCGCGGGTTCGAGCCCGGCCAGCCACCCTCGATGAGGTCGACCTTGAAGGCGTCGAGCCGCAGCGCCACGGCGATCTTGTCGTCGCTGGTGAAGCTGACGCCGATGCCCTGCGTGCCATCGCGCAGGGTCGTGTCGTAGACCTCCACACGGCGGCCTCGCAGCGCGTCGCGCGTCGACGGGAGGGCGATCGTCACGGCGTGGCGACGGGGGGCGTCTGGCGGGCGACGCCGGCAGCGAGCTTGTTCAACACGTCGACGTAGGCCAGCGCCGAGGCCTCGACCACGTCGGTCGAGAGGCCGCGGCCGTGGACCGAGCGCCCCTCGCTGGAGACGCGCACCGTCACCTCGCCCAGGGCGTCCTTGCCACTGCCCACCGAGCGGATCTCGTAGGCCTCCAGCGCGATCGGCACCTGTGCGATGCGCTCGAGCGCGTGATACACCGCGTCGACGGGACCGTCGCCGGTGGCCGCCTCCTCGTAGCTGCCGGTGTCGGTCGTCAACCGCACGGTCGCGACCGGCGTCATGTTGGTGCCGGACTGGAACTGCACGGACTCGAGCACGTAGGTCTGCGGCACACGCGCGGTCTCGACCTCGACGAGGGCGCGGATGTCCTCGCTGGTGACGCTCTGCTTGCGGTCGGTGAGGTCCTTGAACGCCTTGAAGAGCGTGTTGACCTTGTCGTCCTCGAGCTCGCCGTAGCCCAGGTCCTCGAGCGTGCGGCGGAAGGCGCGCCTGCCCGAGTGCTTGCCCATCACGAGCACGCCCGCGTCGCGGCCGACCGTCTCGGCCGACATGATCTCGTAGGTCTCGAGGTGCTTGATGACGCCGTCTTGGTGGATGCCGGACTCGTGCGCGAACGCGTTGTCGCCGACGACCGCCTTGTTCGGCGGCACCGGCGTGCCGGTCATCATGCTCACCATGCGCGACGTGCGGTAGAGCTCGCGCGTGGCGATCTGGGTGTGGTGGCCCCACACGTCCTTGCGGGTCTCGAGCGCCATCACCACCTCTTCGAGCGAGGCGTTGCCGGCGCGTTCGCCGATGCCGTTGATGGTGCACTCGACCTGCGTGGCCCCCGCCCCGACCGCCGCCAGCGAGTTCGCGACGGCCAGTCCGAGGTCGTCGTGGCAGTGGGTGCTGAAGTGCACGCCCTCGGCCCCGGGGATGCGCTCGCGGAGCGTGCGGATGAGCGCGGCGTACTCGTCGGGCATGCCGTAGCCCACCGTGTCGGGGATGTTGAGCGTGGTGGCGCCCGCCTCGATCGCCGCGCCGTAGAGGCGCACCAGGAAGTCGAGCTCGCTGCGGGTGCAGTCCTGCGCCGAGAACTCGACGTCGTCGACGTAGCGGCGCGCCAAGCGCACGCTCTCCAGCGAGGCCTCGATCACCTGGTCTTCGCTCTTGCGGAGCATGTGCTCGAGGTGGATCTTCGAACCCGACGTGAACACGTGGATGCGCCCCGCGGCGGCCGGCTCGAGCGCCTGGGCGGCGCGCTCGATGTCGGCCGCGGCCGTCCGCGCCAACGCGCAGATCACCGGACCCCGCACCTCGCGGGCGATGCGCTGTACCGCGTCGAAGTCGCCCTGGCTGGTGATCGGGAAACCGGCCTCGATGATGTCGACGTTCAGCCGCGCGAGCTGCTTGGCGATCTCGATCTTCTGCGCGGTGTTGAGCGCGACGCCGGGCGTCTGCTCACCGTCGCGGAGGGTGGTGTCGAAGATGCGGACGTGCGCCATGGGGTCCTCCATGGGAGAAGCTCGGCGAAGCCGAGCCGACCGGCGCGTTGCCGGGTGGGGCGTGGCGGGGGCCGCTGCGCGCCGTGCGCTCAGCCCTTCTTCTGGGCGATGAACGGCATCATCGTCCGTAGTCGCGCCCCGACCTCGGCCAGCTGCGTCTCCCCCGTCGCACGGCGCTGCGACTTCAGACGCGGTTGGCCGGCCTGGTTCTCGAGCAGGAACTCGCGCGCGAAGGTGCCGGTCTGGATGTCGCGCAGCACCTCGCGCATCGCTGCGCGCGTCTCGTCGGTGACCATCTTCGGCCCCGTCACGTAGTCGCCGTACTCGGCCGTGTTCGAGACCGAGTAGCGCATGCGCTCGAAGCCGCCCTCGTAGATGAGGTCGACGATCAGCTTCATCTCGTGCACGCACTCGAAGTACGCGATCTCGGGCTGGTAGCCGGCCTCGACCAGGGTCTCGAAGCCCGCCTGCATCAGCGCGGTGACGCCACCGCACAGGACCGATTGCTCGCCGAACAGGTCGGTCTCGGTCTCTTCCTTGAAGGTCGTGAGCAGCACGCCGCCACGGGTGCCACCGATCGCCTTGGCGTAGGCCAGGCCGCGCTGCATGGCCGTGCCGGTGGCATCGACGTGCACGGCCAGGAGGCAGGGGACGCCGCCGCCTTCGGTGTAGGTGCGGCGCACCAGGTGCCCCGGGCCCTTGGGCGCGACCATGAACACGTCGACGTCGTCGGACGGTTGGACCTGATGGAAGTGGACGTTGAAGCCGTGCGCGAAGAGCAGCGCGTTGCCGGCCTCGAGGTTCGGCGCGATCTGCTCCCGGTACACGGTGCCCTGGACTTCGTCGGGCAGCAAGACCATGACCAGGTCGCCGGCCTTGGCGGCCTCGGGCACCTCGAGCACGCGCAGGCCGGCGGCCTCGGCCTCGGCCCAGGAGCTGGAGCCGCGGCGCAGGCCGACGACCACGTCGAGTCCCGACTCCATGGCGTTGAGCGCGTGGGCGTGGCCCTGCGATCCGTAGCCGATCACGGCGATGGTCTGGCCCTGCAGGTGCTGGAGGTTGGCGTCGTCGTCGTAGTAGATGGTGGTGGGCATGCGTTGGTGTCGCTCCTCAGTGGGTGTGGCCGCTCAGGCGGCGCGGGTGGCGGTGTCGCTGGAGGCGCGCTGACCGGCGCTGCGCGGGAGCGCGACGCGGCCGGTGCGGATGAGTTCGAGGATGCCGAAGCTGCGCATCTGCTCGATGAACGCGTTCGTCTTGCCGTCGTCGCCGGTGACCTCGAAGACGAGCGCGTGGCGGTCGACGTCGATGATGCGGGCGCGGAAGTCCTGGGCGATCTGGCGCAGCTCGACGCGGTCCTCGGGCGTGCGCACGGCCACCTTGATCAGCATCAACTCGCGCTCGACGTACGGGCCCTCGGAGTGGTCGATGACCTTGACGACGTCGATCAGCTTCTGGAGCTGCTTCTGGAGCTGCTCGATGGCCGCGTCCTCCCCGAAGACCACGAAGGTGGTGCGGCTCATACCCGGGGTCTCGGACTGGGCGACGGAGAGCGACTCGATGTTGAAGCCACGCCGCGCGAACAGGGCCGCGATGCGCACGAGCACACCCGGACGGTCGCGCACGGTCACCGACAGCACGTGATTCCGGGCGACGTCCAAGACTTGTGCGGCTTGTGTGGCGCTCATCGCGTCACCGCCTTCTTGCCCTCGGGCTCGTCTGGTTCCTGGTCGCCGATGATCATCTCGTCCACGCCGGCGCCGGCCGGGATCATCGGGAAGACCTTCTCGGACTCGTACACCACGAAGTTCAGGAGTACCGGCTTCTTCTTCGCGAGCGCCTCGGGGATGATGCGCGCGGCCGTCTCGCGGTCGAACACGTTGTGGCCCTCGATGCCGTAGGCCTCGGCGAGCTTGGCGAAGTCGGGGTTCGAATCCGCGAGGAAGACCTCGGAGTAGCGCTGGGCGTGGAACATCTCCTGCCACTGCCGCACCATGCCGAGCATGCCGTTGTTGGTGATGGCGATGACGAT
>REEJ01000109.1 GCA_007695125.1 Trueperaceae bacterium | reverse complement strand
AGCACCACGAGCGCCAGCGCCCACACGTAGTACGCGAACACCCTGAAGCGGGCCCGGCGCAGGGTCGCGACGACCAACCACAACGACCCGACGCCGACCACGGCAGCGACGGCGAAGCCGATCGCGAGTGGCGTCAGGCCGATCGTCAGCGGCTCGGCTGAGCGCCACAACTCGAGCGCTTGCAGCAGCGACGCGCCGAGGATGGTGGGGATCGCCAGGAAGAAGCTGTACTCCCCTGCCCAGCGCCGGCGCACGCCGAGGAAGAGCGCCGCCACGATCGTGAGCCCGCTGCGCGAGAGCCCCGGCAGGAGCGCCAGTGCCTGCGCGAACCCGATCGCGAGCGCGACGACCAGCGTGATGTCGCGCAGGCCGCGCGTCCGTGGGCCGAGGCGATCGCTCACCAGGAGCAGCACACCCGTCGCCGTGAGCATGAGGGCGATCACCGGTGGCGCCGCGAACGCCTGCTCGAACAGGCGTTTGAGCGGCAGGCCGATCACGCCGGTCGCGGCGACGCTGGCCACCCCCATGAGGACCAACCGGAGATGCAGACGGTCGCTCCGGCCGCGGCGACGCAGGTCGGCCCAGGCGCCACATACGAGCCGGCGCAGGCCCGCGTGGAAGACGACGGCGATCGACACGAGCGTACCGACGTGCACCACCAGGTCGAAGAGCACCATGCTGGGCGATTCGGGTGGTGGCAGCGCGGAGCCCATGCCGATGAGCGCGTGCTGCACGAGCACGAGATGGCTCGTCGAACTCACCGGGACGAACATGAACACGCCCTGGATCGTCCCGAGCAGCAACGCCTCGAGTGCTGTCACGCATACCTCCGCAGGGGCGGCCCGCGGCCGGACCGACCGCGCCAGGGTACCAACGTCGTCGCGGTAGGCTCGTGCGCATGGTTGCCCGCACCGGCCTGGACGAGCGGCACCCCAGGTGGTGGCTGGCCGTAGCCGCCGGGGGAGCGGTCGGGACGGCGATGCGGGTGGCGTGGCTGTGGTGGGCCCCCACCACGCCCGGCGCCTGGCCCACCACGATATTCCTCGAGAACGTGCTGGGCGCCTTCCTACTGGGCCTGCTGCTGGGTCGCTTGGCCCGAGGACGGGCCCCCTCGTGGCTGCGCTCGCCCTTCTTCTCGACCGGCGCGCTGGGGTCGTTCACCACCTTCTCGAACCTCGCCTGGGACGTCGGGGGGCTGAGCTCGGCCGCCCCGACGCTGGCGATCGCGTACGCCGCCGCCAGCCTTGCGCTCGGGCTGGCGGCGGCGGCCACCGGCTGGTGGCTAGGGCGCTGGGGCGACGGGTGACAGTCGGTACGTTCCTGGCGATCGTCGGCGCGGGGGCGCTGGGGGCGCGGGCGCGCGCGGCCGTGAGCCGCGCGGTGCAGGCCCGCTGGCCCCGGAGCGGCGCGGGCACGCTGGTGGTGAACCTGCTGGGCGCGACGGCGCTCGGCGCCTTGTTCGGCGCCGGCGTCCGCGTCGACGGCGCCCTGCTGGCGATCGTCGGCATGGGCTTCCTGGGCGCGTTCACGACGTTCTCGACCTGGATGGTGGAGGTGGCAGAACGCTGGCGCGCCGGCGCGCGCGCGTGGGCGCTGCTCGAGGCCTGCCTGACCCTGCTCGCCGGGACCGCGCTGGCCGTCCTGGCGGCGCACCTGACGAGCGGCTGAGCCACGGCCGGGTGGGGTCGACGTCCTCTCCCCCACCGCACGGCACGCCTTGACACCCTCGGCGACGGTCGCCTATCCTGACGTCACCCTGCATTTCTCAGGGTGATGAAAGGGGGTGCCATGCCACCACGCGCGGTCAAGCAGATGCGGATCCTGGAGGCGCTGCACAGCGCGCAGGACCATTCCGGCCGGCTGCCCGAGCTGGCCGCCCTGGCGCGCCGCTTCGACATCAGCTATCCCACGCTGCGCGAGCACCTCACCGCGCTCGAGGCCAAAGGGCATCTGCAGATCACGTCTCGCGGGCCCGGCCGCAGTCCCGAGCTCACCCTGCTCGGACGGTCGGGGGGCGTGCCGATGTACGGCGAGATCGCCGCCGGCCTGCCGGTGGGCAGTTATCCCGAGCCCGAGGGGTACCTCGGGCTGCGCGGGCGCAGCGACGGCTTCGCCCTGCGCGTGCGGGGCGACTCCATGGCCGACCGCATCGAAGACGGCGACGTGGTGCTGCTCCTGCGTCGCCCGCCACAGCGCTCCGGCGAGGTCTGCGCGGTGCGCGTCGGCGACGACGAGGCGACGCTGAAGTACCTCGAGTGGCGCGGCCGCGCCCCCGAGCGCTACCGCCTCCGGCCACACAACCCGGCCTACCCCACGCTGACCCTGAGCGCCCGGGAGGTGCACGTCGATGGCGTGTTCCATGGCCTGCTGCGCGGCGACGTGGTGCAGGACCTCCTGCTCGCCGAACCGGAGGGGCGCGCCTGACGATCGGACGCTGACACCCGACACGCACGAAGGCACATCCACGACCGCCGCCAAGCAGGGGGATGTGCCCTCGTCCCGCCCCAGGAGCGCCGCACCGCGGCCCTCACCAGTGCTGCGTGCATCGTAGCACCCAGAAGGGAACGTCGATGGACACGCTCTTCGACCGCGTTCACTCCGACCGCGACGCGCCCGCGCCCGCGTCACCGCTCCGGCCACGCCGCCGCGCGCCATCTCCCTCGCGCCGGCCCTCGCCCCGCACCATCACCCGCCCGGATACCGGTACGCGGACGGCGCCCGGCCCGGGCCACGCCACCCCCGCCGTGGCCGCGCTGCGCCTCGAACCACTGCCGTTGTGGCTCGCCGAGCGGGGCGACCCCAGCCTGGCGCGCGCGCCGATGGTGGCCGCCGACGAGGGGCGGGTGTTGCATGCGAACCCGCCCGCACGGCGTCACGGCATCACGCGCGGCATGCGCCTGGACGGCGCCCTGCTGCGCGCGCCGCACCTCCACGTCGTCGCCACGCGCGAGCCCGATCTGGCCCACGCCTGGCGTGAGGTGCTGCACGAGCTCGCCGATTGGACGCCCTGGGTGGCGGGGCTGCGGCGCGGCCTGGCGCTCCTGCGCCTCCACCCCGGCGAGGCCGAGCCGTTGGCGAAGGCGTTCCGCGGTCGGGTGGGTGTGGCGAGCGATCGCCACACCGCCGAACTGGCCTCGGCCAGCGCCGTCGCCGGCCAGGTCCGCAGCGTGGCCACCGGTGACGAGTCGGCGTTCCTGGCACGCCTGCCGCTGCGCTTCCTGCGGGCGCTCGGCCTCGGCGAGGGCGACCTCACCCGCCTGCACTGGCTGGGGCTGCAGAGCGTCGGCGATCTGGCGCGCTGGAGCGAGCCGCAGCTGCGCGGCTACCTCGGCGCCGCCGCCGGGGCGCTCCTCCCCTACCTGCACGGCCCCCGAGACGCCTGCGTGCCGATCTGGACGGCGCCCGCGCAGCTACGGCGCGATCTGCGTTTCGACGAACCGCAGCGCGAGCCGTGGCAGCTCGATCCGGCCATCGAGCGTCTGGCCATGGCGCTCGAGGAGGCGCTGGAAGGGCGCGGCGGGGTTCGCTTGACCGTGGAACTGGAGGTCGAGGGGGTCGCGCGCCGCGTCACCCGGATCGCCAAGCGCCCCCTGGCGCGCGCGGCCGTGATCGCCAGGCACGCCCACGCGGCCCTGCGCGACAGCGGCATCGTGGCCGACGCCGTAGGCCACGGCGGCGTCGAGGCGCTGGCGCTGACGCTGGACGAGCCGCGCCGCCATGCCGCACAAGAGGGGCTCTGGGCAACGCGCGCGCAGCGTAGACGAGCACTGGAGAGCATCGGCGAGCGCTTCCCCGATGCGCTCGTGCGGATCGCCTGGGGCGACCCGCACGCCCCGGCCAGCGACCAGGCCTGGGGCTGGCGCCCGGCGGACGCCGCGGCCGGCGGCGCGTCCCCTGCGCTGGCCGACGGGCCGCACGGGGCCGTACCGCTCGGGCTCGCCGACGGCGCGAACGCGCTGCGGTCCCTGCCGGTGCACGCCGCCGAGCGCGTGGTGGTGCTGCCGAACCGGTCGTCGTCACGCCCGCGCGACTGGTCCGTCCCCATCGCCGACGCGGCCTGAGGCGACGCGCCATGCGCAACCGCATGCTGCCCGCCGACGTGGCATGGCGCGACGGCCGGCCCCACACCGTGCGCTGGGACGACGACGCCCCCGCACGGTCCACCGCGCGAGCACGCGTGGAGCGGATCACGCAGGTGCTCGACACCTGGGAGTACGCGGGTCGTTGGTGGGAGCGCGAGCACCGTCGCTCGTACTTGCTCGTCGAGACCGAACGCGGCGTCACCTTGGAGCTGTTCCGGGAGGGTGAGGCCTGGTGCCTGTCGCGAACGAGCGACTGACGGTCCTCCTCTGCACGCACTCCACGTTCAGCTTCGGCGCCGGCACCGCCACCCCAGGCACGCTGGTGCGGCGCGCGGCCGACCTCGGCTACCAGGCCATCGCGCTGACCGACACGCTGAACGTGAGTGGTGGCGTTGAGCTGTTCCAGGTGGCCCGAGAGGTCGGCATCCAGGCCCTGATCGGCGCCACCCTCCCCGTGCGGATCGAGGACGAGGTCTACCCGTTCGTGGCGTTGGCGCTCTCCCGACGGGGCTACCGGTCGCTGAACGAGCTCATCACCCACGCCCACGCGCGCGCCGAGCGCGACCTCCCATGGCCCGTCCTGCTCTCGCACACCGACGACCTCGCGATCCTCACCGGCCCACGCCAGGGCCTCCCGAGCCGCCTCCTGGCCCGGCGCCAGATCCAGCGTCTCGAAGAGTTGATGCGTACGCTGCACGGCGCCTTCCCAGAGCGGCTCTTCATCCAACTCTTCCACGACCGTCTCCCGTGGGACGCTCGCCGCGCGCGCGTCTTGCGCAGCCTCGCGCGGCACCTGTCGCTGCCGACGGTCGTCGCGCCCGAGATCCGCTACGCCGACCCGGAGGACTACCGCCTCTACGACGCGCTCGTGTGCGCACGGTTGGGACGATCGGTGCAGGATCCGCACCCCTCCCGCCCACAGAACGCCGCTCAGTCCCTCCTCTCCCCTACCGAGGCCACGGAGCGTCTCCCCTACCCCGATGCGCTCGCCAACGCCGAGCGCCTGGCCGGCCGCGCCGCCTTCGATCTCCTCCCGGACCGCCTGGTGCCGCCCCGCGCCCGCGTCCCGGACGGCCTCAGCGCCGATCAGCACCTCGAGCGCCGCTGCTACGAATCGTTGCTCACGCGTTACCAGGGCGACCAGCTCGGGCCTGCGCGTCGCACGCTCGAAGCCGAGCTCGCCACCGTCAAGGCGCTCGGTCTCGCCGACTTCTTCCTGGTCGCGGCCGAGGTCACCGACTACTGCCGCTCGCACGGCATCCTCGCCGCAGGCCGCGGCTCGGCCGCTGCATCGATCTGCTGTTACCTGCTCGGCATCACACGCATCGACCCCGTGCGCCACGATCTGCTCTTCGAACGGTTCCTCCACACCGGCAAAGCGGCGATGCCCGACGTCGACATCGACATCTCCTCCGCCCGACGCGACGAGGTCCTGGCCTGGGTGGAGCAGCGCTTCGGCACCAGCACCGAAGCGATGGTGTGCAACAAGATCACGTACCGCCTCCCCTTGGCCATCCAGGACCTCGGGCGCGCGCTAGGCCTCCCGCCCGACCTTCGCAACCGGCTCTCGCGCGCGCTCGGCCGCGACTACCGTGGCCTCACCCCCCGCCGCGCCGCCGAGGCCGCGGTCGCCTTCGACGAGGTCCTCGGCGACGCCCCCGCCAAGACCGTGCTCCTCGACCTCCTCCAGCGCCTCGAGCCCGCCCACACCCGCCACATCGCTCCGCACAGCGGTGGGGTCGTCCTCGCCCGTGACGCGCTCACGCACTACTCCCCCCTCGAGCGCTCCAGCGGCGGCATCAAGCTGCTCCAGCTCGACAAGGACGACGCGGAGGCGCTCGGACTGATCAAGCTCGACCTCCTCGGGCTCCGTATGCTCGCAGCACTGGAACGCGCACGCGAGGAGGTGCTTCGACTCGAAGGCCACTGGGTCTCGCTCGACGATCTCCCCGACGACCCTACCGTCTGGCGCTTGATCAGCGAGGGCGCAACCATGGGGTTGTTCCAGATCGAGAGCCCGAGCCAAGTGCACACCTCGAGGGTCATGCGCTCACGCACCATGCAAGACCTGGCACACCAGATCGCCCTCATACGCCCCGGACCGATCCAGTCCGGCACCGTGCACCCCTATCTGCGCAGGCGAAACGGCCTCGAAGCGGTCAGGTACTGGCATCCGAGCCTCGAGCCGATCCTGGCCAAGACCTACGGCGTCCTCCTGTTCCAAGAAGACGTCCTGCGCATCGCCGTCCATTTCGCCGGCATGTCGTGGATCGAGGCCGACCGCTTTCGCAAGAAGGTCTCCGGCTTCCGCGACATCGCAGACATCGAACCCGACCGCGTGCGCTTCATCCAGGGCGCGGTCGCCCACGTCGGCGCCTCACGTGAGCAGGCCGAGACCGTCTTCGAAGCCGTCAAGTCGTATCAGGGCTACGGCTTCGCGGAGTCGCACGCGTGGGCGTTCGCGCAGCACGCGTACGCATCGGGATGGCTGCGCGTCCACTACCCGGCCGAGTTCCTGGCCGCGATCATGACCGAGGAACCGGGCATGTGGTCCCCCTCCACCAAGCGCCAGGAAGCGCGCGCGTGGGGCGTCCCGTTCCTCCCGATCAGCATCAACCACTCCGGTGTCCACTACCGCGTCGAGCGCGCCCGCACGGGCGATGCTGCGCCGACGAAGTGCGTGCGTCCGCCGCTCACGGCCATCAAGGGGGTGTCGACCGAACACGCCCGGGAGTTGCTGTTCGCGCGCCTCCAGGCCGGACCGTTTCGCGACATCGACGACCTCTACGCACGCGTACCGCTGGCACGAGACGTCCTCGAAGCGCTCATCCGCGCCGGAGCCCTCGACGGCTTACACGACCGCCGCGACGCGCTCTACCGCGTTGGCTTGCTGAGCACGACGCGTCCACCTGGGACGCAACCGTTGTTCGCGCCGCCCGTGCAGGCGCCCGCACTGCCGGCCGTCGACGTCGCCACGCGCTTCACCTGGGACCACGCCACCACACGGTTCTCCAGCCTCGAGATCCACGCGCTCGATCTCATACGCGATCAGCTCAGGGAGCTCGCTGCCATAACGTTATGGCAGGTGCGGCGCTACCCCCGGAAGGCGCGTGTCCGCACCGCGGGCCTCGTGGTGAGTCGCCAACGGCCGGGGACGGCCAAGGGGTTCGCGTTCTTCGTGATCGAGGACGGCGCTACCCGAGGCCAAGTCATCATCTCGCCCGACCTGTGGGAGCGTCACCGCATCCTCGTACGCGACGCCTCGATCCTTGTGGTCGACGCCGTGGTGGAGGACACCGGCTACCAGTTGACGCTTCGCGCCGAGGCGCTGGCGGCGCTACCCACACCCGTGACCGTGCGGGGGTACCACTACGGCTGAGGGGTCTGCCATAACGTTATGGCAGACCCCTCAGCCGCACAGCCGTGCATCCGTACGCATGTCCTAGTCGTCTTTCCACTGCGCACTCACGCACGCAACTCCGTCAGCGCCTCCCGTACCTCATCGGCGTGCCCATCGGCCTTCACCTTTGGCCACACCTTCGCCACCACGCCCTCGGGATCGATCAGGTAGGTGATCCTCGCCACGCCCATGTACCGCTTCCCGTACATCTGCTTCTCGGTCCATGCCCCATACCCCTCGAGCATCGACTTGTCCGGGTCGACGAGCAGTGGGAAGTTCAGGTCGTACTTCCGAGCGAACTTCTGATGCGCGCTCGCATCGTCCGCCGAGACCCCAACGACCGCCGCGTCCAACGCGGCGAGGCCCTCCGAGGCGTCCCGGAATCCGCACGCCTCCGTCGTGCAACCGGGCGTGTCGTCCCTAGGGTAGAAGTAGAGCACCAGCCACCGCCCCCGGTAGCCATCCAATGAGTGCACCGTACCGTCCTGGTCCTGCAGTTCGAACGCAGGCGCTCGATCGCCGACTTCCAGCATGACGTACCTCCGCTCGCGATGGTACGACCGGCGCGGCGCAAGGAACTGTCAGCGGTACAGCGGTGACGGGTCGGCCCCCCGAAGTGGGACATCTGGGGGACATAGAGCACGGACCGAATAGGGGAGACCTGTGTGCCGGGTCGCCGCCCTCCGGCGCGCCCCACCCGCCCATCGTACGAACAGTGCGTCCCTCCTCATGGCCCCAGCAGGCGCTGTACGTCCTCCAGAAGAGCGGCCAAGCGCTCGCGCTGGGCATCGCTGAGCGCCGCAACGCGCCGTCGCGACAGCAACCGCTTCGTCACGTTCATCGCCAACACCACGCGCTCCCCGACGGGGCGGTCCGCCCCTTGATCGGTGCGAATCTCGGTGATGCGGCGCCGGATCTGGCTCAGGCTCAAACCCTGATCGATCGCCTCGTCCATCAGCGCGGCCCGCGCACCCGGCTCCTCGACACGCGCGATGGCCTGCGCCTTGGTGAACGCCAGACGACCGGTACGGACCGCCTCGAGCAGCTCGTCCGGGAAGGCGAGGATCGGAACCCTGTTGACGAAGAACGACACCGGCGTGAAGCGGCCGAGCCGCTCGAACAGCGCCACGGCCGCTACACGTTGCTCGTCGTCGAACCGCTCGTCACCCTCGCGTCCCCGTTCTCGCTGGTAGAGGTCGTGCAGGAGTGCCAGCACCGTGCTCCGGTCGGTCTCGAGGGTCAACTCAAGCAGCGCGAGCACGGCCTCGGTCTCCTCGACCGCGTTGAGGTCCTCACGCTGGAGGTTCTCGATGATCGAGATCTCGAGCGCCTCTCGGTCATCGAGGTCGAGCACCACGGCCGGTACGTGCGTCAAGCCGGCATCGGCAGCGGCCCTGGTGCGCCGCTCACCGGCGACGAGCTCGAAGCCACCGTCGACCCGACGCACCAGGACCGGCTCGAGCACGCCGCGTTGGCGGACCGAGGATGTCAGCTGCGCCAACGCCACCGGGTCGATGTGGTGCCGCGGCTGCTGCTCGTTGAAGCGGATGGTGCCAATAGCGATCTGTGCCGGTGCCGTGACGTCTTCGCTCTTGCGTTCCTCGTCACGTGGACCAAGGTCTCCCAAGATCGCCTCGAACACGGCGGCGCGATCGATGTCGCTGCGCCGCCGCTTCGCACTCATCGCGCACCCTCGAGCGCCGTCAGCAGCTCCGCCGCGACCTGTCGGATCTCGAGGTCGGCATCGCTGCCCGGGGCGTACACGGGGATGGGCATGCCTTCCACCTGGGCGTCGCTGTAATACGCCGGACGGCTCGCCAGGGGAGAGGAGATCGGAGCGATCGAAGGAAGCTGGGCGGAGATGATGTCGTGGCTCTCGCGGTCGTGCCGGGTCCGCTTGTCGTGCTGCGTCAGTACGAACAGCGTGATGCGGAGTCCCGGCGCAGCCTTCTTGTACTCGCGCACCATCTTGATGACCGTGGGTATACCGTCGAGGCCTTTGCGGTTCGTCGGCAGCGGCACGACGACCTGGTCCGCGGCGACGACCGCGAGCGCCGACAACTGGCCCAGGCTGGGAGGCGGGTCGATCAGGACGACGTCGTAACCCTCCAACCGTCGGACCGCCTCTCGCAACCGCAGCACGCCCATGAAGACGCTGAGGATCTCGCGCTCGATGATCGCGATGTTCAGATGCGCCGGGATGACGTCCAGGCCGTGGACGCGCCGGGGGCTGGGCAGAAGCAGGTTGCTGTCATCGAGGTCGCCCTCGGCATCGGGAGTCCCGATGACGGCAGGGTAGACGGTGTCGGCCAACTCGATGTCTTCATCGATGCCGAGCCACTTCGTCAGGTTCGCTTGTGGGTCCATGTCGATCAAGAGCACGCGTCGACCCTGCTCGGCGAGCACGTAACCGATGTCACGGATCGTGCTCGTCTTCGCGACGCCGCCTGCATGGTTGAAGAAGGTCAGCACGACCATCGAATCACGTCCCCGCTTCGCGCCTCGCAGCTCATCGACCGCTCGGTGCCGCATTCTAACCAGGCGCTGCGCGTGCACCCATCACCCCGCTGCTCACGGCGCCGAAGGGCGTCCCAGCGGTGCGTTCACTCCAGCGCAGGTGCTCGACACGCACCCCGGTACCGCTGCGTTCCCACTTCGCCATAACGTTATGGCGTCGAACCGGGAAAACCTAGGGACCACGCGTCTCGCGGTACCGCTGCGTTCCCACTTCGCGCCCGCGCCGCCCACGCTTCGGCCTGGCGCATCACAGACGTATCGTCTGTGCGCAATCACGGAGACGCGCCGGATCCGCTCGGGTGCCGGCTGAGGGGGTGGTGGTCGAGACGGCTCGCGCCGCGCCGCGCGGATGGGGAAGACGGGGTACCCGATCGCGCTTGGCCGCGTGGGTGATCGATTGGACGTGCGCGCGTATACCTGTCCAGCACAATACATCTGGGGACATCCGGGGGATACGGGGTACCCACCCTGGCGTGGAACCACCGGTCGGAATGGGACAACCAAGGCACTGTCGACACGCATCTTGTCCATGCCCGTACGGGAGCGGCATGGCAGCGCCGGGCGCTCGTCGATAGGCCTGACCTGCGAGGTTGCGGGGAATGAGCGGTACCCAGTAACGAAGTGGGGAAGCTGGGGTACTGGTGATTTCGGGGGTCTGTAGCGCTTCCGGTCGCGTGCAAGGATCGCCCGGTGTGCTCGTTCTCTGCCGATCGATATCCAACATCAGTGCCATGCCGCTACGGCATGGCACTGCCATTGCTGTTCATTCTGTATGGTCTTCATTCTCTTTCTACATTCATGCGACCGAAGAATGCGCGTCAGGGAGGGGATAAGTCGCGTTCTAGCGGGGAACGCCCGGTACTGGTACGGGACGCGGGCGGGACCGGCGCGGGAGGCGGACGGAACCATGGTGGGACACCACGGGTACCAGGTGGGGGAGGAGGGGTACCGAAACGGGGAATATGGGGTACCTCGATTCCCCGCTCATACCCCGTAAACGGTGAACCACGGTAGACGATTCCCCGCATGTGGTGGTAGGCTACGGCGTCATGGCGCGCCCATCGGAACGCGAAGCCACGAACGACGATACGCGACGCGAAGCGGGCAGCGGCCCGGTCGCTGAGCCCAGCCCGGCGAAGGACGTCGGCGCCGTGCGTGCACGTGCGAAGCCGAAGGCCGCTCGCACGACGCCGCGGCGCGTGCCCGAACGACGCGGCGGTCGCGTCGCCGTCACCCAGGCGAACCCGTTGGCGCTCAGCCGCCAGGAGATGGGCCTGCTCACGAAGCGGTTGTTGGTGCTCGCGCTCTCCGACATCACCCGCGACGACCACGACTTGGAACCCATCCGCATCACGGCCTGGGAGTACGCCCAGATCTTCAACATCCGCGGCAAGAGCATCTACTCCCGCATCGAGGAGTCGGCGCGCGAACTGCTCGAGCAGACGGTGCAGGTCAAGGAGGCGAACGGCGACTGGGTGATGTTCCAATGGGTCTCCGAGGCGCGCTACGACAGCGGTCGCGACAGCCGCGACAAGCTCGCGTGCATCGAGCTCAAGATCCACGAGAAGCTCAAGCCGTATCTCCTCCAGCTGCGGCGCGACTTCAGCATCATCCCCACCGATCAACTCCTCAGCTTCGAAGGCTTCAACAGCATGCGCCTGTTCGAGGTCCTCTACACGGCCAGCTACGGCGGTGAGAAGCCGTACCTGCACTTCGACGTCGACGACCTCAAGCGGCGACTCGGCCTGGATGGCAAGTACGAGCGCTTCAAGGACTTCACCTACGTGCTCGACAGGGCGCAACAGGAGTTCGCGCGCTACACCTGCCTGACGTTCGAATACGAGGGGATCAAGGTGGGGCGCAAGTACCAGCAGGTCGACATCCACATCGCCAAGAACGACGTCTTCAAGCCGCGCGTGCGCTTGCCGGAGAGCATCGCCCGCCGCGTTCCGCGCGAGGCCGACGCAGAGGCCAGGCTCAAGGCGCTGCAGGCGCGCGACCTCCTCGCCGACATCGGCTGGACCCTCGACCCAGATGCCACCGTCAAGCGCTACGGACCGCAGCGCGTCATCGACATCGTGCGCTATGCCCACTCGCTCCAGCGCAAGGCCGAGGCGACCGGACGGCCCATCTTCAACCTGCCTGGCTTCGTCCACAGCTTGCTGCAGCAGGGCATCGAACCGCCGGCCGCCGAGCCTGAGTCCGGCGGCGAGCAGCGCCTGAGTCGTGAGGCCGTCCGCAGCGTGGCTGCGAGCATCAACGACAGCTTCCATCAGCACCGTCGGCAGCGCGCGCAAGCCGCCTGGGACGAGCTCGTGAGCGAGCAGCAGGAACTGGTGCGCACCCTGATGCAGGCGACGCTGCACCGCTTCACGCTCGAGCGCATCGAGCGCGACGGATGGCTCGGTGCGCTCTTCGAGATCAGCCGCCTCGACGTGATGCAGGGGCACGGCTTCCTCAACCTGCCGGTGCACCTGCGTACCGTCGCCGCGTACGTCGAGCACTACGGGCTCTTGAGTGAATACCAACCCGACGACCGTCGCCGCGTCCTGGCCGAGCTCGAGGACGACGACTGAACCGTTTCCCTGAGACAGGGGGCGCGCATGTGCGGACGCTACACGCTGTACCACGACGAGACCGACCTGACCGGGCTGCTCGACGTCCCAGCGTTCCCGACGGTGGCGCGATACAACGTCGCGCCCACCGCGGCGACCAGCTGGGTGCGTCAACGCCCCGATGGCGTGCGCGAGGTACTCACGGGCCGTTGGGGCCTCGTTCCGCCCTGGGCCAAGGATCCGGCCGATGTCCGCGCCACGCTGTTCAACGCGCGCGCCGAGACCGCGGCCGAGAAGCCCAGTTTCCGTGAGGCGCTGCGGAGCAAGCGCTGCGCCGTGCCGGTGAGCGGCTTCTACGAATGGCGCCGGACCGGCGACCGGAAGGAGCCCTACCACGTCGTGCGTAACGATGGCATGCCCCTGCTGCTGGCGGGCATCTACGCCGAACGCCGCGACCTGAACAGCGTCGCGATACTCACGTGCGCGCCGAACGAGCGGATGGCCGAACTCCACGACCGGATGCCGGTCGTGCTCGACCCTGGCGACGTGGCGCTGTGGCTCGATCCCGCCGTACGGTCGCCGAGCGACGTCGAGCACCTGCTCGGTCCGTGCCCGAGCGAATGGCTGCGCGCGTACCCGGTCGATCCCCGCGTCGGCAACGCGCGCTTCGACGACCCGGGTCTGGTGCAAGCGCGTCCTGCCTGAGCCGCGGAGCGGCGTGTGCCTGCGCCGGCCGTCCTCGTGCTCAACGCGACGACCACCACACACCGAAGGCCAGCGACAGCACCGTCGCCGGCACGCCCACGCGCGCGAACGCCCAGAAGCCGACCACGACGCCGTGGCGCCGCGCGCTCTCGGCGACGATCAGGTTCGCGATCGAGCCCACCAGCGTCAGGTTGCCCGCCAACGTCGATGCCATCGCCAGGACCAACAGGTCGCCCGTGCCACCACCGCCTGCCGCGATCGGTGGCAGCAAGAGGAGCACGGCGGGTACGTTCGACAGCAGGTTCGATGCCACGGCCGCGACGAGCGCCAGCGGCACGACACCCGCCGTGAGCCACGAGCCCAGGGCGTCGAACGCGAGGGCGGCTGCGCCGGTCTCACGCACCGCGCCGACCACCACGAACAGCCCGCCGAACAGCACCAGCAGCGACCAATCGAGGCGTCTGAGCAGCGCCGGCCCGCTCGGCCCGATCAGCAGGAGCGACACCGCCCCGGCGGTGAACGCGGCCACGGCCACGTTCGCACCGAGGACGAACGAAGCGAGCATCGCGAGCGCGGTGGCGCTCAGCGTCCAGAGCCGCCGCGACGCGCCGTGCTGCGGCTCGGGTGCGGTGTGCGCGAAGGCCGTAGCGGTGACATCCCGGCGATGGCCGACGGCGACGACGGCGACCACCAGCACGAGGCCCACCAACGCCACCGGCGCTAGGGCCGCGGCGAAGGTGCCGTACTCGATCCCGCCCGCCACGGAGACGAGCATGTTCTGAGGGTTTCCGGTCACGGTTGCGACGCTCCCCACGTTGGCGGAGAGCGCCAGGGCGAGGAGATAGGGGAGCGGTGCGACACCCAACGCGCGCGTCAGGTGGATGACCACCGGCGTCAGCATCAGCACGATGGTGTCGTTGAGGAAGAGCGCGGAGAGGATGCCCGACGCCAACACGAGGCTCACGAGGAGCGTGAACGGCCCGCGCGCGCGCCGCGTCGCCCAGAGCGTCAGGCTACGGAAGAACCCCGCCTCCGCCAGCGCCTCGTTGAGCAGCAACAACCCGACCAGGAGCACGATCACCTCGACGTCGACCAGGTGCGCGGCCGT
The DNA here is from genome assembly GCA_007695125.1 of Trueperaceae bacterium. Lineage (GTDB taxonomy): Bacteria > Deinococcota > Deinococci > Deinococcales > Trueperaceae > CSSed10-48. Next base: position 21,882 of record REEJ01000109.1, on the reverse strand, counting down.
CTCGAGGTCCACGACGCCCAGCGCCAGGAGGGTTGCAGCGCCGACGAGCGCGAAGCCGGAGCGGTCGAGCGGCACGCCCGGGAGGCGCCCGAAGGCCACGCCGACGAGCGTGACGCCGGCGACGGCGAGAGCGATCCAGGCGTCGAGGTCCAGAGGCGTCGTCATCTTGCAGCGCGCACGATACGCCGCCGGGCGACGCGACGCCGGGTGTATGAACTCTCACGCCGAGCCACCCGACATGCTGTACCTTAGTAAATGAGGTACAGCATGCGAGACGCCGCCAACCCCACACCGGACGCCGCGAGGCCAGCATGAGCGCCGTCGCCATGCTCACGCTCGCGTTCGTCGCGATCGCCGTCGTAGGGACCGCGCTGGCGGCCGTGCACGACGTGATCGCCGCCGCGATCACCAGGGTCGGCGCCGAGGCCGCCCGGCCCGAGCCCCTGCTGCCACACGCCACAGCCGGCATGCGCCGCCTTGAGCAAACGGCACTGCGGACCACGCCGCTGGCCTCACCGGTGCGCGTCAGGGCTCGGTGCGTGGACGGCGTGTCGGCAGCGGGTGCCCGCGCCTGACCTGCGCGACCGGGCACAGCGTGCGCGCACACGAAACGAGGGGGGCGCCGGCATCACCGGCGCCCCCCTCGCGAACGGTCGGCGAACGACGTACGAACTCAGGGAGCGCAGGTCGTCGGTGCTGGCAAGCCTGCGGCACGATCGAAGATCCACGACACGGCGGCGTCGAACCCCGCCGGGCGCGTTTCGCGGTGGCGGGCGTCGCGCACGTTCAGATACTGCACGTCGCTGCCCTCCGCGCAGAGCAGGCGCACGAAGCGCTCCTGCGTCGGATCGCGAACGATCACGTCCTGACCGCCCTGCACCATCAAGGCCGGTAGGCCGTGTCCAGACAGGCCGGTGTTGTTCTCCACGAACAGGGCGTACAGGCCAGGGAAGTCACGAGCCACGCTGCCCCGGCGGAGCGCGGCGGCGAACTCGGCGGTGTACATCTGGTCGATGTCGAACGGGTAGATCTGCTGCGCGCGGTCGACGCACACGTCGACCGCCTCGCGCGACAGCGTCGGCAGCCAGCGCTCGGCCAGCACGGCGGCTGCGTCGACCTGCTCCGGGCCGTAGATCGCCGACCAACTCGCGATCACGTAGGGCGCGTAAAACGGTCCCTCGGCGAACAGCGGCAGGACGTCCGTGGTCGCCCCGTACCCGATCATCCCGAGGAGCGGGATCTCGGGCGCGTACCACGGTCGCAGGTCGGCAGCAGCGAAGGCCGCGTGTCCACCCTGGGAGTAGCCACCCATCAGCACCGCGTCGTCGAGTTCGCCGAGCCACGGCGCCTCGGCGAACAGCGCCCTGACGGCGCGGGCCGCGTCGAGCAGCACGTGGGCCTCGCTGGCCGCGTGGAAGTACGCCTGCGGTCGCGTCGGGTCCTCGAAGCCGAGGTAGTCGGGGAACACGGTGACGATGCCGCGGCCGGCGTACGGCGCCAGGTAACCACGGTACATACCGAGCGGCTGCGGCAGGTCGACCTCGCGCGAGGGTGCGCAGGCGTCGCCGAGGCCCGTCGTACCAGACCCGAATACGTACAGCGGAGCCGGGTTCCGAGCGGCTTCGACGGGCACGAACAGCGCAGCTGTCACGACCGCGACCTCGCCCTCCAAGCCGGTGGTCACGTACTGCATCCGGTACACGTCGACCGCGTTCTCGACGACGGGTATCCCGAAGCGGCCGAACGGTGCAGCGGCGGCCTGTTGCACGTCGGTCGGGCTCAGCCGCTCCTCGTACACCACCTCGACCACGCTCCCGGGGGGGAGGGCGAGATCGCGCGCGGCTGGGGCGACGGGCTCGGCCTGAGCCCATGCCGACGGCAGCGCGAGGGCAACGAGGAGCGCGGCGCAGCGAGCGTACGAGATTCGGGAAAGGTGTGATGGCATGGGGCCTCCCTGATCATTCACGGGGAACTGTGTCGCAATCGGACGGTGCGGCTTCGCCGGCGGTGATCGAGCGCATCCAGCCCAGGGCCTCTTCGAAACCGATGTAGCGCGTCTCGTGGCGTGTGCGCAGGTAGTTCGGATACCGCACCGCGCTGCCCTGGTCGCACAGGCGCGCCACGAAGCGGTGTTGGTCGGAGATCGGGGCCACCGGGTCGTCGACGCCTTGGAGGATGATCACCGGCAGCCCGTGCTCGCGCACGCCGGTCTGGTTGGCGCGCACCAGGCCAGCCAGGACCGGGTGCGTGTCGTCCAGGGTACCTGCCAGCAGCGAGGCGGCCAGCGCCGGCTCCAGCAGCGCTGCAGGGTCACGCGGGTACTGCGCCTGCGCCTCGGCGATGCACAACCGCTGCACGTCGTTCGCGAGCCTGCTCGAGAACGGCTCCTGCAACAGGGCCGCGGCATCGATCGCACCGTCGTAGACGTGCTGGTACGCGAACAGGATCCACGGCGCCACGTGGGAGAAAGCGCGCATCACGACGTCGACCTCGCCGCTCGGACCGAAGCCGAGGACGCCCGCGAGCGGTACGTCGGGTGCATCGTCCGCCACGCGATCCGCGGTCGCGAAGACGGCGTGCCCGCCTTGCGAGAAGCCGGCAGCGAACGCGTGCACTGGCGTCAAGGCCTCATCGAGCGCGCTCAACGCCGCGCTGGCTGCGCGCAGGGCGTCGAGCACGACGTGCGCCTCGGCGGCGGCGACGAAGTACGGCTGGAACGCGTCGGGGTCGAAGAAGCCCACGTAGTTCGGCACCACCGTGGGCATGCCTTGGCCGGCGTACGCCAAGCCGTAGGCGCCGTACGTGTCCAGGCCACCGCCCTGCACGTAGGGGCGCGACGGCGCGCAGGCGTCGACCAGCCCCGTCGAGCCGGGCGCGAACGCCAACACGGTCCCCGCGTCCACCGCTTGCTCGGGGACGAACAGGTGCGCGAGGGCCGTGGTCGTCGCGCCGTCAGCGTCGCGCGTCTCGAAGCGCATGACGTAGCTCCTGACGGCGCTGCGCACCTGCAGCGGCTCGGTGCCGTTGTTGCGGAAGCGCCCCGCGGTCTGGTCGCGCACCGCGCCGGCCGAGAGGGTGCCGCGCAGCTCGACGTCGATGACGGTGCCAGGTTGCGCCCAGGCCCAGGACGCGAGCAGGATCGTCGCGACCAGCGCCACGAACGCCGGGGCGCGCCTCACCACGCTGGCGCCTCGGGGACGTGCCCCTCGAGTGTCACGTACCGTTCTGGAATCTCCCAAATCACGACCTCCGGTGGCGACGAGCGCAGCGCCTCGCCGGTCAGGTAGCGGTGCATCGGTTCCCACGGACCGAGGCCCGTGAGCGCGGCGTCGATCACGTCTGAGCCCAGCGCCTCGCGCAACGCTCCGACCGTGTTCCACGCCGGGTCGGCGCTGAATGAGGTGCCGACCAGCGTGACCGGCACCTCGACCGCGCCGAACAGGTCGGTGGCCGGCGGCGCCAGGCTCGTGGTTCGCGGCATCGCGATCAGGTCTGGCGGTGGGCCGAGGTGCTCGAGCAGGGGGCCGAGGTCGAGGAACGTCGTGAGGTCGCCCCAGCGCTCCTCCGGCTCCGTCAGCGTGGTTTCGAAGCTGGTCTCGCCGAGGCCCGCGAAGGGGGCGCGCTCGCGCACGGTGGTCGCGATCGCTTGCGCCGCGGCGGCTGCGCCGGCGGGCGTCCAATGCGTGTCCGTCCGTAGGAACGGGTCGTTCACCCGCCCCAATGCCGGCCGCAGGTCGCTGACGACAACGCCGCGCTCCTCGAGCGCGTCGAGCAAGGTGTCGTAGCGTCGCGCCGCTTCCGTCGGGAGCGGGGCGGGAGCGTGCTCTCCGACGACCGCCGCCTTGCTCGGGACCGGCGCCACCACCAGGTGGACGTCGAGCTGCGCGAGCTCGTCGCGTACCAGCGCGATGCGATCGCTCCACAACGCTATGGCGCCGGCGGCGTCGGGGACGGTTGCGTACTCTTCTCGACTGAACAACCAGCCGTCGGTGCCTATCAGGACGCCCGGGCGCCCTTGGCCGAACAGGCCGGCGTCGATCAGGCCCCACACCGTCCGTGCTGGGTCGAGCAGCGGCGACGCCGCGTCGAACTCGGCCTGATACGCCTCGGCCCACGAACCGTCCATGACCGCCACGTCGGGGACGTTCCTCAGTGCGGGGTTCAGCACCGCGGCGGCGCAACCGCCGACGAGGACGATCGCGAAAGCGACGGCATAGGCGATGCGCCAGCGCGATTCGGTGCGCACGCCTGCCCAGTTCGCCGTCGAGGCGGTGGCGGTCACCTCATCGGGATCGGGGGCCTCCGGCGGGATGGAGTGAGAGGGGTCGCGGGGTGTCGTCATGGTGGGGAGGCTCAGAACCGGAAGTACAAGAACGGCGAGAAGCTGTCGGCGATGGCGCGCATGACCCCGAGGACGAACAGCGGCACGAGACCCCAGCGCAACGCCGGTACCCCGATGCGGGCGAGCCACGCAGCGGGTGATCCGGCCCGAGCTTCGACGTCACCAACCGGGAACCAGATCACGAGGTACGCGATCACGAGCGTGACCGCTGCCCGAGGCGTGATCTGCCAGGCGAGTTCCGGCGAGACGCCCCAGCCGTTGACGCCGAGCATCGCCGCGTACATGCCGACCGCGTGCTGCAGATCGGCCGAGCGGAAGAGCACCCAGCCGATGAGCACGAGGACGAACGTGTTCGCGACACGCAGCAGCGAGCGCTCACGCTCACCGCGGCCTCTCCAGCGCTCGAACGCCAGCAGCCCACCATGCCAGGCGCCCCAGCCGACGAACGCCCACGCGGCACCGTGCCAGAGGCCACCGAGCAGCATCACCAGCATCAGGTTGACGTACGTGCGCCCGGTTCCGCGGCGATTCCCTCCGAGCGGGATGTAGAGGTAGTCGCGCAGCCAGAGCGAGAGGCTCATGTGCCAGCGGCGCCAGAACTCGGTGATGCTCGCGGCCACGTACGGGCGGTCGAAGTTCTCCTTGAAGCGGAAGCCGAGGATGAGCCCCAGCCCGATCGCCATGTCGCTGTATCCGCTGAAGTCGAAGAAGAGCTGGGCGGAGAACGCCAGGACGCCCAACCAGGCCTCGGCGCTGGTGGGCGCCGTGAGCGCGAACGCTCCGTCTGCGATGGGCGCCAGCGCGTCTGCGATCAACACCTTCTTGGTGAAGCCGAGCATGAAGCGCTGCGAGCCCTCGGCCACCAGCGCGGCGCTGCTGCGCGGCGCCGACAGCACGTGCGCGAGCGTCTTGTAGCGCACGATCGGTCCAGCGATCAGCTGGGGGAAGAGCGCGATGTACGCGGCGACGTCGACGAAACGCGCCCTGGCCGGTGCATCGCCACGCCACACGTCGACCATGTAACTGATCGCCTGGAAGACGTAGAAGGAGATGCCGATCGGCAGGATTACGGAGAGCGCCGGCAGGGGTGCGGCACCCCAGGCGACGAGCAGCGCGTTGAGGCTCGACACGCCGAACTCCGCGTACTTGAAGTACGCCAGGGTGCCGAGCTGCACGGTGATGCCGAGGGCGAGGACGCGCCGAGCCGCCACCGGGCGTGCCTCTCGCCAGCGGCCGACGTGCTGTCCCACGAGGTACGCCGCGACCGTCGAGGCCACGAACACGACCGCGAAGTCGAGCCGCCACCAGGCGTAGAAGGCGTACGACGCCAACAGGATCCACGCGGTCCTCCAGCGCGGCGGCAGCAGCGCGTAGACCGCCAGGAAGAGCGGTAGGAACAGGAACAAGAAGACCGTGCTGGTGAAGACCACCGATCACTCCGCTACGGCGGCAGCGACGTACCGCACGAGCGGTCCGTCCGGACCCTCCACCACGATCACCGAGTGCGCCACGGCGCGCTCGTATACGCGCGACTCGAGCGTCCCTATGACCTCTTCGTCGAAGCGGACCTCGAGCTCGACCTCCGCCTCGGCGACCGCGACTGCCGCCTGGTCCCACGGTGGAACGCCCTCGACGACCGGTGGGCCGTCGCGCACGACCAGGTCGAGCGCCCCCAACTCGGTCAAGTTGTAGAGCGCCAGCAGACCGCGCGACACGTCGACCAGCACCGAATCGTCGATCACGTGCACCGCGTCCGAGGTCGCCACGACCGTCAGGAACGCACCCGCCTCGACCGGGACGGGCGTCACGACACCACCGAGGTCGACGGCGACGTCGCCTGGTGCGACCACCCGGTACGCGGTCGCATGTGCGAACGCGATGGACTCGAGGGGCCCGTCACCGATCCGGATGCCCAGGCCGCCCGGCGCCTCGGCGTTCACGGCGCGCACCCACGCCGCCTCCGGCGGGACCGAGGGACCGTAGAGGTCGTCCTGCCCGAGCGCCGGCGTGAGCGCCCAGGCGACCACGGCGAGCACCAGCGCGCGGGTCGACCAGCACGTCCAGGAGCGGCGAACGCGTGTCATCACTCGAGGCTACCCGGCCAACATGAGCGAGTCTTGGGCCGGTGACGCAATCACCAGACACGCTGAGGCGCCTACACTTGATGCCATGAACGCCGATCGTACCAGCGACTCCGTCGCCCGCATCGACGAGCTGCGCCGCGAGATCGCCCATCACGACCACCGGTACCACGTCCTCGACGCCCCGGAAATCGCCGACGACGTCTACGACGAGCTCGTCCAGGAGCTCCGTGCGCTCGAAGCCGAGCACCCCGATCTCGTGACGCCGACGAGCCCGACCCAGCGCGTCGGCGGTGTGGCGAGCGCCGGGCTCGAGACCGTTCCGCACGTCGCCGCCATGCTCAGCCTCGACAGCTCGGCCGACCCGGTCGCGTTCCAGCAGTTCGACGCGCGGTTGCGCAAAGCGTTGGGCGACGAGGGTGTGCGCTACTCGCTCGAGCCCAAGCTCGATGGCTTGTCGATCGAGCTCGTCTACGAACAGGGCCAGCTCGCGCGCGCCGTGACCCGCGGCGACGGCCGCCGTGGTGAGGTGGTCACGGCCAACGTGCGCACGATCGCGGGGCTGCCCGAGCGCCTGAGCGACGCCACGGAGGCGGTACCCGCGCTCGTCGCGGTGCGCGGCGAGGTGTTCCTCGCGCTCGACGCCTTCGACGACGTGAACGAGGCGCTGCTCGCCGTTGGCAAGGCGCCCTTCGCGAACCCGCGCAACGCCGCGGCGGGCACGATTCGGCAGTTAGACCCTGCGCTCGCGGCCTCGCGACCGCTGGCGCTCTACGCATACGACCTGCTGGAGCCGGATGGGGGAGGCGGCGAGATGCCGTTCCAGACCCATGGTGAGGTCCTCGCTGGCCTCGCGGCGTGGGGTCTGCCCGTGAACCCGGAGCACGCCTGGGCCAGCGACGCCGACGAGGCCTGGAGCGTCTTCGAGCGCTTCGCTGCGCGCCGCGACACGCTTCCGTACGAGATCGACGGCGTGGTCGTGAAGCTCGATGCGCTCGCTGCACGGCGCGCGCTCGGCAGCACCGCCCACCACCCTCGCTGGGCGTACGCGATCAAGTTCCCGCCTCGCAAGGAGGTGAGTCAGGTGCTGCGCATCGTGACCAGCGTCGGGCGCACCGGCGCGGTGACGCCGGTCGCCCTGTTGCGGCCGGTCTCGATCGGCGGCGTGACGGTGAGTCGCGCCAACCTCCACAACCGCGAGGATATCGAGCGCAAGGACATCCGCGAGGGCGACATGGTCCGCGTCGAGCGTGCCGGCGACGTCATCCCACAGGTGGTCGAGCGCGTCGAGGTGGCCGGCGAGCGGGGCGCGCCGTTCCGCATGCCCGATCGCTGCCCCTCGTGCGACAGCGTGCTGGAGCCCCGCGGGCCGTACACCGTGTGCCCGAACGCGTTCGATTGCCCGGCGCAGCGCATCGGACGGCTCGTCCACTTCGCCAGCCGTCGTGGGCTCGACATCGATGGGTTGGGAGAGCGCACCGCACGGCAACTCGTCGAGCGCGGCCTGGTGACCCAGCTCCCGCAGCTGTTCGAGCTCGAACCAGCTGAGCTCGAGACGCTCGACGGCTTCGCCGAGGTCTCGGCGCGCAACCTCCACCACGCCCTGCAGCGCGCCCGTCGCACCGAACTGGCGCAGCTGCTGTACGGCCTCGGCATACCTGAAGTCGGCGCCGCCGTCGCGCAGACGCTGGCGCAGCGGTTCGGCACGCTGGCCGGGCTGCGCGCCGCGTCCGTCGAGGCCCTCGAGGCCGTCGATGGGGTGGGCCCGGTGATGGCGCGGGCGATCCACGGCTTCTTGCACGAGCCACGGAACGCCGAGGTGCTCGATGCGCTCGAAGCGCGCATCGAGACGCTGCCGATCGAGGTGGTCGAGCCCGAGGCGCAGCCGCTCGCCGGCGTGACCATCGTCTTCACCGGTGCGCTCGAGCGCTTCACGCGCGACCAGGCGCGCTCGCTGGTCGAACGCCTCGGCGCCAAGGCTGCCGCGAGCGTCTCCAAGCGCACGCACCTCGTGGTCGCGGGCAGCGACGCCGGCTCCAAACTCGCCAAGGCGACCGAGCTCGGGATCGAGGTGGTCGACGAAGAGGGCTTCCTCGCCTACCTCGAAGACCTCGGCATCGACAGCGGCGAACTCACGGGGGACGTCGCGTGAGCTCGTCGCGTCGCATCGGCAACGCCGAGATCGCGGAGCGCCTCGAGCGCAGCGCCGACCTGCTCGAGATCGACGGCGCGAACGCCTTCCGCGTGCGCGCCTACCGGAACGCTGCGGAGGCCGTCGCGGCGCACGCCGAGTCGTTCTCCGCCATGGTCGAGCGCGGCGCCGACCTCACCGAACTGAAGGGTATCGGTAAGGATCTTGCGGCGGGCATCACCGCGCTCGTGCGCGACGGAGCGCTGCCAGCGCTCGAAGAACTCAGCGCGCGCGTGCCCCTCGGCCTCCTCGACGTCGTGCAAGTGCAAGGCGTGGGCCCGAAGCGCGCGCACACACTCTGGCAGCAACGCGACGTCACCGGCCTCGACGACCTCGAGCGCGTCGCGCGCGCGGGACGCGTCGCCGATCTCCCGGGTTTCGGCGAGAAGACGCAAGCGAAGATCCTGAGCGGCATCGAAGCCGTGCGCCGTCGCGACGGTCGCGTCCGACTCGGCGACGCCGAAGTCTTGGTTCGACCGCTGCTCGCTCTGGTGGAAGGCGCAGCGGGCGTGAAGCGCGCCGCCGTTGCGGGCAGCCTGCGGCGTGGCCGTGAGACGATCGGCGACGTCGACCTGCTCGCCGCGGCACAGGACCCCGCGCCCGTGATGGCCGCCTTGCGCGCTGCCGATGGCGTGCGCGAGGTCCTCGGCAGCGGCGACACGAAGACCAGTGTCCTCCTCACCGGTGGCCTCCAGGTCGACCTGCGCGTCGTCCCGGAGGCTGCATACGGTGCCGCGTTGGTGTACTTCACCGGCTCGAAGGCCCATAACGTCGCACTGCGACAACGCGCGATCGAGCGTGGGCTCAAGCTCTCCGAGTACGGCCTCTTCGCAGGCGACGATGAGGAGCCGATCGCTGCGCGCGACGAGCGCGACGTCTACGCGGCGCTCGAGTTGCCGTGGATCGCCCCCGAGCTGCGCGAGGACCGCGGCGAGGTGGAGGCCGCCGACGCGGGCCGCCTCCCCGAGCTGCTCACGCTCGACGACATCCGCGGCGACCTGCATTGGCACACCACCTGGTCGGACGGAGCCGATGACGTCGAGACGATGCTCGAGGCATGCGCCGCGCGAGGCTACGAGTACGCCGCGATCACCGATCACAGCCAGGCGTTGCGCATGACCGGCGGTCTCGACGCGGCCAAGCTCGCACGCCAGTGGGAGGCGCTCGACATCGTGGAGCGCGAGCGCGAGCGCGAGCGCGGTGAAGCGGCTCCGACCCTCCTGCGCGGTCTCGAGGTCGACATCCTGAAGGACGGTCGGCTCGATCTCGACGACGACTGGCTCGAGCGTCTCGATATCGTGGTCGCCTCGGTGCACTCGTTCTTCGACCTCGCTCAAGCCGACCAGACCGAACGCATCGTCCGCGCACTCGGGCATCCGTCGGTCAACGTGCTGGCGCACCCGACGGGCCGGTTGCTGGGGCGACGCGATGGGATCGATGTCGACCTCGACGCGATCTTCGCTGCCGCCGCCGAACACGGTGTGGCGATCGAGTGCAACGCGTCGCCGTACCGACTCGACGCCAGCGACGTCCACCTGATGCGCGCCGTCAGAGCGGGCTGCACCATCGTCATCGACAGCGACGCACACGCAGCCGCCGGACTCGACGACATGCGGTTCGGCGTGCTGACGGCGCGACGCGCGTGGCTCGGCGTCGACCAGGTCCTGAACGCTTGGCCGCTGGAGCGTGTGCGCGCGTTCTTGGGACGCAGTGGCCGGTGAACGGCGCCTCACGCGAAGCAACGGTGCCGCGTGTAACACTGTCGCTACAACGTGACCGACGACGCGTGTCGTCGCACTTCCCATCACCAACGCGGGTTCCGGCCCGCGCGAACGAGGCCCACAGTGTCGATCCCGACCGCTTCGCCCGCCAGCGCGCGGACAACCGTCGCAGCATGCGTGCTGCTCCTCGTCGCCCTGCTCGGTGCGGCGCATGCGCGCGACGCCATCGAGCGCTCGCCCTACGCACCGCTGGTCGACGATCTGCTCGCGCGGCTGTACGCCACCACGGTCGCGTGCGATCTCGCGCTCGATCCGGCGACACGGTGCTTCACCATCGTGCCCGGCACCGTCGCTGCGGTCGCCGAGGCGCTCGAGCACGTGATGCTCGAGTACGGCGGGAGCATCGTCCGCTCGGAATGGCGCTCCGGCAACGGCGTTCACCACGTCGAGCTGCGCCTCAGCGACGACCTGTGGGGCAGCCTCGAGTTGTGGTTGACCGAGCCCGACGGACAGGTCGTGGCTGGGCGTGTCATGCATCAGCCGAAGCGCCGCAACGGCGCTCCCTGAGGGTGCCCTGCGGCGTAGCGGGGCGCTACCACGACAACCGGGATGCGCGTGAAGCCCCGCGACGCCGTCACCGGCGCGAAACGGGTATACCTGAACGAATGTGCGTCGGGCCCGATGCCGGCGCGCGACGGTCGCACACACCCACGACTCCGCCGACCGGCGGCCGCGACGTACACGGCCGCCGCCGGCGTGAAGCGCTCAGCCGCCTTGGGCGGCGCGGCGTGCCAGGAGGCGAGATGACAGGCAGGCCCAGACGCCACGCGTGTGTTCAGGCACTGCGCCACCGGGCGCCAGCATGCTGAGCGCGGTCCTCGCGGCGTTCGCCGTCGCGCTGGTCGCGCCGCTGCTCGCTCAGCGTCTCGGCGCCCGCGCTGGATGGTGGTTGGCGCTGCTGCCCGCCGGGCTGTTCGCCTGGTACCTGACCTACCTCCCCGCCGTCGCGGCTGGGGAGAGCGTGTTGGAGGCCACCGCCTGGGTGCCGCGACTCGGTGTGACGTTGGCGATGCGCATGGATGGCCTGTCCTTGCTCATGGCGCTGATCGTCACCGGCATCGGCGTGGCGATCGTCATCTACGCAGGCGGCTACCTCAAGGGTGATCCGGCGTTGCCTCGCTTCTACCTGATCCTGCTCGGGTTCATGGCGGCCATGCTCGGCCTGGTGACCTCGGACGACCTGATCAGCTTGTTCGTGTTCTGGGAACTCACGAGCATCACCTCGTACTTCTTGGTCGGCTTCAAGCACCAGTACGCCGACAGTCGCGCGAGCGCGTTGCAGGCGTTGCTCGTCACGGCGGGCGGCGGGCTCGCGATGTTGGCCGGGTTCCTGATGATCATCGCGATCACGGGCAGCACCTCGATAAGCGGCCTGATCGCCGATCCCGCTACGCTGCTCGCGAGCCCGCTGCTGCCCGCAGTCATCGTGCTCGTCGCCATCGGCGCGTTCACCAAGTCGGCCCAGTTCCCGTTCCACTTCTGGCTACCGAACGCCATGGCCGCCCCGACGCCCGTCTCTGCGTACTTGCACTCTGCCACGATGGTCAAGGCCGGCGTCTATCTGCTCGCGCGGCTCGCGCCGGTGTTCACGGGCGAACCGCTGTGGGTGTGGCTGCTCAGCTTGATCGGTGCGGCGACCATCGTCGCGGCGGCTGGGCTGTCGTTGTTCCGGCGCGACAGCAAGGCGCTCTTGGCCTACTCCACCATCGTCGCGCTCGCGACGATGGTCATGCTGATCGGCCTCGGGGGCGAGTACGCAGGGACCGCCGCCGTCGTGTTCCTCCTCGCGCACGCGCTGTACAAGGCGCCGCTCTTCATGGTGGCTGGCTCCGTCGACCATGAAGCCGGCTCACGTGACATCACAGCACTGCGCGGCGTCGGTCGCGCGATGCCGTTCACGTGGGCCGCGGCCCTGCTGGCCGGCGTGAGCGCCGCCGGCCTGCCGCCGCTGTTCGGCTTCGTGGCGAAGGAACTCGCCCTCGAGGCGTTGCTCGACACGCGGGCGTGGTTGCTCGTCCCGTTCGTCGGGGCCGGCGCGGTCCTGCTCCTCATCGCCGTCCTGGTGGCCTGGCGGCCCTTCGCCGGTCGCGAGATCCAAGCGCCGAAGGCCGTGCACGAGGCGCCACTGTCGATGCTGGTCGGTCCACTCGTCCTCGCGGGGGCGGGCGTCGTCCTCGGCTTCGCGCCGTACCTGGTGGGCGACGCGCTGCTGGTGCCGGCCGCTGCGGCCGTGATCGGCGCTCCCTACGCGTTCGATCTCTACCTGTGGCACGGGCTGACGCCTGCGCTCGGGTTGTCGGCGCTCACGATCGCCCTCGGCGTGCTCCTCACATGGCGTTGGCGGGCGCTGCACGACGCGCTTCGCGCTCGTCTGGGTGATTCGCGTGTCGGGCCCGCTGGGGTCTACCAGCGCTTCATCGACGGCCTCGTACCGTTCGCGCAGGCGTTCACGCGGCGCGTGCAACCCGACGATCTGCGCACCCACCTGACCGTGATCACCGCCGTTGCGGTCCTGGCCACGGGCCTCACGGGCCTCGTGAAGGGGAGCCTGAGGCTCGGCTTGGCGCACACGCCGGGCTACTTCTACGAGTATCTGGTGATGGCCGTGGTCGTCGCGGCCGCGCTCGCGGCCGTGCGTGCGCACCGGCGGCTCCCGGCGATCACCGCCCTGGGCGTGCTCGGCTTCGGCATCGCCATCGTGTTCGTGTTCTTCGCCGCCCCCGACCTCGCCATCACGCAGTTCCTGGTGGAGACGCTGATCGTCATCATCGTCGCGCTGGTCATGATGCGTCTGCCGCGGCACTCGCTGCGTGAAGAGGACAACCGGGCGGTGCGCGCCGTGGCTGCCACCGTCGCCACGCTCGCGGGCCTGCTCATCGCCAGCCTCACCCTGGCGGTGACGGCCGGTCCGCTGGACGCCCGCGTGAGCGACTTCTTCGCTGCCGAGAGTTATCCGAGCGCGTTGGGACGCAACATCGTCAACGTCATCCTGGTCGACTTCCGTGCCATCGACACGCTGGGTGAGATCACGGTGCTCGTCGTCGCGGCCGTCGGCGTGTACGCGCTGTTGCGCCGTCGCGACCGGAGCCGCGATCCGCACGACGTCGAGCCGCCGCGCGGCTCGGCCGCCTCGGACGGGGGTGACACGTGAACAGCCTCATCCTCAGAACGACCACGATGCTGCTCATCACCATCTTGTTGCTGTTCTCGGTGTTCCTGCTGTTGCGCGGGCACGACCTGCCGGGCGGCGGCTTCATCGGCGGGTTGACCGCTGCTGCCGCCGTCGCGCTCTACGTCTTGGCCTTCGGAGCCCAGGCGGCCAACGACATGGTCCGGGTTCGTCCGCGGGCGCTGCTCGGCGTCGGCCTCACGGCCGCCGTCGCTGCGGGTCTGATCGCTGTGTTGTTCGGTACGCCGTTCTTGACCGGGCACTGGCTGATCATCGATCTGCCTGGTAGCGCGGAGGTCAAGCTCAGTACCGTCTTGCTCTTCGACGTCGGCGTGTACCTGGTCGTGGTCGGAACCGTGCTCACGATGTTGTTCGCTCTGGAGGGGCAGTGACCATGGAGGTTCCCTTCGCCGTCATGGTCGGTGTCCTGTTCGCCAGTGGCCTGTACCTGATGATGCAGCGCAACTTGATGCGCTTCGTGTTCGGTCTGTTGGTCCTGTCTGGCTCGGTGAACGTGTTGATCTTCACCGCCGGCCGCCTGACCCGCGGCGCCGCGCCGGTCATCCCCGCAGGCCTGTCGACGCCCGCCGGTGAGGTGGCCAACGCCCTGCCGCAAGCGGTGGTGCTGACCGCGATCGTCATCGGCTTCGGCCTGATCGTGTTCACTTTGGTGCTCTTGCTGCGCGTCTACGAGCGTCTCGGAACCGTGAAGACCGACGAGTTGGGCGACGCGCTCGTGCGCCTCGATGACGAGGACGAGGTATGAACCTGTTCGTCGTCGCCCCCGTCATCGTGCCGCTCTTCAGTGCCGCGGTGCTGCTCCTGCTTCGTCACAGTCAGGGCGCCCAGCGCGTGCTCGCCACGCTCAGCACGGTGGCGTCGGTGGTGGTCGCCGCGGTGCTCATGGCGCAGGTGTCGTCCGGCGGGATTCAGGTCGTGCAGTTCGGTGGCTGGACCGCCCCCTTCGGCATCTCGTTCGTCGCGGACCACCTCTCGGCCGTCATGGTGCTGATCGCTTCCGTGATGGCGCTCGCCTCGGCCGTCTACGCGTTGCGCGACATCGATCCCGAACGCGAGCGCTCGGGTTTCCACCCGCTCTTCCAGGTCCTGCTGGTCGGCATCAACGGCGCCTTCCTCACCGGCGACCTGTTCAACCTCTACGTGTGGTTCGAGGTGCTGCTCATCAGCAGCTTCGTGCTGCTCACGCTCGGCGGGCGCCGAGCGCAGCTCGAGGGTGGGATCAAGTACGTCTCCGTCAACCTGCTGTCGTCGATGCTGTTCCTCGCCGCGATCGGGCTCCTGTACGGCCTGACCGGCACGCTGAACATGGCCGATCTGGCGGTCGAGCTCCGGCACCAAGACCCCGGCTTGGTCACGACGATCGCGATGCTGTTCATGGTCGCGTTCGGGATCAAGGCGGCGGTGTTCCCGCTGTTCTTCTGGCTCCCGGCCTCGTACCACACGCCGCCGATCGCGATCTCCGCGTTCTTCGCCGGCATGTTGACCAAGGTCGGCGTCTACGCCCTGATGCGCGTCTTCACGCTGCTCTTCACCGGCGACGTCGGCTACACCCACACCATCTTGCTCTGGGTCGGTGCGTTCACGATGGTCAGTGGTGTGCTCACCGCGGCCGCGCAGAGCGACGTGCGCAAGATCTTGTCGTTCCACATCATCAGCCAGATCGGCTACATGATCATGGGCCTGGCGTTGTACACGCCGCTCGCCTTGGCGGGTGCGGTGTTCTACTTGATCCACAACATCGTCGCAAAGGCGAACCTGTTCTTGATCGCCGGCATCGCCAGGCGCCTCACGGGCAGTTTCGACCTGGGGCGCATCGGGGGCCTGTTCAAGGCCGCGCCGTTCCTGTCGGCACTGTTCCTGATCGCCGCCTTGGGCTTGGCGGGCATCCCGCCGCTCTCGGGCTTCTGGGCGAAGCTGCTCGTCGTGCTGGCCGCCCTCGAGGCGGGCGTGTGGTGGATCGCGGCGGTGGCGCTGGGTGTCGGCCTCTTGACGCTCTTCTCGATGACCAAGATCTGGCAGTACGCGTACTGGAAGCCGGCTCCCGACGATGCGCCGGTGGGTGCAGCGCCGTCGCGCTTGTTCTATGCACCCGTCGTCGGCCTAGCGGCGCTCACGGTGCTGCTCGGTCTGTGGAGCACGCCGCTGATCGGGGTGGCCGACGCCGCCGCCGCCGAGCTCCTCGACCCGTCGCGCTACGTCGGCGCGGTGCTCGGCCCGGAGGCTGCCGCCAGCCTGCGTGCGGTGCTCGAAGCCTCGCTAGGGGGAGACCAGTGACCCTCTTCGCACTCAACCTGATGCTGGCGCTGCTGTGGGCCATGGCGCAAGGCGAGGTGACGCTGTTGTCGATCGGCAGCGGCTTCCTGGTCGGGATGCTGGTGCTGCACCTGGTCGGACCAGTGCTCGGCGATCGCCGCTACGCCATCCGGTTCCTGCGCGCGATCGGACTGACGGTGTTCTTCCTGAAGGAGCTCGTGGTGTCCAGCATCCGCGTCGCCATCGATGTGATCAGACCCACGTTCACGATGCGCCCGGCGATCATCCAGGTGCCGCTCGACGTTCGTGGTGACGTCCAGATCACGCTCCTCGCCAACCTCGTCTCGCTCACGCCTGGAACGCTCTCCGTCGACGTCAGCGACGATGGCACCAGCCTCTACGTCCACGCCATGTACGGTGACGATCCCGCGGCGGTCTCGCGCAGCATCAAGCACGACTTCGAACGGCGCATCCTGGAGGTGTTCCGATGACCCTGCTCGAGGGCCCAGCGAGCCTGTTGCAGGTTGCGGCCTACCTGGCGTTCGGGGCCACCATGCTCGCGCTCGTCGCCGCGTTCGTCCGTGTCGTCATCGGTCCCAGCCTGTCGGACCGCGTGCTGGCGCTCGACGTGATCGGTTTGGTGTCGGTGTCGGTGATCGCGACGTACGCCATCGCCTCGGGGCAGGGCCTGTACCTCGACGCGGCGATCGCCCTCGCCCTGGTCGCCTTCCTCGGGACGGTCGCGTTCGCTCGCTTCATCGAGTGGCGCCGTGGGAGCCGCCATGAGTGAGACCATCGGCGCCCTCCTGCTCATCGCCGGCGCCTTCTTCGTGCTGGTCGCAGCGCTCGGCGTACTGCGACTTCCGGATGTGTTCATGCGCATGCACGCGGGCACCAAGGCCGGCACGCTCGGCGCTGGCCTGGTGCTCGTCGCCGCCGCGTTCGTGTTCGGCGAGCTCGGCGTCGCCGTCAAGAGCGTGGTCGTGTTCGTCTTCCTGCTCCTCACGGCGCCGGTGGCGGCTCACGTGCTGGGCCGGGCGGCGTACTACGACCGCGCCGAACTGTGGGACCGAACGCACCACGACGATCTGCGTGGCCGCTACGACGAGGTGCGGCACGGGCGCCCGGATCCTGCGCCGGACGAACTCGAGAGCGACCATTGAGCGGTTTCTGGTGGCGCGCGCGAGGCCCGACCTGCTAGCCTGAACGCCATCGTGGTGAAAGTGGACGAGCACACGGCCGACGAGTGGGATGGCGGGGTACGGGCAGGATCGTCGATCGGCGCGTTCGGACCAGTCGAACGCCGACTGATCGACGTCCTGAGCGACGTCGTCGAACGTCTCACCGCGACTCGCTCGGGCGGCTTCGACGCAGCCGTCTGCGACGTGCTCGCGTCCGTCGCGCGCGCCGTCGACGCGGATCGTGCGTTCCTGTTCCGCTTCGATCACGAACACGAGCGCTTCGACGCCACGCACGAGTGGACCCGCGATGGCGTCGAGGGCTACGTGATCCGGACACGCGGCATCCGCTTCGAGGACCGTCCGTGGTGGGTCGTTCCGCTCCTGGAGGGCCGGCACCACGTGTTCGAGCGTGAGCGCGACCTGCCCGATGAGCGTGCGCGGGGCGTGTGGCGCGACCATGCCTTGCGCACGATCCTCGCCGTCCCGACGCGCGCTGGCGGCACCGTCATCGGTTCGCTCGGGATCCACCACCAGCGCGCAGCGGCCGATTGGGCGCCGAGCCTGATCTCGTTGGTGCAGGTCATCGCCGACGTGATCGGTGGTGCGCGCGATCGCGACGACCTCGCTCAACGCTCGCTGGCCGAATCGCGCTGGCGCAAGGGCCTGACCGACATGGTCGCATGGGGGCTCGAGCAGCGGCTCGAACACACGCTGTACCCCGGCCTGCTCGAGCGCGTCGTCGATCTCGCGCCCGAGGCCGATGCCGGGTCGATCTTGCTGCGTGGCCCGGATGGACGCTTCCGGTTCGTCGCGACGCACCGCTACGAGTTCGAGCCGCTGAAGCAGGTGGTGTTCGACGTCGACGAGCTCGCCCACCCGCACGACATGCGCACGACGACGCAACTCCTGCATCCGTTCGGACGCAACGAGCGCCTGGGCGTGGAGCGCCGCGACGCGCTCAACGCGCATGGAGGCGGCGATCGCATCACCGCCACGCTGGTGTTGCCGCTCCTCACCGGCGATCTCCCGCTCGGTTTCCTCTACCTCGATCGGCTCGAGCGTGACCGGCCGTTCTCGCGCGACACCGTCGCCATGGCCGAAGTCGCTGCGACGCAGGCGTCGCTCGTCATCCAGCGACTCACGCTCGAGGCTGCCGTGCGCATGCGGAAGGATGAACTCGAGCGGATCGCCAGCGTCGACGCCCTCACGGGCCTCCCGAACCGAGCGGCGTTCTTCGACGCTCTGCGCACGACGCTGGGTCGGGCGGCCCGTCACGAGACGGCCGTCGCCCTGCTCTACCTCGACCTCGACGGTTTCAAGGACGTGAACGACTCGCTCGGCCATGACGTCGGAGACCAGGTGTTGCGCGAACTCGCGGGGCGTCTGCGCGGCGCGGTGCGCAGCAGCGACGCCGTCGCGCGGCTCGGCGGCGACGAGTTCACCGTGATCATAGGAGACCTCGACGACGCTTCGGAGGCCGGCCACGTCGCCGCCAAGCTCCTCGGCGCCGTCGACGAGCCGTTCATGGTCGGCCCGGCCGTCGTTCGGCTCACGTCGTCGATCGGCATCGCCCTCTACCCGAGCGATGCTGATGGAGCCGATGATCTGCTGCGCCATGCGGACGCCGCGATGTACCGCGCGAAGGTCGGCGGACGTGATGGGTACCGCTTCTTCACCGCCGAGATCGACGTCGCCGCCCGCGACCGCCTGCAGCTGACGACCGACCTCCACAGCGCGCTCGAGGGTGGCGCGCTCGACGTCGTGTTCCAGCCGCGGGTGGCACTCGCCAGCGGTTCGTGGGTCGGTGTCGAAGCGCTGGCGCGCTGGCGTCATCCTGAGCGCGGGGCCATCCGATCGGACGTGTTCGTGCCGCTGGCGGAGGAGACGGGGCTGATCGACGCGCTCGGCCGCTTCGTGGCGCGCGAGGCGTGCGGCGCGTTCGCGAGCTGGTCGGGTCACCGCGTTCTCGGAGCGGCGCGCCTGTCGCTCAACGTGTCGATGCGTGAGCTGCTCTACGGAGACCTGGCCGGCCGCATCGAGGGCCTGATGGCGACCCATGGTCTGCGCCCGGACCAGCTCGAGATCGAGGTGACCGAGGCGGCCATGGTGCGCGACATCGACGCGAACCTCGGCCGGCTCGATGCGGTGCACGCGCTCGGCGTCTCGATCGCGCTCGACGGGTTCGGGACGGCCTCCTCGTCGCTCGGGCGCTGGAAGCGGGTACCGCTCGACGTCGTGAAGCTCGACCGCAGCGTCGTCGCGGGCGTCGACGGCCACGGCGACGCCGACGCCGCCGCCGACGTGGCGATCGTCAGGGCGATCGTCGCGATCGGCGCGAAGGCCGGCTTCACGGTCGTGGCGGAGGGGATCGAGCGAGCCAGCCAAGCCGACGTGCTGCGCGACCTCGGCTGTACCGAGGGCCAAGGGTACGTGTTCGCTCGCCCGATGCCGGCCGAAGCGCTTCGTACTGCGGCCGATGCGGTGCCGCGATCGCCCGCGGTCCGGCACCCGGACCCCGACGCGGATCGTTCGGCCTGAGCACGCGCGGACTGGTAGCGTGGTAGCCATGATCACGCTGTCTTCTCGACCCAGCGCGGGGCCCGGCTGATGCCGCGCCCGGTCGAACGCTTCCTCGAGCACGTGCGCGGCGAACTCGCCTCGATCGAGGCGGAGGGGCTCACCAAGCACGAGCGCGCCATCACCAGCCAGCAGCAGGCCGACATCGAGATCGAGATCGGCGCCGGCCCGGAACGGCGACGCGTCGTGAACCTGTGCGCGAACAACTACTTGGGTCTCGCAAACCATCCCGACGTGATGGCGGCAGCCAAGGCGGGTATCGACCGCTACGGCTTCGGCGTGGCCTCGGTCCGGTTCATCTGCGGGACGCAAGACCTGCATCATGCGCTCGAAGAGCGCCTGTCCACCTTCCTCGGTACCGATGCCACGATCCTGTACTCGAGTTGCTTCGACGCCAACACTGGCCTCTTCGAGACGCTGCTCGGTCCCGAGGACGCCATCATCTCCGACACGCTGAACCACGCCTCGATCATCGACGGCGTTCGGCTCTGCAAGGCGCAGCGATTCCGCTATGCGAACGCCGACCTGGCCGACCTCGAACGGCAGCTCGAGGCCGCCAAGGGCGCGCGTTTCCGGCTGATCGCCACGGACGGTGTGTTCAGCATGGACGGCGTGGTGGCGCCGCTCGAAGGCATCTGCGATCTGGCGGAGCGCTTCGATGCGATGGTGATGGTCGACGACTCGCATGCGGTGGGCTTCATGGGTGAGCACGGGCGCGGCACGCACGAGCACTGTGGTGTCATGGGTCGCGTCGATCTCATCACCGGGACGCTCGGCAAGGCCCTCGGGGGCGCGTCGGGCGGCTACACGAGCGGCCGGGCCGATCTCGTCGCGCTCTTGCGCCAGCGCAGCCGCCCCTACTTGTTCAGCAACGCCCTCGCGCCCGTCGTGGCCGCTGCGTCGCTGCGGGTGCTCGACCTGCTGGAAGGCGGCGATGCGCTTCGCCGACGCGTCCACGCCAACGCTGCGCGGTTCCGGCACGGCATGCATGACGCAGGCTTCGAGCTGGCAGGGGCCGATCATCCGATCGTGCCGGTGATGATCGGCGACGCCGCGCTGGCCGCGCGCATGGCCGAGCGCCTGCTCGACGAGGGGCTGTACGTGGTCGGCTTCAGCTTCCCGGTCGTGCCCAGGGGCCAGGCGCGCATCCGCACGCAGCTCTCCGCTCTGCACAGCGACGTTCACATCGACACGGCCATTCGCGCGTTCACGGACGTCGGACGCGAGCTCGGCGTGATCGCGTGAAGGCGCTCGCGAAGGTCGAGCCGCGGCCTGGCATGTGGCAGATCGATGCCCCGGAACCAGCGGTCGGACCGAACGATGTGCTGATCGCGATCAAGCGCATGTCCATCTGCGGTACCGACGTCCACATCGACACCTGGGACGCCTGGGCGCAGCGAACCATCCCCGTGCCGATGGTCACGGGGCACGAGTACATGGGCACGGTGCTCGACGTCGGCAGCGAGGTGCGCGGCATCGGCGTCGGTGACCGCGTGTCGGGCGAGGGTCATATCACCTGCGGGCACTGCCGCAACTGCCGCGCCGGGCGCCGCCACTTGTGCCGGAACACGGAGGGCGTCGGCGTCACTCGCCCGGGGGCGTTCGCCGAGCGCTTCGTCTTGCCCGCCTCGAACGTGTTCGTGATCCCCGACGAGGTTCCGGACGACTGGGCGGCCATCCTCGACCCGCTCGGGAACGCGGTCCACACTGCGCTCTCGTTCGATCTGGTGGGGGAGGACGTCCTCATCACGGGCGCCGGGCCGATCGGCTGTATGGCGGCGGCCGTGTGCCGCTTCGTCGGTGCCCGCTACGTCGTGGTCACCGACGTGAACCCGTACCGCCTCGAGCTGGCGCGCCGCATGGGCGCCACGCGCGTCGTGGACGTGAGCGTGGCGGAAGCCGACCTTCTTGACGTGATGAGCGACCTCGGTATGACCGAGGGCTTCGACGTCGGCTTGGAGATGTCGGGCGCTGCGGCGGCCTTCGCGCAGCTGCTCGAGCACATGAACTGGGGTGGGCACGTTGCGTTGCTGGGCATCCCGCCCGCGGAGGTCGCCGTCGACTGGGACCAGGTGATCTTCAAGGGGCTCACGCTGAAGGGGATCTACGGCCGCGAGATGTTCGAGACCTGGTACAAGATGGCCGGCATGCTGCAGTCGGGACTCGATCTCGAACCCGTGATCACGCACCGTATGCGTGCCGAGCACTACCGCGAGGGGTTCGACGTCATGGGCTCAGGGCGTGCCGGCAAGGTGATCTTGCGCTGGGACGAGTGAGCGTTCGGCC
>REEJ01000317.1 GCA_007695125.1 Trueperaceae bacterium | reverse complement strand
TGTTGCCCTCGGCGCGCTCGCCGTCCTGGATGGTCTGCGCCATCTCGGTCAGCTCGGTCCAGGTGGCCGGCGGGCCATCGAAGCCGTACTTGTCGAGCAGGTCAGTGCGGAAGTACAGCAGGCCGGCGTCGGTGAACCACGGGATGGCGATCAGGCGGCCGTCGACCGTGTTGTTCTCGACGATGGCCGGGAAGTGCTCACCGACGACGTCGGCCGCACCGTACTCGAACAGGTCGACGAAGTGCACCTCGAGGTCGCCCGGCCAGATCACGTCGATCTGGTAGACGTCCACTTCGGAGGACTGCGCCTCGAAGAACTGCAGGTACAGGCCGAGGCGATCGTCGGCCATGTCGGGCGTATCGAGGACGTTGATGGTGACGCCGGGGTTCTGCTCCATGTAGCGAGCGGCCGCGGCCTGGACGAGTTCGAGCTCCTGGCCGACGGCACCGGCGGCGACCGTGACGGTCTGAGCCGTGGCCGCGCTCATGGCCAGGGCAACCGCGAGCGAAAGACTGACGATCAACTTGCGCATGCTATCCACTCCTCTTTCTTGACGAACCGTGCGCGACGCGCACGTCACGAGACGCCGCCACAGGGCGGCCGGGGTCGAACCCTCGAGGATCCCCCTCGGAGACGTAGCACACCCCGGTCCAACCGTGCTCCGACACAGACCGCGTCGGACACGGCGAAGGTTCGATGCCGAGAGTGTACCAAGGGAGCCGACGCTCCGCAAGGAGAGCGGGGGCGCCGCGATCAGCCGCGCATGGTGTCGGGTACGAGCCAACGCTCGAGCCAACCACGCAGCGCCGCCTCGTCGAACGGGCGCGCCAGCACGTCGACCTTGGGCCTGCGCCACCAGCGCCAGCCAGCGTGCCCGCTGCCGGCGGTGATCAGCGCCATCGGCAGGTGGGCGACGCCAGGCTCGGCGCGCAACGCCTCTGCGTCGCGCCAGCCGTGACCGTCGTCGTCGATCAACACCGCGCGCGGCCGGATCGAGTCCGTCGCCGAGCGCGCCTCGGCGGCGCTCCCGACGATCACCGGAACGCCGCCGCTGCGCAGCACCAACAAGCCCAGCAGCCGCTGGATCGCCTCGCTCGGGCACAGCACCAGCACCTGGGGTTCGGCGGCCACCAGCGCGACGCGGCGCACGATGTCGCTGGCCTCGAGGCGGCCCAGGACCCCGAAGACGCGGCGCTGCGGCATGTCGAGCTCGGCTGCGACCGTGCGAGCGGTGCGGCGCCCGTCCAGTTGTGCCAGGACGTCCCACGCGCCCTCCGGAAGCGTGACCGTGGTCGGGTCGCCGGCACGGTCGAACACCGCTCCCGGGTCGACGCGCGCAGCGGCGTCGTCGTGCAACTGGCCGGTGACCTCGAGCAGCACCGCCATGGCGTCGACGGCCTGACCGTCAGGGACGTACGTACGGTCGATTGCGGCGTCGGTGAAGGTGAACGCGCCGTCGCGCCAGGTCAGCAAGTCGCCCACGACCTCACTGACCTGACGCCTGACCGCGTTGGTCAGCCCCTCGTCGTCGACGAGCCCGAGCCGCCGCGCGGCGAAACCGAGCGGCGCCCCCGCGTGTTCGCGCGTCTGCCCGGCGAGGATGTCCTGCACCTCCGCGGTCGACAGCAGGTCCATGCGCACCAGGATCTCGCCGAGGTGCACGCCGGGCCGCATGCTGGCGTAGCGGATCCGCCCCTCGTCGAGCTCGAGGACGGCGACTCGGTCGTCGCTCCGTACCTCGAGCGTCCCGACCTTGCGACCCGTGACCAGGACCTGGAAGACCTCGCCGAGCGGCACGTTGCGCAGGCGACCTTCGAGCAGGGCACTCACCCCCCGCTTTCGAACAGGCCGGCGTCGCTCGGAGCGCGCAGGCCGAGGTGGGCGTACGCCCGGTCGGTCGCCACGCGCCCGCGCGCCGTGCGCTGCAACAGGCCGCGCTGGATCAGGAACGGTTCGTGCACCTCTTCGAGCGTCGCGCGGTCCTCGCCCAAGGCGGTGGCCAGCGTGTCGAGGCCCACCGGCCCACCCGCGAACGTCTCCACCAACGTGCGCAGGATGACGCGGTCACGGCGCTCGAGCCCGCCGGGGTCGATGCCGAGCTCGTCGAGCGCCGAGCGGGCCCGCTGCAGGTCGATGTGGCCTTCGCCGGCGACGGCGGCGAAGTCGCGGACGCGCCGCAGCAGGCGCTTGGCGATGCGCATGGTGCCGCGCGCCCGCCGGCCGATCTCGAGCGCCGCAGCGGCCTCGAGGGGGACGCCGAGCAGCCGCGCGTCGCGCGCCACCCCCTCGGCCAACTCCTCGTCGCGGTAGTACTCCAGGTGCTCGATGATGCCGAAGCGGCTGCGCAGCGGACCGGTGATCAGGCCCGGGCGCGTGGTCGCGCCGACCAGCGTGAAGCGTGGCAGGTCGAGCCGGATGGTGCGCGCGGCGGGCCCTTGGCCCAGCACGATGTCGATCTTGTAGTCCTCCATCGCCGGGTACAAGTGCTCCTCGGCGACGCGGCCCAGGCGGTGGATCTCGTCGATGAACAAGACGTCGCCGTCCTCGAGGGCGTTCGTGAGGATGGCGGCGAGGTCGCCGGGCTTCTCGATCGCGGGCCCCGAGGTGATGCGGATCGCGACCCCGAGTTCGGCCGCGATGATGTGCGCCAGCGTGGTCTTGCCGAGGCCTGGCGGACCGTACAGGAGCACGTGGTCGAGTGCCTCACGCCGGCCCTTGGCGGCCTCGAGGTAGACCGCCAGCTTGTCCTTCAGCGCGCGCTGCCCAACGTACTCGCTCAGCGCGGTCGGTCGCAGCGCGGCGTCGTCCACGACCGTCACGGTAGCACGGCGCCCGAGCGGCTCCCGGCCTCGAGGCGCAGCGCCTCGACGCCGTCCGTGGCGTCCCGCACGAGGCCGCTGCCCTCGACCCGCCAACGCTCCTCGCCGCCGGCCCAGCGGTAGTGGACGCCCGCGGCGTCGACGCGCTCGGAGGCGTCGGGGCGCGCCATGAGCGGCGCCCGAACCTGGTCGAGGAACGCCCGCCTGGCCCCCTCGTCGACGCGCGACAGGTGGTCGCGGAAGAGCCGTGAGCGCCGCAGCGCGATCTCGGGCCAGGTGGCCGAGCGCCAGCGCCACGCGACGATCCCGGCCTGCACGGTCAGGCCGGCGACGAAGGCCCACCACACGCCGACGACGCCCCAGCCGAGGCCCAACGCCCACCACCAGGCGAGCGGCAGCACCACCAGCCAGCGCCCGACGATCGTGGCGATCAGTGGCGGCCTGGTGTCGCCGGCGCCGCGCAAACCGCCCGAGAGGACGAAGAACACGGCCAGCACCGGCTGGGCCAAGGCGTTGATCCGCAAGTAGCTGACGCCGTCGCGCAGGACCGTCGGGTGTGCCGAGGGGTCGAAGAAGCGCACCAGCGGCTCGGCTGCCACGAACAACACGAGCGCGACGAGGCCCATCACGGCCACGCCGACGGCCAGCGCCGCGTGGGCGGCGCGCCAGGCATCGTCGAGCTGCCACGCCCCCACCGCACGGCCGACCAGGCTCGTGGCGGCCACGGCGAAGGCCAGGCCCGGCATGAACGCCAGCGACTCGATCTGGAGCCCGATGGCGAGCGCGGCTGCGCCGAGGCTGCCCGATGGCGTGCTGGTGACGATGCGCATCACCAAGAGGCCGGCGCCGCTGTAGGCGAGGCTCTGCATGCCGCTGGGCCAGCCGATGGCCAGGACGTCGCGCCAGGTGTCCCACGCGGGGCGCCAGCCACCGCTCCCGAACGAGACCACGCTGTGGCCGCGGGCCAGCACCCACAGCGTCGCCGCCATCGCCAGCGCCCGCGCGGCCACCGTGCCGACGGCGGCGCCCGTCACGCCGAGAGCGGGGAAGGGGCCGACGCCGAACACGAGCAGCCACGTGAAGAGCACGTTCGCGACCGTCGCGAGGGCCGACAGCAGCAGCGGTCGGACCGTGTCGCCGGCCCCTTGCAGGAGGCTCGCCCCGGCGATCTGCACGGCCGTGAACACCGTGCCGGCGAACACGACGAGCAGGTACGGCAGTGCGATGGCCGCGGCCCTCGGGTCGTCGCTGGCGTCGAGGAAGCCGAGCACCGGGCCGCTGAACGCCAGCCCCGCGACCGTCAGCACCAGACCCAGCGCGACCGCCACCAGGACCGTCTGCCTGGCGATCAGGGAGAGCGCGTCCGGATCGCGTGCGCCACGCGCCTGCGCAGCCAGCGCCATGGCCCCCGACGAGATCGCCATCACGACGACCAGGACCAACAGGCGCACGCTGGTCGCGAGCCCCACGGCGGCGACCTCGGTCGAGCCCAGGCGACCCGCGAAGAACACGTCGACGACGTTGACCAAGGTGACCAGCAAGTTGGCGCCGATCACCGGCAGCGCGAGGCGCCACACGGCGCGGAGGGTGGCCCCGTCGAGGCCGAGGCGCGACATATCGCTCGAGCTTACCGCCGCCTCCGCGCTCCGGAGCGCAGGCGACGGCGCGGCCGCGGTGCGGGTGTAGATTGGAGCGTTCATGGCGAGGAGGCCAGCGATGCCAACCCACCGCGTCAGCGTCAACGGCGAGGTCCGCGAGCTGCCGATCGTCAACGTCGGCGCCGTATCGGTCGCCCTGCTCAACCTGTTGGGCGACACCGTCTTCACCGAGGCCGCCGCCGACGCGTTGGCCGCTCGACTGCCGGAGGGCGTCGAGGTGCTCGTCACCCCCGAGGTCAAGGCGGTGCCGTTGGCGCACGCCATCTCGGTCCGCACGGGCGTGCCGTACGTGGTGGTGCGCAAGACCGAGAAGCCCTACATGGTGGGCGCGCGGCGGCACACCGTCGTATCGATCACCACCGGCTCGCCGCAGGACCTCGTGATCGACGGCGCCGACGTGCCGCGCCTGGCCGGTCGCCGCGTCGCGATCGTCGACGACGTCGTCTCGACCGGCGGGACGCTGACGGCGCTGGCCGAGCTGTTGCGCGAGGTCGGAGCCAGCCACGTCGCCACGATGGTCGTGTTCACGGAGGGCGACGCGCGCGACGACGTCGTCGCGCTGGGACACCTGCCGCTCTTCGCGGCCGACGCCGCCGAGGCGGCTGGCGCGGGCAGCAGCGTGCCCGCTGCCCGGGAGTGACGCCCGCGAGGCGGTCGTGAGCATGTCCGACGACGCCAAGGAGCAGATCCGAGCGCGCGTCGACCTGGCGCAGCTGATCGGCGAGCAGGTCGTGCTGAAGCCGGCCGGTCGCGGCCAGCTGAAGGGCCTGTGCCCGTTCCACGCCGAGAAGACGCCGTCGTTCCACGTCCACGTCGACCGCGGCTTCTTCTACTGCTTCGGCTGCGGCGCCAAGGGCGACGCCTTCGACTACGTGATGCGCACCCGCGGCGTCGGCTTCGTCGAGGCGCTGACGATGCTCGGCGAACGGACCGGCATCGCCGTCGAGCCGGCGAGCCCGCGGCAGGGGCGGCGCAGGGACCTGCAAGAGGTGAACGCGTTGGCGCTGGCCTTCTTCCGCCAGCACCTGGACGGCGGCCCGGCGCTGGCCTACCTCGAGGGTCGCGGCCTGACGCGCGCGACGATCGACGCGTGGGAGCTCGGCTTCGCGCCCGACGCGTGGGACGCCCTGCTCAAGCACGCCCTCACGAAGGGGGTGCGCGACGACGACCTGATCGCCGCCGGCCTGCTCGTCGAGAGCGACCGCGGACGGCGCTACGATCGCTTCCGCGATCGCGTGATCTTCCCGATCCGCGACGGGCTCGGTCGCCTGCTCGGCTTCGCCGGCCGCGTGCTCGGCGACGCGCTGCCGAAGTACCTCAACACCCCCGAGACCGACCTCTTCAAGAAGTCGGAGCTGCTCTACGGGCTCGATCGGGCGCGCGCGGCCATCCGCGCCTCCGGCGAGGTCGTGGTGGTCGAGGGCTACATGGACGTGATCGCGCTGCACCAAGAGGGGTTCCCCAACGCCGTGGCGGCCCTCGGCGCCACGTTGACGACCGAGCAGGCGGAGGTCTTGGCGCGCCTCGATGCGCGCAGGGTCCTGCTCGCGTTCGATGCCGACGAGGCCGGCCAGCGCGCCGTGCTCGGTGGCCTCGACCAGAGCGTCGGGCGCCGCTTCCTGGTCCAGGCCGTCAGCGTCCCGGACGCCAAGGATCCGGCAGACGTCGTGTTGAGCGGCCAGCGTGAGGCCTTCGCGGCGGCGCTACGAACCGGCGTGTCGGAGGTCGCCTTCCGCTTCGAACGGGTGGTCAGGCAGCACGACGCGACCACGGACGAGGGGCGCCGGGCCGTGCTCGAGGCGCTCGCGAGCGCCCTGCAGCCGCGCGACGTGTTCGACCCCGTGGCGAGCGAGCTCAGGCGGTTGGTGGTCGATCACCTGGGGCTCGACGGTGAGCGCCTCGATGCCTGGCTGGCGGCGCGGCGCCCACGGCGGCTCGACGCGACGGCGGTGGCGGGGATGCGCCGACGTTCGAGCGAGCTGACCCCCGTGCGGGTGCTGGAGCTCGAGGCGATCGGGCTCATGTTGCTCGAGCCCGAGCGGCTGCGCGAGCGCGTCCAGGCGTCGCTCGCGATGTTGCCCGAGACGGGCGACGCGTCCGAACTCGTCACCTTCGCCGAGACGTGCGAGCGGCACCGCTACGACGACGCCGCGGTGGTGGCGTCGCTGAACGCGCGCGACGGCAGCGAGCGCGTGCTCGAGCGGATCCTGGCGCACGCCACGCGTGACGCGTCCGAGCGACCGCTCGACGTCGACCGGCGTCTCGAGCAGCAGCTGTCGCGGATCCGCGAACTGCACCTGGCGACGGCCCAGGCGCGCCGGCAGGAGCGCTTGATGACCCGCTGGGACGAACTGCGACGCGTGATCGAAGACCCGTCCACCCCCGCGGACGCGCTGCGCGAGGCGTACGGCGAGCTGGCCGCGATACGCGACGTGCAGGTGGCGCGCGAGGGCGAGCGGCAGCTGCAACGCGGCGGTCGCCAGCGCGCGGACCAGCGGCGGCGCGGGTCGTGACGGCCGACCGCGTTGACACTCCGTCGGAGCGGTTGCTATGGTTGGTCGGCAGCGTGTGAGGCGGGAATTGCCGGTCCGCACCGCCTTTTTTTTGCCTCACGACCGCACACCACCGCAACCGACGATGCCCGTCGACAGGTAGGGTCGTCGTGTCAACGAGGAGGGCTTTTGGCAGCTCAAGGTGAGTCCTTACTGCACGACCTGATCCAGCACGAGCAGAAGCAGAGCGAGCGCGTCAAGAACGCGCAGAGCGAAGCCGATGCGATCGTGGCGGCCGCCGAGCAGGAGGCCAAGGACGTGATCGCGCGAGCGCAGCGCGAGGCCGACGTCGCGGCCGACAGCGCGCTCGAGAGCGCGCGGGTCGAGGCCGAGGCGATCGTCGAGCGTGAGGTGGCCGAGGCCGAGGCCGAGGCCGAGCGCCTGCGCGCCGCCGCCGACGCCAGCCGTGAGCGCGCCGTCGAACGCGTGTTGGAGCAGGTCCTGCCATGATCACGCCGATGGACCAGTTCCTGCTCGTCGGGCGCAAGCCCGTCGCGAACGACGTGCTGGTCTCGTTGCAGAGCCTGGGAGCGGTCCACGTCGACCGACTCGAACCGACGGAAGAGGGCCTCGAGCCCTTCGTCCTATCGGCGGAGCAGCGCAAGCGCAAGGCGGTCTGGGACCACGTGGTCGCGCGCACGGAGACGTTGCTCGCGTTGTTGCGCGTCGACACCGAGGGTCCCGGGACCGGCAAGGGCGATCTGCCGGCGGATGCCGAGGGCGTCGCCGAGCGCGTCGACGTGGTCGGTGACCAGGTCGACGCCTTGCTCGTGGAGCGCGTCGAGGGCGAGGAGGAGCTCGCGCTCGTCGGCCAGTACCTCCCGCTGTTCCGCGACCTGGCGCCGACGCTGGCGCAGATCGAGGCGTCGCGCTGGCTCGACGGTGCCGCATCGATCGTGCCTGCGAACGCGCTCGACAAGCTCCGCGAAGCGCTCGATGCCGAGCTGAGCGGACGCTACACCCTCTCGACCAAGCCCCGTGGCAAGGACGTCACCGTCGTCGTCGCCGTGCTGAAGACCGACGCCGCCGCTCTGCGCGCGGCGCTG
Organism: Trueperaceae bacterium; assembly: GCA_007695125.1. Taxonomy (GTDB): domain Bacteria; phylum Deinococcota; class Deinococci; order Deinococcales; family Trueperaceae; genus CSSed10-48. The sequence goes on along the minus strand of REEJ01000317.1, from coordinate 808 downwards.
GTCAAGGCGGGCACCGGCGAGCTGGATCTGCCCGAGCGCTACCGGTCGCTCGGGGTCGCCAAGGCGGTCCACGTCATGGAGGAGCGCGCGCAGGTGCTTCCGAAGCGCCTCGCCGCCATCACCGACGAGCTCGAGAAGATCGCGCTCCAGCACGGTGCGCGCCTCAAGACGCTCCGGCAGACCGCCCTCAACCACCAGTCGCGCCTCGAGCGCCTCGAAGGCTTGGCCCAGGGTCGCTACGCGTTCGCCCTGCAGGGCTGGGTCCCGAGCGTCGATCGCCAGCGGGTGGTCGACGCGTTGCAGAGGCAGTTCGGCGACGACCTCTTCGTCAAGCACCGACCCGCCGACGAGCACCACGACGTCGGTGTCCCCGTGCGGCTCGAGAACGCGCCGTGGGCGCGGCCCTTCCAGGGCCTGCTGGCGGTGCTGGCTCCGCCTGCGTACGGGAGCTTCGATCCGACGTGGACCCTCGCGATCTTCTTCCCGCTCTTCTTCGGCGTGATCGTCGGGGACATGGCGTTCGGGATGATCTTCGCGTTGATCGCGTGGATGCTGCGCAAACGCGGGTTCGCCGGCAAGTCGCTGTCGCTCGGCCCGCTCGGTATCGTCGTCCCAGCCGATTCGCTGAAGTGGATCTCGACGATCATCTATTACAGCGCTGCCTGGACCATCGTGTGGGGCTTCATCTACGGCGAGTTCTTCGGGACCTTCCTGGAGTACTTCCCGCCCGGCAACCCGGTCTTCTACCCGCCGAAGGAAGGCTACGACGGGATGATCCAGATCCTGATGTTCCGGGTCGAGATCTTCC
>REEJ01000287.1 GCA_007695125.1 Trueperaceae bacterium | reverse complement strand
GGGCAACGCGCTGTACTGGCTCGTCGGCATCGTCCTCGCCGTGCGGCTCCGCGACAACCGGGCGTTCTGCAAGGTCGCCTGCCCGGTCGCGGTGATCCTCCGGGTGACGGCGCGTCCGGCGCTCGTGAAGATCGCCGGCGACGCGTCGGCCTGCGCACAGTGCCGCTCGAAGGCGTGCTTGACGCAGTGTCCGATGGACGTCGACGTGCCGGCATACGTGTCGAGTGGCCGCCGTGTGCTCGGCAGCGAGTGCATCATGTGCCAGCATTGCGTTGCGGTGTGCCCGCCGAACACGCTGACCATGTCGGTCGGGTTCGACCTGGGTGGCGACGAGCACGTGCGTGAGGGCATCGGCGCCTGACCGACTGGTCGCGCGTGCGTCGTCGGGCGCGCTCGACGCGCGGCCGCGGGGCGCCGAGCGCTGCTCAGCGTTCGGTCCGTCCGTAGCCGGCGTCGCGGGCGCGCAGCATGGCCTGTGCGCGGTCGGCGACGTGCAGCTTGGAGTAGATGTTGGACACGTGGTTCTTGACGGTCTTCTCGGTGATGCCGAGTCGGCGGGCGATCGCCGCGTTGCCCTTGCCGGCCGCGATCTGGTCGAGCACCTCGCGCTCGCGGTCGGTGAGGTCGGGGAAGGCGTCGACGGGCAGGTCGGTCCGCGAGGCGCGGAAGAACTGGAGGATCCGGCCGGCGACGCCGGGCCCGTAGATCGCCTCGCCACGCGCGACGGCCTCGATGGCCCGCGCCAGGTCGGCCTGCCCGGCGCCCTTCAACACGTAGCCGCGCGCGCCGGCGCGCATCGCGGCGAACACCGTCTCGTCGTCGTCGAACATCGTGACGATCACGACCCCGACGTTCGGATGGGCTGCGAGGAGACGGCGGGTCGCCTCGAGCCCGGTCATGTCGGGCATCTGCACGTCCATCAGTACGACGTCGGGGAGCGCGCCCTCGGCCAGCGCCAGCGCCTCGCTGCCGTTCGCAGCCTCGCCGACCACCTCGATGCCGTCGAGGCTGTCGAGCAGGGCTCGCACGCCCTCGCGGAACAGCTGGTGGTCGTCGACGACCAGGACTCGCACCGGCGTCACGACGCGCCCTCGTCGAGCGGGAGGCGTGCGCGCACGCGTGTGCCGCCGGTCGCCGGAGCGTCGACGTTCACGGTGCCGCCGAGCTCGGCGGCGCGCTCGCGCATCGAACGCAAGCCGAGCCCGTGGTGCGGTCGTTGCCCCGTGCGGATGCCGTGGCCGTCGTCGCGCACCTCGAGCTCGAGCGCGGCGCCGACCTGCAGCGACACTCGGCAGCGCCGAGCCGACGCGTGTCGGACGGCGTTCGTCAGCGCCTCCTGGGCGATCCGGTAGGCCGCGACCTCGACCGCCGCTGGGAGGGCGGGCAACGGTTCGGGCCCGGAGACGTCGACGCGCATGCCGCCCACGTCGAGCTGGCGGGCGTAGGCGCGCAGCGCCTCGAGCAGCCCGAGGTCGTCGAGTGCGGGAGGGCGCAGGTCCTGGACCAAGCGGCGCACCTCGCCGACGCTGCCGTGGACCAGGTGGGCGGCGTCGCCGAGGAGCGCCTCGGCGCGGTCCGGGGCGCGCTGGACCACGTTCGACGCGGCCTCGAGCTTGAGGGCCAGCGCCGCCAACGTGGGGCCGAGACCGTCGTGGAGGTCGCGGCGGAGGCGTCGACGTTCCTCCTCCCGCAGCGCGACGAGCTGCTGGCGGGAACGGCGCAGGTCGTCGGTGAGGCGCATGGCGCGGACGGCGTCGGCGGCCTGTCGTGCGATGGTGCCGAGCAGCTCGCGGTCGGTGGGCGAGAGCCGACCGTCGGCGTCGCGGGCGGAGACGTGGAGGTGACCGACGACCTCCCCCTCTGCGATGAGCGGGAACGCCGCGGCGATCGGCTGCGGCTTGCCGTACTCGGCCGCCACGCGCGACGCGCCCTCGTCGTCGTCCGACACGACGGCGACGTAGGGCAATCGGAGCGCCTCGGCGATCGTCTGCACCACCGTCGGGAGCACGCGGTCGGGCTCCACGGCGGCCTCGAGCCGTTCGCCGAGACGGCCCAGCAGGCGGATGGGTTCGTCGCGTTCGCCGAAGAGGCGGCGATCGACGATGCGCTGCCAGCGCGCGCGCAGCGGCTGGAAGGCGATCGCGACCACGGCGGTGGCGAGCAGCGCGAGCCAGGGGTCGCCACGCGAGCGCAGGAGCTCGCCGACGCCCGCCACGAGTGCGACGTAGACGCCCACCACGGCCGCGGTCAGGCCGCCGTAGACGAGCGCATGGCTGAGGAGTCGGTCGATGTCGAAGAGGTTGTGGCGCACGATGGCGATCGCCACGGCGACGGGGAAGAGGGACGCGATCACGCCGATCGCGTTCGGCGGGAGGGCGGCGCGATCGAAGAGCGGCGGCAGCAGGTAGAGCGTCAGGCCGACCCCGCCGACGATGAGCGCCGCGAGGAGCACCCAGCGCACCTGCTGCCGCGCGGACGGCGTCGTCTGCGACCGCCACTGGACGCCGAACGCGACCAGCGTCAGCGCCAGCGCCAGGGCGGCGTGGACGTCGACGGCCTGGTGCCAGGTCGCGAGCCACGCGAGCGCTTCGTCGTGGCGCAGGCCTTGCAGCCCCACGTGGCCGGCGAGGAGGGCGACCGGGAAGCCGAACAGGGCCCAGGTCGTCCAGGGTCGGCGCGCCAGCGCGAGGGGTGTGGGGAAGCGCAGCGCGAAGCACAGGCCGGCCGACCAGAACAGCATGAAGGCGAGCGCCGCGCCGGCCTGGTAGAGCCAGAACCCCAGCCCACCGATCAGGTCGTCGACGCCGAGCCCGAACGACCACGTGGTCGCCGCCACCAGCGCGCAGGCGCTGAGGAAGAAGGGCCGCGCCGCCGGCGTGGCGGGGCGCCGCAGGTACACGAAGGTCGCGACGACCAGGTACACGATCGCGAAGACGATCGTGCCCCAGTTCGAGCGGGCGACGGCTGCGAGCGGGTAGCGCTCCAGGCGCACCGGCACGTCCACGCGTGCACCGTCGCGCACGACGCCGTACACCATCACGTCACCGGCGTGCCGGCTGGGCCGGGCGGCGCGCGGGTCGAACAGGTCGGCCGCGAGGGCAGACAGGGGGCGAGCGTCGACCGAGACCACCACGTCGCCACCGAGCAGCGCCGAGGTGGCGTGCTCCAGCGGCGCCACGCGCAGGCCGCCGGCCACGAACCCCGCCGTCCCCGGCGGTACGCGCGCCCCATCCGACGGCGTGGCGACCTTGACCCACAGGAACGCGCCGGCGACGATCAGCAGGGCCGCGCCCGCGGCGATCCACGGGGCGTGGACGCCGGGGGAGGCGGTCGACCGCTGGGACGCCGTCGCGGAGGACGCGAGCGGCTGCGGGAGCGAGGCGGCCATGCGTGCGGACACTCTAGAGCGCATCGGGCGGTCGCGTGTGGTGGTCGCTGCCGGAGCAGTGTGGCAGCCGGAGCGTCACGCGACCGCGAGGGCGCGCCGCACGCCGCCGAAGCGCAGCGGCAGCCGAGCCCAGGTGTCGCCGTGGTCGCTCGAGTGCCAGACCTCGCCGTGCGAGAGGCCCAGGTACAGGTGCCCCGGTGCGTTCGGGTCGGTCGCCAGGCCGTACGGAGGGTGGTCGAGCGGGGTCGGGAGACCGCCCGCGAGCCGCTCCCAACCGCCTCCGCCCGAGGCGCGCTGGACGGCGGCCAGCGCGCCACCCTCGGTGTGGCCGACCGGCATCCGCAGCGGCGCCCGCGGCGACCACAGCGGCGCCGACGCGACGTACCAGACCTCGGGTCGCTGTGGGTCGGCGGCGACGGCCATGCCGTAGCGCCCAGCCAACCCTGTGGCGACGTGGCTGAAGCGCTCGCCGCCATCGCGCGAGACGGCCGGTCCGCCGCCGCCCGCCTCGTAGACCCAGCGGTCGTCGCTGGCGTGGAAGGCGAGCGCGTGGCAATCGCGATCGGCGGAGCGTCGATGCGTGCTCCAGGTGCGGCCGCCGTCCGCGCTGCGGACCACGGCGCCGGCCTCGACGCCGGCGAGGACCACGTCGGGATCGGTCGGCGACACGGCCAGACCGAGCACGTACGGACGCCAGCCCGGCGGCTCGGCCGGCGAGCACCAGTACCAGCGCCGTGCACTCCGGAAGCCCTCGAGTGCACGCCATGACGCACCGCCGTCGCGGGAGACGAGCACGCCGGCGGGCTTGCAGCCGGCGTACACGGTCGCCGGGTCGGCGCGTGACACGGCGATGGAGGTCACGTCGCGTTCGACCGGGCCGACCGCGCTCCAGGTTGCGCCGCGATCGCTCGAGCGCCAGACGCCGCGGTCGCGGGTGCCGGCGTACACGAGACCGGGGACGCCGGTGTGGACCGCGAGGCAGCTGGCACGCACGTCGCCCAGGCTCCGCTGCACCTCCCACGTGCCGTCGCCGCGAGCGTGGGCGGTCTCGACACCCTGGGGCGACGTGGCGAGCAGGACGGGGAGCGTCGGTTCGTTCGCTGCAGCGCGCGTCACGTGCGGGCCTCAGGCCGACGTGCCGCGGGTGGCCAGCATGGCGCCGACCGCTGCGAGCACCCCGACGGCAGCGACGATGCCCCATCCCAGCTTGCTCGTCGAGCTCGAACGGATCGACGTGGTCGACGCCATGGCGGCTCCCTCCCCGCGGCGCTCCGCCGCTTCGCGTCGGCCGACGTGCGGCGGACCGACGCAGCTGCGACCGTAGTGGACACGGCGTCCCATGCGCATGAGTCCGGAGGCTCAGGCCGACGGGACGATCGTCCGGGCAGGGTCAGGAGGCCTTGGCGCGAGCCCCCCGCTCGATCACGTCGCGGTAGAGATCGACGGCGTGCGCTGTGCGCTCGGGTGCGCCCTCCACGATCCGGAAGGTGCGCTCGCCGCTCTCGCGGCGCTGCGCTCGCAGGCTCAGGGTACCGGCGCGTCCCGCCGCTGCGCACGCGCTGGCGAAGCCGCTCAGGTGGGTGACGAACACGACCCGCACCTTCGACTCGGTCAGCGCGCGCACCACGCCGAGCGCGAGCTCGGAGCCCTCGCGCTCGTTGGTCGACGCGAACGACTCGTTGCAGAGCAGCGTGGCCTGCGGACCCACCCGGTCGAGCGTCGCGCTCAGGCGGGCGAGCTCCTCGTCGAGCTTGCCGCGCCGCATGGCGGTGTCCTCGCGGCGCGTGAAGTGCGTGAACAGGCCGGTGGTGACGCTGGCCTCGAACGCCTGTGCGGGCGCGAACATGCCGGCCTGCAGCATCAGCTGGGCCGTGCCGAGGCCGCGCAGGAAGGTGGTCTTGCCGCCCTGGTTGGCGCCCGTCACCAGGATCAGGTCCTTGCCGTCGGCATCGACGTCGTTGCCGACGGGCGCGGCGCCCAGCGTCAGGGCCAGGCTCGGGTCGTACAGGCCGCGCGCGCGCCGGACCTGTGCGGCCACCGGGTGGGGGCTGGGTTCGCAGCGGGGCGCGCCGAGCGCGTCGAGCGACTCGGCCAGGTTCACGCAGCCGACGTAGAACGCCAGCTCACCATGCAGCTGCCGAAACAGCCACAGCAAGTCGTTGCAGGCCTCCGCCACGGCGTGTGCGGTGCGCTCGAGCCCGCGCGCCTTCAGGTCGGCGAGGGCGCGGACGCCGGCGTCGAAGTGGTTCGGCACGCGGTACGTGAGGACGGCCGGCTCGCGCCTCGTGAGGGCGCTCCACAGCATGTCGAGGGTGGTGCGCAGCGGGGCACGTCGCGCGGCGGGTGGCTCGAGCCGGTAATCGGCGCCTGCGTTGCCCACGCCGAGCCGGGCGCTGACGCGGACACCGGCACGAAAGCGCAGCCCCTTGACGTGGCCCGCCATCTCGTCGAGGAGCGCGTCGTCCACGGTGTGCCTGACACGCTCCAAGAAGGCGCCGAGGCCGTCCGGGCCGATCGCGCCCGCGTGCGCGTCGGCGAGAGCGCGCATCTCGCGCAAGGCGTGGTGGTACACGCGGATCAGCTCGATCCCGTGGTGCACGATCGCGTCGGCGCGACGCACCAGCCCCCAGTACACGCGCCGTCGGCGTTCGAGTGTGCGCTCGGTGAGATCGAACAGGGCCCGGACGACGTCGGGGTGGGCGAGGCAGGTCCGGAGCACGGCCTGTCGGTGCGCGATGGCGCCCTCGTCGGTGAGCGGGTCGAGGATCACACGCTCGGCGATGCGCTCGATCGTCGGGTTCCCTGCACCCATCGCCCTGAGCAGCGGTTCGAGCGCGAGGTCCTGGTTCAGGCCGCGGCCCTCGTGCGACGCCGGCGCCTGGAGGTCGACGTCGGCGTCGGCCAACAGCAGGCGCGGCCTCACGATGCCGACCCGCTGCATCGGAGCGCCTGGGCCACGCCCGTACGTGCGCGCCTCACGGGGTGAGTCTGCGCCGCAGCGCCTCGTAGGTGAGACCGTGGGCCTGCGCGATGGCGAGCGCGTGCGCGCGCCCGTCCGCCGCTCGGCGTTCGATGCGGAAGGTGCGCCGCGAGGGGTCGCTCGGGTCGACGGTCGCGACCACGCTGGCGGCGCGGCGATCGGTAGAGGCGAGCTCGTCGGTGAACGTCACGATCACGCCGATCGCGTCGGCGGCGAGGATCCGTGCGAGCGTGGCGCGGCCCAGGGCGAGCGCGTCGTCGGTCGCGGTGGACGCGAACGCCTCGTTCATCACCACCACGCTGCGAGGACCGAGACGCTCGAGCAGGTCGCCCAAGCGCACGAGTTCCTCGCCGAGCCGGCCCTGCAGCGTGCGCAGGTCCTCGTCGCGCTCGAAGTGGGTGAGCACCGCGTCGCACAGCGGCAGCCGTGCGGAGCGAGCCGGCACCGGGCAGCCGAGCGCGGCCAGGTAGTGGAGCTGGCCGAACGCGCGGGCGAACGTGCTCTTGCCGCCCTGGTTCGCGCCGGTCACGACGAGGACGCGTTCGCCGGCGTCGAGGCGGACGTCGTTGCACACCACCGTGCCGGCGTCCTCGCGCAGCGAGTCGGCCAGCGCGACGTCGAAGACGCCCAACGCCTCGACCCGCTTGTCGGCGGTCGACACGGTGGGGAGGCAGAAGGTCAGGCCGAGCGGCGCGAGGCGCTGCGTGTACTCGAGGTAGGCGAGGAAGAACCGCACCTCGTGGGCGAAGCGGTCGAGGAGCGGTTCGACGAAGGTGGCGTGCGTCTCGACGAAACGCTCCAGCGCGGCGAAGGTCGCCGGGTGTTGCCTCGCCACGAGGTCGAGGACGGCGGCCTCGGCCTCGCTCATCTCGGTCACCTCGATCCGCTCGGGCAACGCCTCGGGAGCGTCCGCGCGACGGAACGGGCGGAAGGTGCGCTCGATGTCCTCTCCGTAGTCGTGCCGGTCGCTCGCGCGTCGGACATGCACGCGGTCCTCATGGATGGTGAGGGCGTACGCGACCGCGTCGAGGTCGCGCACCAAGGTGCGCACATCGTCGTCCAGCGTGCGGAAGGCCTGCGAGGCGACGTACTCGTGCATGTGGTCGGCGACGGCGCGCAGCGCGCGCGAGGTCGGCGGCCGGCGCTCGAGCGCGCCTGCCAGTGCGAGCACCGCGGAGCAGTACAGCGACGCGGCATCGAGGTGGAGCCGCTGCGATCGCCGCGGTCGGCGCGAGCGCGGCGTCCAACGGCCGCGCGTACGCAAGCGCCCGAGCGAGCGGGCGAAGGCGGCGATCGCGTCGCGCAGGTCGGCGTCGGCGAGGTCACGGAACACCTCGTGGCGGTAGGCGACGTCGTCGGGGTCGCGCAGCAGCGTGTGGAAGTGCGGTCGTAGGCCGTCGAGGTCGTCGTCCACGAGGACGGCGTCGATCACCTGGTCGAGGTGGAGGTCGATGCGACATGTGTCGGGCGCCGTCGCGTCGGGATGCGTGTCCGCTCCGGGGCGACGCAGCACGCTCGGTCCACCGCCCTGCGCCCCCTCCGTTCTGTGGCTCACGTCGATCGGCATGCGGCACGCTAGCAGAGCGTCGGCCCAGATTCCGCTCGCCTCGTGACGACACGGCAGCGCTTTCGGTACCGTGGGGCGACGTGAGCAGCCTCGTGGTGTTCGACACGACCTACGGCAACACCGAGATGGCGGCGCGGGCGGTCGCCGAGGTGCTCGGCTGGCACGGGCCGGTGCGCACGCTGCGCGCCGAGGACGTCAAGCCGGGCCATCTCGAGGGTGTGACGTTGCTGGTGGTGGGGACGCCGTCGCGCTCCTCGCGCCCGAGCGACGCGGTGCGGGGCTGGCTCGCCGGGCTCGCGCTGGGGCAGTTGGCCGGCGTCCGCGTAGCGGCCTTCGACACGCGGCTCGACGACGAGCGTCATCGTCTCGCCGCCTGGTGGGCGCGGCGCGTCGGCCGCGCCGCCGACGCGGTGCTGGCGCGCCTCGAGGACCTCGGCGGCGAGTCGGCGGCCGCGACCGATGGCTACCGCCTGGAGCGCGTCACGGGTCCGTTGCTGGAGGGCGAGACGGACCGGGCGCGCGCATGGGCCGAGGCGCTGGCCCTGGCCGAGGGCGCGCCGCGCGCCGCAGGGAGCGCCGAGGGCAGCGCCAGCGATCCGTAACCGCTTCGAGTGCGCGACGTGAGGCCGCTGGGGTGATCGGACGTCCTGCGCTCGACGCGCTGGATCAGCTCGGGTGCTCGTCGATGTGCGATGCCACGGCGAGCAGGACGACGTAGGCAGCGACGAGCGCCGTCACGATGCCCCCAACGACGAAGATCAGGGTCGGTGGCATATCAGACCTTCTTCAGTGCCGCGCGCATGAAGCCGCCGAAGGCGAGGATCGACGGGACCCAGAGCCCCACGAACAGGCCCTCCTCACGCCATCCGGAGAACCACAGGTAGATGGAGAACACGAACGAGAGGAACGCGGCGGCGAGGAGGAGGTAGTCGGCTGGCTTGAGCATGGTGG
>REEJ01000284.1 GCA_007695125.1 Trueperaceae bacterium | reverse complement strand
TCGCAGCAGGCGATCGTGACATCGATCGCCGCGCTCGCGCGGACGCTCGGGATCGTGGTCGTGGCCGAGGGCGTGGAGAACGCGGCGCAACTCGACTTCGTGCGCTCGCTCGGCTGCCCGCTGGTCCAGGGACGCGTGTTCGCCGACCCGAGCGACCCCGCAGCGTTGCGCGCGGGCGGCTGGCTCGACCCAGCCCGCCTACGGGGTGACGCCGTCGACGCGCTGGGCTGACGCCGCCTCGATCGTGCGAACCACGAGCGCGTCGGTGGAGGCGATCACCGGGACGGCGACGCCGCTGGACACGACGTCGCCGTCCTTCAGCAGCAGCGGCAGTTCGGTACAGGCCGTCACGATGGCCTCTGCGCCGACCGCTGCGAGCCGCTCGGCGACCTGGCGCAGGTTCGTACGTTCGACCTGGGTCGCGTGGCCGCGCTTCACCGCGGCGATCGAGGCCGTCACCGTCCGCTGATCGTCGGCGTCAGGGGTCAGCACCGCGATCCCGCGCCGCGCGAAGGCCGCGTGGTAGATGGCCGAGCGGAGCGTCCCGGGCGTCGCGAGCAGGCCGACGGCGCGCGGCGCGCTCGTGTCGGCGGCCACGGCGTCCACCGTGGCCTCGATCAGGCTCACGAACGGCACCTCGGGCACCGCGGCGCGGATGTCGGCCTCGAACGCGTGCGCCGTGTTGCACGGCATCACCAGCAGCTCCGCGCCTGCCGCCACCAGCCCTTCGGCCATCGCGATCAGTCGCGGAACGGGACTCGGTCCCGTGCCCTCGACCGCCGCGGTGCGGTCGGGGACGGCCGGGTCGTTGTCGATCAGCACGCGCAGGTGGTCCTGGTCGCGCTCGACCGGTGTCGCGGCCACCAGCTTGGCGAAGAAGTCGGCCGTCGCCTCGGGGCCCATCCCACCCATCACACCGACCGTGCGGCGCGCCTCAGCCACCGTGCGCGCCCGCCAGGACGTCGTCTTGGTACGCGTACAGGGCCGGCGAGCCGCCGGTGTGCACGAACAGCACGCGCTCACCCGGCTCGAACCGACCCTGGCGGACCAGGCCGATGAGGCCCGCCGCGGTCTTGCCGGTGTAGACCGGGTCGAGCAGGATGCCCTCATGGCGCGCGAACAGCCGCACGGCCTCCGCCATCGCGTCGGTCGGGAGCGAGTAGCCGGGCCCGACGTAGGCGTCGTCGACGACCACGGCCTCGCTCGGCACGCCCGGGGCGGCGCCGGCGAGGCGCAGCGCGTCGTCGGCCAGCGCGCGGATCTTGGTCTCCTGTGCCACGCGCTCGGCGCGCACGCTGATGCCCGTGACCGGCAGGCCCGCTTGGGCAGCGTGGAAGCCGGCCACCAGGCCGGCGTGGGTGCCGCCCGAACCGCTCGAGACCACCACGTGGTCGAGCGCCAGCGACAGGTCGAACGTCTGCGCCAGCACCTCGTCGGCGCAGGCGACGTAGCCGAGGGCCCCGAGCGCGTTCGAGCCGCCGCCCGGGATCACGTACGCCGTGCGGCCCTGCGCCGCCAGGTCGTTCGCGAGGCCCTGCATCGTGGCGGCCAGATCGCCGCCGCCGGGCACCACCTCGACGCGTTCCGCGCCGAGGAGCCGGAAGAGCAAATTGTTGCCGCTGGCGTCGGCGCTGTAGCTCCCCGGCACGCGCTCCTCGAGCACGAGCTGGCACTCGAGGCCCTCGCGCCGCGCCGCCGCGAGCGTGAGCCGGCAGTGGTTCGACTGCACCGCCCCGACCGTGATGAGCGTGTCGGCGCCCTGCGCCAAGGCATCGGCGACCAGGAACTCGAGCTTGCGGGTCTTGTTGCCGCCCGACGCCAGGCCGAGCATGTCGTCGCGCTTGATCCAGAGCTCGGGGCCGCCCAGCGCTGCACTGAGGAACGGCATCGGCTCGATCGGTGTCCAGTACGGGGTATAGCGGCGGCGGGGGAAACGGGCAAGGTGCATGCGGCACTCCTCGGAAACGCGGCGGATTCGACTCCAGATGATACGCCCGTCGCAGCGCGCTGCACGCGCCGCGCGAACCCCAGGCGCCGACCCGCGCTACACTGCGTGCTCCGGAGGTCGCTCGCCCATGCCATCGCCCCAGCCCGCCACCGTCGCCGCCCACCCCGTCGTCCCGGTCGGTCCGCTGCCCCGCAACCCGGGCGGCGCGCTCGATCTCGACTGGGTGGCCTCGTTGCGCGTCGACCGCTCGGCCGCCGAGCGCCGCGCGGCGACGCTCACCACGCGCCGCAGCGTCAAGCAAGCGGCGCAGGCGGCCTGGCTGCTCAAGGCCATCACGCTGATCGACCTGACCACGCTCGCGGGCGACGACACGCCGGCGCGCGTGCGGCGCCTGAGCGCCAAGGCGCGTCGCCCCGTCCGTCCGGAGCTGCTCGAGGCGCTCGGGATGGCGGACGTGCGCATCACCACGGGCGCGGTCTGCGTGTACCACGCGATGGTGCCGACGGCGGTGGCGGCGCTCGAGGGGAGCGGGGTGCCCGTGGCCGCCGTCTCGACCGGCTTCCCGGCCGGCCTCACGCCGCTCGCCACACGGCTCGCCGAGATCCGCGCCTCGGTCGAGGCGGGTGCCGAGGAGATCGACGTCGTGATCAACCGTCATCAGGCGCTCGCCGGCGATTGGCAGGCGCTCTACGACGAGATCGCTCGGTTCCGCGAGGCGTGCGGCCCCGCGCACCTCAAGGTGATCCTCGGCACCGGCGACCTCGGCACGCTGCGCACCGTTGCCCGCGCCGCGCTCGTCGCGATGCTGGCGGGAGCCGACTTCGTCAAGACCAGCACCGGCAAGGAGGGTGTGAACGCGACCCTGCCGGTGTCGCTGACCATGGCCCGGACCGTGCGCGACTACGCGGAGCGGACCGGCGTCGCGGTCGGGTTCAAGCCCGCCGGCGGCATCCGCACCGCCAAGGACGCGCTGGCCTGGATGATCCTGATGCGCGAGGAGCTGGGCCGGCGTTGGCTCGAGCCGGACCTGTTCCGTTTCGGCGCCAGCGGCCTGCTCGGCGACATCGAACGCCAGCTCGAGCACCACGTGACCGGTCGCTACGCGGCGCTGCACAAGCAGCCGCTGGCTTGAGCGGCCCCATGCCGAACGCCGATCCGCAGCGCTCGGGCGTCGACGCGAGACGGCTCGGCTTCGGACTGCCGCTCGACGACCAGCTGTGGCTGCGCCTGACCGAGCGCCATCACGCACCCACCCTGTTCACGCGCATCGACGCCGAGCGCGACCACCTCGCCGGCGCCTTCGGTTGGGCACGCACCGCCACCCCCGCATCGATCCAGGCTCGCGTGGCCGCGGCGCTGGAGCAGTTCCGGCGCGGCGAGGGCTGGCACGCCGAGCTGTACGTCGACGCCGAGCCGATCGGTGCGCTGTGGCTGCACGACCTGCAGGGCGCCGGGGGTTCGACCGAGATCGGCTACTGGGTGGGGCGCGCGTGGCAGGGGCGTGGGCTCCTGACGCGTGCCCTGGAAGGGTTGCACCGTCACTTCTTCGAGGGGCGCTCGCTCGGCCGCGTGTCGATCGCGGTCGATCCGCGCAACGCTCGCTCGCGCGCGGTGGCGGAGCGCCTCGGCTACGAGCCGGAGGCCGTCCTGCGCAACGCCTACCCGGCCCCCGACGGCCGGCCTGGCCATCTCGCCTTCTACGGCCTGCTGGGCGAGCACTGGCAGGCGCGCCATCGCGCGGGAGCGCGAGAGCCGCTGGCACTGCCGCGCTTCGCGCTGCGGGTCGACGACGACCTCGTGCTCGGGCTGCTCGAGCGCGACGACGTGGCGGCGCTGGCCGACCTGGTCGACGCCGAGCGCGAGCACCTGCGGCCCTGGATGCCGTGGGCCGGCGACCTGTCGGCGGGTGCCACGCGCGGCTTCGTCGAGGGGCGCGCCCTCCCCGCCATCGCAGCGGCCGACGGCTTCGAGACCGGCATCTGGTGGCGCGGCCGCCTGGTGGGCGCCTGCGGGCTGCACACGCTGTACCGCGAGCCGATGCGCGGCTCGCTCGGGTACTGGCTCGCCGCCGACGCGCAGGGGCACGGCATCGCCACGCGCGCGATGCGCACCGTCACGGCCAAGGCCTTCGACGACCTGGGCTTCGAGCGCGTCGACCTGCGGGCCGACGTGGCCAACACCCGCAGTCGTGCGGTCGCCGACCGGCTCGGCTTCACCTTCGAGGGGGTGCTGCGGCGCGAGTTGTGGAACGGCCAGGCGTACGTCGACGCGGCTGTGTACGGTGTGCTGCGGAGCGAGTGGCGCGAGCGCTCGAGTGGCGGCGCTGCACGATGACGCCGCGGCGCGTGCCCGTCTTCAGCGGCATGCGCCGTAGCGATACAGGAGGTCGTCTGATGCGAGGAATCGTGAACGTGGCGTTGCTGGCAGCCGTCATGGTCCTGAGCGCGGCGTGCGCCCCACGCGTGGGGCCGCAGAACGGCGTGACCGCGACCGTCGTGTTGCCGAGCATGGAGCGCTGCCTGCATGCCGGCTTCGGTGCGACGCTGGCGTTCGCCGGCGACAGGCTGGCGTGGACGTGCGAGTCACCCGTGGGCGCGCCGCGCGGGCTGCTCGGCGGGCCGAGCGTCAGCGGCGTCGACGTCGACTGGCGCCTGGTCGCGACCGAGCGCGGTGCCGCCGGCGCCTTCGTCATCACGAACGAGGAGACGCTCCAGGGGCGCGCGGTGCAGTTGGTGCTCACCACGGGCGAGACCTGCGTGCTCGCCGGCAGCGACGCGACGACGGTCCTCGACGACGTGCGTGTCACCTATGCCTGCACGGGCGACATCGTGGTGGTCGGCGACCTCATCGGCGACGCCGACGGTCTGGTCGCGGTGCGCGGCACGCTGCGCAGCAACGGCGCCGTGACGCGGCTCGTCGATCCGCGCCCGATACGCGTCAGCAGCGTCACGCTGCAGTGAACGAGGAGGGGGCCGAGGACGGGTCGTATCATGGGCGGCATCATGACCGTCCGCGATCTGTTCGAGACGCTCGACTACGGCCCCGCCCCAGAGGCCGCCGACGCCGCCCGCGCCTGGCTATCGCGGCATGAGGGGAGCTTCGGGCACGTGATCGACGGCGTGCTCGAGGACCCGGGCCCCGACACCTTCGAGACCATCGACCCCGCCACCGGCGCCACGCTCGCGGTGTGCGCCCAGGGCGGTGACGGCGACGTCGACCGCGCCGTGCGCGCCGCCCGCGCGGCGCTGCCTGCCTGGCAAGCGCTCGGCGGCCACGGCCGGGCGCGCCACCTCTACGCCCTCGCCCGCCAGGTCCAGAAGCACGCGCGCCTGCTTGCCGTGCTGGAGACGCTCGACAACGGCAAGCCGATCCGCGAGACGCGCGACCTCGACGTCCCGCTGGTGGCGCGGCACTTCTACCACCACGCCGGCTGGGCCGCGCTCCTGGAGCGGGAGTTCCCGGGCCGGACGGGCGTCGGCGTGTGCGGGCAGGTGATCCCCTGGAACTTCCCGCTGCTAATGCTGGCGTGGAAGGTGGCGCCGGCGCTCGCGGCGGGCTGCACGGTCGTGCTCAAGCCGGCCGAGTACACGCCCCTCTCGGCGCTCGCGTTCGCCGAGTTGGCGCACCAGGCGGGCCTGCCGCCGGGCGTGCTCAACGTCGTCACCGGTGACGGCCGCACGGGCGCCGCACTGGTGGGTCACGAGGACCTCGACAAGGTCGCCTTCACCGGCTCCACCGAGGTCGGCCGCGTGATCCGCGAGCGCACCGCCGGGCGCGGCGTGGCGCTCACGCTCGAGCTCGGTGGCAAGAGCCCCTTCCTCGTGTTCGACGATGCCGACCTCGACGCCGCAGTCGAGGGCGTGGTCGACGCGATCTGGTTCAACCAAGGCCAAGTCTGCTGCGCCGGTTCGATGCTGCTGCTGCACGAGCCGATCGCCGAGCGCTTCGTCGCCAAGCTGCGCGCGCGCATGGAGACGCTGCGCGTGGGCTCGCCGCTCGACAAGGCGGTCGACATGGGCGCGCTCGTCGCGCCGGTGCAGCTCGAGCGCGTTCGGCGCCTGGTGCAGAGCGGCATCGACGAGGGCGCCACCTGTCACCAACCCTCGTGGACGGTGCCCGAGGGCGGCCTGTTCTACCCGCCCACGCTCCTCACCGAGGTCGAGCCGTCGATGGTGGTGGCGCGCGAGGAGATCTTCGGCCCCGTCCTCGTGAGCATGACGTTCCGCACGCCCGACGAGGCCGTCGAGATCGCGAACCACACCCCCTACGGCCTGGCGGCCAGCGTCTGGAGCGACAGCCTGCCGCTGGCGCTCGACGTCGCGCCGCGCCTGCAGGCCGGCGTGGTGTGGATCAACGCGACCAACATGTTCGACGCCGCCGCCGGCTTCGGCGGCATGAAGGAGTCGGGCTTCGGCCGCGAGGGCGGCCGCGAGGGCATGCACGCCTACCTGATCGATCAGGTCGAGCGTTCGCTCGAGCCCTACCCCGACGGCGCGCTGCAGCCACCCGCAGGGCCGTCCGAGCTCGGCGACGAGGCCGAACCGGCCGCCGACGGCCGCCGCGCCGTCGATCGCACGCCCAAGCTCTACGTGGGGGGCAAGCAGGTCCGCCCCGACGGCGGCACCAGCTACCCGGTGCGGGGCGTGGACGGTCGCCACCTCGGCGAGGCCGGCTGGGGCAACCGCAAGGACGTGCGCGACGCGGTCGAGGCGGCCCGCAAGGCGAGCGCCTGGACGAAGGCCAGCGGGCACGGTCGCGCCCAGGTGCTGTACTACCTGGCCGAGAACCTCGACGCCGCTGCGCCCCGCTTCGTCGAGCGCCTGCGCGACCTCACCGGCGTCGACGAGGCCGCTGCCCGGCTCGAGGTCGACCGCAGCGTCGAGCGCCTGTTCACGTACGCCGGCTACGCCGACAAGTACGACGGCGCCGTGCACGCCGTGCCGATCCGCGGCGTCGCGCTGGCGATGCACGAGCCCTGGGGCGTGGTCGGCGTCAGCGCGCCGGACGAGGCGCCGCTGCTCGCCTTCGTGTCGCTCGTCGCACCGCTGCTGGCCATGGGCAACCGCGTGGTGGCGACGCCGTCGCCGCGCTGGCCGCTCGCGGTCACCGACCTGGTGCACCTCGTCGAGGCCAGCGACGTTCCCGCCGGCGCGCTGAACGTCGTCACCGGCGAGCGGGACGCGCTGGCGCGCGTCCTGGCCGACCACGACGAGGTGGCGTGCCACTGGTACGTCGGCAGCGCCGACGGCTCCGCCGACGTCGAGCGGCGCTCGGCAGGGAACCTCAAGGCCACCTGGGTCAACCACGGCCTCCGGCGCGACTGGTTCGACCCGGCGCAGGGCGAGGGCGACGCGTTCTTGCGTCGCGCCGTGCAGGTGAAGAACGTATGGATCCCGTACGGCGCGTGAGGGCCGGGCGGGTGTTGCCTCGGTGCATTGCGGCTGCGCTGCTGGCGCTCACGGCGGCGCTGTCGATGGGCGGCGCGCAGGGCGTGTCCGACGACGCCGCGTTCGATGTGGTCTTCGAGCTCGAGTCGGCCACGATGGTCGCCGGCTGGCGCGTCGAGTCGTGGGTCCCGGCAGACTGGGACCGTGCCTTCGAGACGGTCGTGCGGGTGGTCGGCAGCGACGCCAGGGTCGCCTTCGAGCTGCGCGACGCCGTGGTGGTGGCGTTCGAGCAAGAGGCGGGGCCCGGCTGGCGCGCCGACCTGGTGGCCGTGGCGCCGGGCGACGACCTCACCGGCGACGGCGTGCCAAACCTCTTGGTCGAGGCCTACACCGGGGGCGCTCACTGCTGCTTCCACTACGCCCTGCTGTCGCTGGGCGACACGCTCGAGGTGCTGTGGGAGGGCTTCCTGGCGGATGCCGGGGCGGTCGTGACCGACCTGGCGGGAGACGGCCGGCGCCAGCTGATGACGGCCGACATGGGTTTCGCCTACGCCTTCTGCAGCTTCGCCGAGACGCCCGCCCCGGCCGTGGTGCTGGCGATCGAGCCGGACGGCGTCCGGGTGGCCAACCTCGATTTCGCCGAGGTCTACGAGCGCGAGATCGTCTTCGGCCTCGAGCGGGTCTTGCAGCTGCCCGCCGACGCGGGCCCCGACTCGCAGGCCTGCGCGCTGGCGCAGCTCTACCTGTCGCTGCTGTACGGCGGGCGAACCGACGTCGCCGAGGCGGCGCTCGAGCGACTCTTCCAAGGCGACGACCTGCAGGGCTTCCGGGACGCGCTGTGGGAGATCATCGACGGCAGTCCCTGGTTCGTGGCGCGCTGAGCGCGAGAGCGCAGAGCGGCGAGTTGAGTTCTCGCCTGGCGATCTGGTAGGTTCGTCGTGACACCAGTACGCGAACGCCGCGACCCACCCGTACCGGAGGTTTCGACCATGACCACGTATCGACCGTTCGTGACACCCGCCACGCCCGAGCGCTTCTCGCCCGCACGACAGATCGTCGTACTCACGCTGCTGTTGGTGTTGGTTCCGGTCGCGTTCGCGCAGTTGCCCGACCCGGACATCGACCTCACCTGGCCCGACGACGCGGCGATCGCTCCCGAGGCGTTCTTCGATGCGGCGCTGCCCGACGGTGCGCGCGACCTCGCGCCGGGCACCGGCGTGTTCACGTTGGATGGTCGTGACATCGACGTCGTGCCGATCACGTGCCGGATCCATCGCCGCGACTCGCGCACCGACCTCATGCTGCTCGTCGTCGAGGCGAGCAACCCGAGCGGGGCGCGCTACCCCGTCTTGCAGCTCGAACGCGACGGCACCGACTTCCAGGCGATGCAGTTCGAGATGCGACAGAACCCCGAGCACGCCGCGTTCTGGCTCGCCTCCTACCGCGGCACGCCGGACCGTCCCGCGGGCGGCCTGCGCATGCGTGGAGAGATCGGTTTCGACGACGTCTTCGTCACCGCGGACGGTCGCGTGTGGGTCCGGGCCGTCGCCGAGCGCTACGACGGTCCGGAC
>REEJ01000239.1 GCA_007695125.1 Trueperaceae bacterium | reverse complement strand
AGGACGGCTCGCGCGTGGTCTCGTTGCGCAACCGCGAGATCGACGGCCTGCTCCGCCTGCCGCCGCAGGACCTGGCGAGCTTCGAGAACGATGCGAACTTCACGGTGACACGCGCCACGCTGCCCGGCTCCGGCGTGCTGCTGATCGTCAATGGTGGGAAGGCCCCCACAAACGACCTGGCGTTCCGCCAGGCGCTCCTGCACGTCGTGTCGCCCGACCAGATCGCGCGCGTTGGCTACTTCGGTGCCTGGCCCCCGCACCGCGGCTCCGTGCTCTCGGAGTCGAACCCCGACTTCGTGGACGTCAGCGACATGTTTCCGTTCGACCCCGAGCGCGCCGAGCAGCTCCTCGACGAGGGCGGCTGGGAAATGGGCGCCGACGGCGTCCGCGTCAAGGACGGCAACCGCGCCGAGCTCGTCTACATCGGTTTCCCGAGCCCCGAGACCACGCGCACCATGGAGCTGATCCAGTCGCTGGTCGGACCGCTCGGCATCCGTATCCAGATCACCGAGCTCGAGTCGGGTGCGATCCATGCCGCCCGCCAGGCCGGTGAACACCACATCGCCCACCTGACCTTCATCTACACCGACTCGCACTTCCTGCGCACGCTCTTCCACAGCGAGAACATTGGCCGCGGCTGGAACTTCGTCCACAAGGTCGACGAGGACCTCGACGCGCTGCTGGAAGCGGTGCAGATCGAAGCCGACCTCGAGCGACGCGCCGAGCTTTCGGATCGTATCCAGCGCCACGTCCTCGAGCAGGGGTATGTGCTGCCGACGGTCTACCAGCACACCATCAACGTGTACGGCGTGCACGTCAACGATGTCGAGTCGTACCCGGTATACGGCGAGGCGCCGTACTTCTACGACACCTGGCTCGACTGATCGCCAGACGGTAACGGCGGTCGGTGTACGCACCGACCGCCCACACACCTCGACCTCGACGCGGGTCCGGGGCCTGGTGCCTGCGGACCCGCCCTCTGTCAGGGGCGCCTCATGTGGACCTATATCGTCCGTCGCCTGCTCATCGTGATTCCCGTCATGCTGGGCGTGGCGTTCATGGTGTTCTCGGCGATGTACCTCATCCCCGGCGACGCCGTCGACGCGATGCTCCGCGACACTGGTGCCAGCGCCGAAGCGATGGCCAGGTTGCGCGCGCAGATGGGTCTCGATCAACCCTTCCACGTGCAGTTCCTTCGCTTTCTCGGCGTGCTCGCCAGCGGTGACCTCGGTCGCTCGCTGGTCACAGGTCGCCTCGTCTCGGACCAGATCGTTTCGCAACTTCCAGCCACGATCGAGCTGACCCTTGCGGCCTTGGCCATCGCCATCCTCATCGGTGTTCCGCTCGGTGTGGTCGCGGCGCTTCGGCGCGGGAGCTGGATCGATACGAGCTCGATGGTCGTCGCGCTCGTCGGAGTGTCGATGCCGAACTTCTGGCTCGGCCTGCTGTTCATACTCTTCTTTTCGCTCCAGCTCGGCTGGTTCCCGGCCTCCGGGACTGGCGGCTGGCGATATCTCGTGCTCCCGGCGGTCACGCTCGGTTTCAGTGGGGTGGCGATCATCGCTCGTATCACACGCTCGAGCCTGCTCGAGGTGATCCACGCCGACTATGTCCGAACGGCCCACTCGAAGGGCCTGAAGGCGCGCACCGTGGTGCTCAAGCACGCGATGCGCAACTCCATGGCGTCGGTCATGACCGTCGTTGGTCTCCAGTTCGGCGCCCTGCTCGGCGGCTCCGTCGTGGTCGAGACCGTGTTCGGGCGTCAAGGGCTCGGTTCGCTGACCGTTGGCGCCATTCAGCGCGCCGATCTTCCGGTCGTGCAGGCGACGGTGATGCTCGCAGCCCTGGCGTTCGTGCTCGTGAACCTCCTCGTCGACGTCTCCTACTCACTTCTCGACCCGCGAATCCGGTACGGCTGATGGCGACTCGTGTGATCGACGCACCCGCGGGCGCGCAGGCTGCCCGCCCGAGCCCGTCAATGCTCCGCCGGGCGATCAGGAAGTTCATCGGCCACCCCGGTGGCATGGTGGGTCTCGGCTTGTTCGTCGCCCTCGTGCTCATCGCCGTGTTCGCTCCCGTGTTCGCGCCCTACGATCCCTTGCGGGTCGATCCGATCGTTGCGTTGACGCCGCCGTCGGCCGAGCATTGGATGGGAACCGACACGCTCGGCCGCGACGTGATGAGCCGAGTCATCTACGGCACCCGCATCTCGCTCCGACTCGGCGTCGTGTCGGTGAGCATCGGGCTCAGTCTCGGCGTGCTGATCGGTGTCCTGGCCGGTTACCTGGGCGGTCGCGTCGACGGCATCCTGATGCGCTTCATCGACATGCTGCTCGCCTTCCCGTCGCTGATCCTGGCGCTCGTCGCCGTCTTCGCCCTTGGGCCCGGCCTTACCAACGCCATGATCGCCGTCGGCATTTCGTCCATCCCAGCCTTTGCCCGCATCACCCGCGGCGAGGTGCTCTCGGCGAAGGAGAACCTCTACGTGCAGTCCGCTCAGGCGCTGGGCGGTTCGGAGGTCACCATCATGATTCGCCATATCCTTCCGAACATCATCGCGCCGAACATCGTCATGGGGGCCCTCATGACGGGAACCGCCATCCTCGCCGGCGCCGCGCTCAGCTTCCTCGGTCTCGGCGCCCAGTCGCCTACCCCGGAGTGGGGGCTCATGCTCAGCCAGGGGCGCGGTTTCATGTCGCTCGCCTGGTGGCTGACGTTCTTCCCTGGTCTCGGCATCATGCTCACGGTTATGGCGATGAACCTGCTCGGCGACGGTCTCCGCGACGTGCTCGACCCGAGGACCCGATGACGGGTGCCGGTCACGAGCGAACGCCCGGCCAGACGACCCGCATCCGCGGCCGCCACGTAGTGGCGTTCGATACCGAGCAGGGCGGTCACGTGATCGTGGAGGGAGGCGAGGTCGTCTTCCGCGACGACCGGGTTCTGCATGCAGGCGGCCCGTACGACGGTGCCGTTGACCGCGAGATCGACGCCCGCTCACACTTGGTGATTCCCGGCCTCGTGGACGCTCACGCGCTGATGGACATCGGTATCCACTTGCTGCTGTGGGACTACCCACGAGAAGAAGGGTATCGGCCCCGCCGGTTCGTCGAGGGGCAGGGGAGCGTGTTCGACGAGCGCCAGACGCGCGACGGCGCCGAGGCCATGCTGGCGATGCTGGTGCGCTCCGGCGTCACCACCTTTTGCGGCATCAACGCGATGGTGTTCAAGCGCTGGGACGACGAGCCCTGGGAGCCTCCGCTCTACGCCGAGGTCGCCAACCGGCTCGGCCTGCGGGCGTATCTGTCGCACCACTATCGTTCTTCTGTGCCGATCGTGGACGACTTGGAGAACGACACACTGGTCGACGAGGCCCGAGGGCACGACGGGCTGGAACGGTGCGTCGACTTCGTCCGTCGCTGTCAAGCGGGCGCGTTCGGACCGCGCGTGCACGGCCTGCTCTTCCCGTATACGCAGGACACGGTGAGCGACGAGCTGCTGCGCGCAACCAGCGCCGCCGCGCGCGAGCTCGGCGTCGGCTGGCGCATGCACACGGCGCAATCGGTGCGCGAGGTGGAGTGGACGCTCGAGCGCCATGGGCGCTCGCCGATCGAACGACTCGACCACCTCGGTGTGCTGGGGCCCGAGGCCATGCTGACGCACGTCTTGCACGGGCGAGGCCACCAGGGTGGCAACGGGCTCGCCGACCACGAGGTCGAGCTCTTGGCGCGCAGCGGCACCAGCGTCGGCCATACGCCCTGGATCTATCTGTTCGGCGGCCGCGTGCTCGACGCCTTCGGGCGGTACCGCCGGGCCGGCATCAACGTGGCGATCGGGACCGACACCTATCCCGGCGACATGATCCAAGAGATGCGGGTCGCCGCGCTCATGGGTAAGGTGGCCGAGCGCGCTGCCCTGGCCACGACCGCCGCCGACGTGTTCGACGCCGCCACGCTCGGCGGCGCGCGCTTCCTGGGTCGTGACGACATCGGTCGCTTGGCGCCAGGGTCGAAGGCCGACATCGTCCTCGTGCGCGAGGACACTGCGACGTTCGCGCCCACCCTCGACCCGATCCGCAGCCTGGTGTACTACGCCTCGATCCGGGACGTCAGCGACGTGTTCGTCGACGGTCGACCGGTGCTCGTGAACGGGGCGATCCCGGGCGTCGACGAGGCCGAGCTCAACGGGCGCATGAGCACCTTGTTGGGCGACGTCGCCGATGTGTTGGGCGGTTGGGATGCACGGGGGCGCAGCGTCGACGAGCGCTTTCCGACCTCGTTCCCGGTCGTTCGACGTCGACCGTGAGCGCGGTCGGTGCGGCGTTCACGGTGGAGCTGCGCCGAACCGCCGACTGTCGACAATCGACGAGATAAGCTGTGGCCTGTGTGGTACCTGCGGACGCGCCATCGGCCGCGTGGCCCCGGGTCCGTGAGAGGGGAGACCATGACGAAGCGAAGCGCGATGTCCGACGACAGCAGAGGTAAAGGCCGTCTCGATGTTGTGAGGGTGACGACGTGACCACGATGCTCCGAGGTGGCCACGTGGTCGCTCACGAGGACGGACACCACGTTCTCCTCGACGGTGGTTGTGTCGTGCTCGACGGTTCGCGTGTGGCCTTCGTCGGCTTCCCCGACGACCCTGCCTGCCCCCGGGCCGACACCGTGCTCGACCTCCCTGGACGGTTGATTTCACCCGGACTCGTCAACCTGCACTGCATCGCCAACCTCGACCTCCAGATCCTGCGGATCGATGTCGGCCATGTTGGTTTCCCGAAGAGCCGCGCCTGGTTCGACAGCGAGCGTGAGGTACTGAGCGACGAGGGCCTGCGCGTGTCGGCGCGCTTCTCGGTGGCCAACCTGTTGCGCAACGGTAGCACCACGTTCGCCAACGTCACGACGATGGCGAGTAAGCGCTTCGACGACCCCGTGGTCGAGCCACGGGCGTTGGCCGAGGCCTCCGACGTGCTGGGTGCTCGGGCCTTCCTTGCGCACAACTTCCAGGACCACAGCCGCTTCGACGACGAGCACGGCATGACGCAGGTGCTGCACGATGCCGACCGCGGCCGTGCTGGGCTGGCGCGAGCGATCGCGCTGGTGGAATCGCTCGCGAACGACTTCGGTAACCGCGTCAATGGCTTCTTGTTCCCGTACACGACCGAGACCTGTTCCGACGAACTCCTGCGCGCGGCGCGCGACGCGTCGCGCGACCTGGGCGTCACGCTGCGATCGCATTTCGCTCAGTACCCCGCCGAGGCCACCGGCTGGATCGAGCGCACCGGCGAGAGTCCGGTGGAGCGCATGGACCGACTCGGAATCCTCGGTCCGGCCGCCACGCTTACCCACGCCATCTATCTTCGCGGCCACCCGCAGGTCGGCGGCGGCGAGATGGACGGCGACCTGGCTCTGCTGGCCGAGAGCGGCACGAACGTTGCGCACTGCCCCGTCGTCTTCGCTCGCCGTGGGGTGATGCTGCGCTCGTTCGACCGCTACCGAAGGGCCGGCATCAACCTGGGCCTCGGGACCGACACGATGCCGGCCGATCTCCCAGGCGAGATGCGAATGGCCGCGGTGATGGCCAAGGTCGCCGAAGCCGATCCGGCCGCCGGTAGCGCCGCCGACGTGTTCCACGCGGCGACAGTTGGTGGCGCCGACGCCCTGAGGCGGCCCGACCTGGGCCGCTTGCAGGCGGGCGCCACGGCCGACGTGGCCGTGTTCGACCTCCGCGCCCTCCATCTCGGTGTGATCGATTGCCCGATCAAGGCACTCGTCCACTTCGCCTCGGGCAGCGATGCCGAGCACGTGTTTGTGGACGGCGCCCACGTCGTGCGCGACCGTCGCGTCGTCAACCTCGACGCCGACGCCCTCCTGGTCGATGCGCAGCGCGTGTGGTCTGACTATCGGAGGGCGCTGGTCGAGCGTGACCCGCTCGAGCGCGACGCCGACGCCCTGTACCCCTTCGCCTATCCGATTCGGCAGGCCTGACGTGGAGGCACCGATCGACCTCGCCATCACCGGTGGAACGGTCGTGCGCGGTGACGGCCGCCGCGCGCTCGACATCGGCGTCCGAGACGGCGTCATCGCGATTCTGGCAGAGCCGGGCCGGCTACCGTCGGCGCGCACCAGCGTCGATGCCAGCGGCCTCTTGATCGTGCCCGGGATCGTCGACAGCCACTTCCACTGCCGTGCCCCGGACCACCCCGAGCGCGAGGACTTCGACTCCGGTACCGCTGCTGCGGCCGCCGGCGGCGTCACCACCATCTTCGAGATGCCCATCAGCGATCCCGCCTGCGGCACACCCGACGTGCTTGCCGATCGCATGGCCTTGGCCCGCTCCCAGGCCCGTGTTGACGTCGGCTTCTTCGCCGCCCCCGGTGATCTCGACGCGCCGTTGCTTCAAGAGATGGCCGCTGCCGGCGCCGTCGCCTTCAAGGTGATGATGCACGGGTTCCCACCTGGCCGTGAGGCGTCGTTCAAGGGCCTGGCGATGACCGAGGACCGCGACGTCTATCGCGCGCTCGAGTTGGTGCGCGACACCGGACGGCTGCTGGCCGTGCACACCGAGGACCAGGGCTTGATCGACCTGTTCGAGGCGCGTGAGCGCGCCGCAGGACACGGTGGCCCCCGGGCCCACGCGCGCTCGCGACCGCCGCTCGCCGAGGCGATCGCGGTGGCTAGGCTCGGCGCGATGAACGAGGAGGTTGGCGCACGTGTCCACCTCGTCCACGTCAGTTCGGCCCGGGCCGTGGAGTACATCCGTTGGTTCCAGGCCCGCGGCCAGGCGATGACCGCCGAGACGACCCCCGCCTACCTGTTCGGGTCCGAGGTAGACATCGATACCTACGGTCCGTTCGTGAAGATCAACCCTCCGATGCGAACCCGTGAGGATCAGACAGCGCTCTGGCAGGCGTTGCGCGACGGCGCCGTTCGCACCATCGCCAGCGACCACGCTCCGTTCCGGGCTGTCGAGAAGGAGGCCGGCTGGAGCGACATCTGGGAAGTCGGGTCCGGCATCCCTGGCGTCGAGATCACAGGACGCCTGTTGTGGGACGAGGCGCTGCGTGGCAACGTCGATCTCGAGCAGGTCGTGCGGTGGACTTCGGAGGCGCCTGCCAGCCTGTACGGGGTGGAACGGCGCAAGGGGTACGTCCGCGAGGGGGCCGACGCCGATCTCGTGCTGCTCGATCCGACTGCGGAGACCGTCTTGACCCCCGAGCTGTTCCACAGCCGCAGCGCCGATGCCATTCGTCACGTGCTCGGCCGCCGATGCCGAGGCGAGATCGTCTCCGTGTGGTCGCGTGGAGAGCGCGTGGCCGCCGGTGGGCGTGTGCTCGCCGACCCGGGTCGCGGCCGAGTGGTCACACCCGACGATACGTCTGGCGCGTCTTCCGCGCCACTTGGAGGTACACGATGAGCCGACACACCACGATCACCGGCGGCAGTATGTTCGACGCCATCGGCGGCCGCTTCGTCCCCAACCCCGGCATCGTCCTCGACGGCGGAGTAATCGCCCAGGTCGGCGACGTCGGCCAGCGTGGGGAGTTGATCGACGCCACCGGCAAGACGGTCATCCCGGGCCTGATGAACCTCCACGGGCACCTTGCCTGGGACGGCTTCTCCGATCTCGAAGGGCAGAGCCGTCACGACGGGCCGATGCTCTACGTCAAGCTGGCGCGGGGGCTCATCTCGGCGGTCGAGGCGGGTGTCACCACGTTCCGCGACCTCGGCGGCGTGCACGACACTGGTCTCGTGGCCCGTCAGGCCCAACGCGACGGTCTCATCGCGGGCCCCAAAGTGCTCACGTGCGGTCGCGCCATATGTCGCACAGGCGGTCATATCTGGTACGGCAACCGGGTCGCCGACGGCCCCGACGACGTCCGCAAGGCAACGCGCGAGCAGATCCGTGACGGTGCCGATTGGATCAAGCTCATGGCGCACGCCTACACGCTCGAAGAACTGCGTGCCTGCGTCGAGCAGGCCCACGAGCAGGGCGTCCCGGTCACTACCGACGCCGGCGTATGGGCGGCCAACGCCGTCGAGGCCGGCGTCGACTGCATCGAGCACGGCGGCGACTACGACGACGCACTCGTCGAGCGCATCCGCGAGCGCGGCGTGTGGATCGTCCCGACGTTGTCGCCGGTGGTGCTCCAGGCACGCAACGGCCACGCCTGGGGGCTCAAGCAAAGTGTCATAGATAGGCGCAACGCCCAACTCGCCGACAAGGGCCGTCACGAGGGCTTGGTACGTGCCCGAAAGGCGGGTGTCCGGTTCGCCTTCGGAACCGACTCGGGCAGCCCGGTCGTGCCGCACGACGCCATCCTGGCGGAGATGCAGCAACTCCTCGAGTTCGGCGTCTTCGAGCGCGAGGCCGAGGTGCTGCAAGCGGCCACCATACGCGGTGCCGAGTTGATCGGTCAGGAGGAGCGAACCGGCAGCCTCGAGGCCGGCAAGGCCGCCGACGTCGTGCTGCTGGCTGGTGATCTTGCCGCCGATCTGAGCGTGATCGAGCGGGTCGAGCGCGTGTGGGTCGACGGACGGCCGATGGTGGTCGATGGCGCGGCGCGGCGCCCGGATCCGCGAGACTTCCGCACCTTCAGCAACGTCGGGGCGTAAGGCATGTCGGCGTCGAGCCTGCGCTACGGGTTCCGGCTGCCTGCCTCCTCCCGCGTTGCAATCGAACTCTTCGAGGGCGCGCACGTGGGGCGTGACGCCGTGCGCGCCGCTGGACCGGTGCTCAACATCGGTTCTGGCGACCCGGGTTTCGTCACACCGGACCACGTACGCGAGGCCGCCAAGGCCGCTATCGACGCCGGCCGTACGCACTACGAGCGCAACCCGCAGTTGCGCGACGCCATCGTATCGAAGCTCGAGCACGACCACGCGATACGAGTCGATCCCGAGCGCGGCTTGGTGGTCAC
>REEJ01000281.1 GCA_007695125.1 Trueperaceae bacterium | reverse complement strand
CAGCAAGGCCGAGGCGGGCGTCGACCTGCCCGACGACGTGGTGCTCGACTGCGCGTTGTGGCGCAGGCTGCGTTCGGAAGGCTGAGACCCAGCGCGAACGCCGTCGGACCTCGTCCCCTCAGTCCCCCGCCCGCACGTAGCTCGCCTTGGCGTACGTGAAGAACTCCTTGGCGTACGTCCCCTGCTCGCGCGTGCCGTAGCTCGACGCCTTCGTGCCGCCGAAAGGGGCGTGGTAGTCCATGCCAGCGGTCGGTAGGTTGACCATCACCATGCCGGCCTGCGCGTGAGCGCGGAAGTGGGCCGCGTGCCGGAGCGAGGTGGTCACGATGCCGGCGACCAGGCCGTAGGGCGTGTCGTTCGCGAGCGCGAGGGCCTCGTCGTAATCGTGCGCCGGTATGACCGTCGCGACGGGCCCGAAGACCTCTTCGCGGTTGATCCGCATGGCGTTGTCGGTGTCGACGAACAGCGTGGGCGTCAGGTAGTGGCCGCGGGTGCGGCGCTCGACCACCTCGCCCAGCACCGCCGCGTGGGCACCCTCGGCGCGGGCGGCGGCGACCCAATCGAGATCGCTCTGCAGCTGCGCCTCGTCGATCACCGGGCCGATCTGGGTGTCGGGGTCGAGCGCGTGCCCGACGCGCAGGGCGGCCACGCGCTCGGCCAGGGCCCGGCTGAAGCGCGGCTCGATGCCGCGTGTCACGATCAGGCGACTCGAGGCCGTGCAGCGCTGCCCCGTCGAGAAGTACGCGCCCTGCACGGCGCACTCGACGGCGACGCCGACGTCGGCGTCGTCGAGCACCACCAGCGGGTTCTTGCCGCCGAGCTCGAGCTGCACGCGCGTCATGTGGCCCGTCGCGACCGCCGCCACGCGTCGGCCGACGGCCGCCGAGCCGGTGAACGTCACGCCGGCGAGGCGGGTATCGTCGACGAGCGCGGCGCCGACCGTCTCGCCCGGGCCCATCACCAGGTTGAACGCGCCGTCGGGCAACCCGGCGCGCGCGACGATCTCGGCCAGCGCCCACGCGCACGCCGGGACGAGTTCGGCGGGCTTGAACACCACCGTGTTCCCGTAGGCGAGGGCCGGCGCGATCTTCCAGGCGGGGATGGCGAGCGGGAAGTTCCAGGGCGTGATCACGCCGACGACGCCGATCGGGTGGCGCCGCACCTCGACCTCCACGCCATCGCGGAAGCCCGGCAGCAGCTCGCCGGCATTGCGGAACGCCTCGGCGGCGTAGTAGCGGAACAGCTCACCCGCCCGCCGCGCCTCGCCGACGCCCTCGGCGAGGGTCTTGCCCTCCTCGCGCGAGAGCAACCGCCCGAGCTCGTCGGCGCGAGCGAGCAGTTCGGCGCCGATGGCGTCGAGGGCCTCGGCGCGGCGCTTCGGGTTCGTGCCCGACCAGACCGGGAAGGCCTCCTGTGCCGCCGCGATCGCATCGCGCACGTCCTCAGGCGTGGCGACCGCGTAGTCGCCGACGGGCGTGTCGAGGTCGGACGGGTCGTCGTCGCGCAGAGCCTCGACGCCGGCGCGCCAGGCGCCGGCGATCAGGTTGGCGTGCACGCCGTCGCGATCGACGCCGTCATGCCCGGCCCCGTCATGCCCGGCCCCGTCGTGCCCGACCCCGGACCGCGTCACGCCTCCTCCAACGGCCACTCGGCCATGCGGCGTCCGACGCGTTCGAGCTCCTCGGCATCGACGTCGATGCCGTGCGCCAGCGCGAGGCGGTTGACCATGCCGTAGCGGGCGCTGATGGCGATGGCGTGGCGTACGGCGGCCTCGCTCCAGCCGGCGGCTTGCGGCGCCGCGACGTCGTCCGGTGCGATTCGGCTTGGCGTCAGGGTCACGAGGCGGACGAGGCGGAGCAGCGCGCGCAGGCGCTCGTCGATCGGCGCCGCCTCGAGGTCGGCGACGAGCGCCTCGAGCAGCTCGCTCGAGTAACCGAGGGCAGCGGCGGTCGCGCCATGCGCGCCAGTGCAGTACCGGCACGCGTTCAACGCCGAGGTGTAGGTGGCCACGAGCTCGCGCTCGGCCACGCCGAGGTCGCCGGGGCCGCGCATGAGCCGATGCGTGAAGGCCACGAACGGATCCCACACGTCGGCGTCGTGTCGGTAGACGACGGAGATGCCGTCGCCTCGCTGCAGGAAGGGGAAGTGCGGCATGGCGGTTCGCTCCTCTCGATCGACGCTCGACCGGTCGGCCACCATCATGTCATGATGTACCGATACAATCCCAAGGTCGACGGTCGGTGCGGCGACACCGGCGCCGACCGGCCCGGCTCCGCAGGGTGAGCCCAGCGATCGACAGAGGAGCGCCTTGGACGTTCAGAACGACAGGTACGTGGAACCTCGGTTGCAACGAGGCGGTGGCCTGCGAACGCCGACCGCGTTCAAGTCGGGTACGCGCATGCCGAGCGGCGCCTTGTACTCGTACATCGGTACATTGTCCATGACGGCCGCGGCGCGTTTAGCAGTCGGCGCAGCCGGGGCGGCGCGATGAGCCCCACCACCGTCCTGCTCTCTCCCAAGGTCGGTGACGATCATCGCGAGCGCCTGCACGACGGCTTCCCGGACGTGCGCTTCGTGGTCCTCGGCGAGGGTGGATCCGTGCCGCCCGAGGGCGTGGGCGCCACGGCGCTGCTGCGTGTCGCGCTCACCAAGCCCGACCTCTCGGCCGCGCTCCTCGCCGCTCCGAGCGTGCGCTGGGTCCACACCAGCACCGCCGGGTTCGACTGGGCGATGGTCCCCGAGATCACGGAGCGCGGCATCGTCCTCACCCGCTCGGCCGCCTCGTACGCCATCCCGATCGGCGAGTTCACGCTCACCCTGATCGCCGCCCTCGCCAAACGCCTGCCCGAGCTGGCGCGCGCACAGCGCGACAGGCGCTGGGCCAGCGTCGAACCGCTCGAGCTCGCCGACCTCACCGTCGGCGTGGTCGGGGCCGGGGGGATCGGCCGCGAGGTCGCGTGGCGCTGCCGCGCGCTCGGGATGCGCGTGATCGCCACCAAGCGCGAACCGTCGCCCCAGGAGCACTTCGACGACGTCCTGCCGGCGAGCGCCTTGCACGACCTGCTGGCGCTGTCGGACGTCGTCGTCGTCGCCTGCCCGCTGACGCCCGAGACGCACGGCCTGATCGACGCGCGCGCCCTCGCAGCGATGCGCAGCACGGCCTACCTGATCAACGTCGCACGGGGGCCGATCGTGGTGGAGGCCGATCTGGTGGAAGCGCTCCGGACCGGCACGATCGCCGGCGCCGCCATGGACGCCTTCGACGAAGAGCCGCTGCCCGACACGAGCCCGCTGTGGGACGCACCGAACTTCGTCGTGACGCCACACACGTCGTTCAAGTCGCCGCGAAACCTGCACCGCATCCTGGCCGAGTTCGAGGACAACCTGCGTCGGTTCCGCGCCGGCCAACCGCTCGCCAACGCCCTGCGCGACGCCGCGCTCGGGTACTGACCCGCGGCCCCGAGGAGCCCCCATGACCGACTCACCCACCGACCACTACCCCGACGTCGAGAGCGTGCCCACCACGCCCGGCTGGCACCTGGTCCGCGCCCCCGTCACCACCGACCTGAACGGCATGGAGGTGACGCTGTGGGTGCACGTGCTGCAAGGGGCCGAGCCGGGGCCCACGCTCACCGTCATGTCCGGTCTGCACGGCAACGAGTGGCACCACCTGCACGCCTTCAAGGCGCTGCGCGACGGGCTCACGCCCGACGGACTGCGGGGCCGGCTGCTGCTGGTCCCGGTGGCGAACCAGGTCTCCTTCGGCCCCTTGCGGCGCCACCTGAACGACGACTCCGACAACGCCGACGCCAACCGCGCCTTCCCCGCCGGCGCCACGCGCCACACCTGGTTGGCGGAGCAGATCGCGACCGCCGTCGCCGAGCGGGTGCTGGCGCACACCGACTACATGCTCGACTTCCACCTCGGCATGTGGGGCGCCACGCTCGGCTCGACCATCGTCGGCACGGACTTCAGCGACCCGCTCGTGCGCGACCAGTGCCGCGACCTCGCGTTCGCGTTCGGCACCCCGATGATCTACCGCTCGAAGGTGGTGGCGCACTTCCCCGGGCCGCGCTCGTCGCACGGCTACGCCGGCGAGATCCTGCGCGTCCCATCGTGCGGCAGCATGCTCGGCGGCGCCGGCTTCGACCGCGACGAGGAACGCGGCTGGACCGAGGCGAACGCGCGCGGCGTGCGCAACGTGCTCGGCTACCTCGGCATGACCGACGAGGCGCTCGTCCTGCCCGAACGATTCCTCGTCTACGAGACGGTCCAGCGCGTCAACCCGCGCGTCGGGGGCCTGCTCGCTCCCGCGCGGCTGCCGGAGCGCTTCGGCCGCGAGGTCACGGCCGACGAGGTCCTCGGCCACGTCGTGAGCCCCTACACGCTCGAGCCCATCGAGACGCTGCGCGCCCCATTCGACGGCTACCTCGCCTACTGGGCGCGCGACTACCCGCTCCGCCCCGGCGACTGGGCGTACTGCGTCATTCCCGCCGACCACCCCGCCACCGAGTGGGTCGAAGCACCTGAGCTCGTCGCCCCGACCGTGATCCCGCGCCGCGCCGCAGCGCCCTCGAAAGGACGCCCATGAACGCACCCCTCACCACCTCGCCCCTCCCCCACGACCCGCTGCACGAGCGCCCCAACCGCGGCTTCCACCCGATCCTCGAGGTCGAGCAGCCGTACGTGTTCGTCGACGGCTGCGTCCAGATCTGGCCCGACGCCGACCTCGCCAACGCCCACCGCCACGGCTGCGACGTCTACGCCGTCACGGCGCTGCGGCCGCACCACGGCGTCGACGACGCGCTGCGCAACATCATGGACTGGCACCGCCTGACGCGCGAGCACACGAACCTGCGCATCGCGCGCACCGTGCGCGACATCCGCGAGGCGAAGGCGGCGGGGCAGGCGACGCTGCTGCTGGCCGCGCAAGACGGCGAGTTCATCCACGACGACGTCAGCCGCGTCGAGGCCTTCCACGCGCTGGGTCTGCGGATGCTCATCCCGGCCTACAACCGCGACAACCTGCTGTGCGGCGGCGTCCTCGAGCACACCGACGCCGGCCTCTCCGCCCTCGGTCGGCACGTGGTGGAAGAGTCCGACCGCGTCGGCATGGTGCTCGACGCGTCGCACGTCAGCCGCCGCGCCAGCCTCGAGATGATCGACGCCTCGTCGAACCCGATCGTCTTCTCGCACGCCAACCCCAAGGCGCTCGTCGACAACCCCCGCAACGTCGACGACGAGCAGATCAAGGCCGTCGCCGCGCGCGGCGGCGTGATCGGCACGGTGAACTGGGGCCCGCTGATCTTCCGCGAGGGGATGACCAAGCGCCCCACCGTGCACGACTACCTCGACCACGTCGACTACCTGGCGAACCTGCTTGGCACCACCGCCAACATTGGCATCGGGACCGACTTCAGCCTCGGCTCGTACCCGCGCCACACGCACGACAAGCACGGCCCGTACTACAAGACGGTGATGACGAAGATGAACGAGTACGTCGACACCTACTGGCGCGGCCCGGAGCGCTTCGCCGACGGCTTCGCCGCCTACCCCGAGATCGTCGACGTCACCCGCCTGCTGCGCGAGCGCGGCTACGGCGAGGACGACGTGACGGGCATCCTCGGCGGCAACTTCCTGCGCGTGTTCGAGCAGGTCTGGGGCGCCTGACGAACCACCCGAGAGTGCGCCGCCGCGAGGGCGGTGCGACACCACCCACCCCACGAGGAGTGCACATGGCCATCGTCCGAGTCGAGATCTTCAAGCGCAGCCAAGCGGTGCGCGAGCGCATCATCAAGGGCATCACCGACGTGCTGGTCGCCAACGGTGCGAAGTCCGAGGGCACCCAGGTGATCATCTACGAGATCGAGCCCGAGTGCTGGGGCAAAGGAGGCGACTCGTTCGCCGTGCGCATGGAACGCGACGGCGTCCAGCACAAGCCGGAATGAGCGCCGCGGGCTCCGCGGTGGCGGCGCGTCCGCACCGCGGCGTCCACGGCACGCTCGCCGAGCCCCTGCCCTTCCCCGTGGTCGATGCCTGCGTGCAGATCTGGCCCGACGCCGACTTCGACGTCGCCCACCGCCACGGCGTCGCCTGTTTCGCTGTGACCACCTGGTGGCCGCGCGTGCCCTTCGAGCAGGCGCTGGCCGACCTCCAACGCTGGCGTGCCGGCCTCGCCGACCATCCGACGCTCCACCTTGCGCTCGGCGCACGCGACGTCCGGGACGCGCACGCGCGCGGCCACGCCACGCTGCTGCTCGCCTCGCAAGACGGCGAGGTGCTCGGCGACGACCCCGAGCGCCTTGCGCTGCTGCACGCGCTCGGTGTGCGCCAGCTGCTCCCCGCCTACAACCGCAACAACCTGCTCTGCGGCGGCGCGCTCGACGTGACCGACGGCGGCTTCTCGGCGCTCGGCCGCGGCGTGGTCGACGTCGCGGCCCGCGTCGGCGTGGTCCTCGACGGCTCGCACCTCGGCCCGCGCTCCGCGCGACAGCTGATCGACCTGTCGCCGCAGCCGGTGGTGTTCAGCCACAGCAACCCCGCCGCCGTGGTGCCGAGCCCGCGCAACGTCAGCGACGACGTGATCCGCGCCCTCGCCGAGCAGGGCGGCGTGATCGGCCTGGTCAACTGGGGACCCCTCGTGTACCGCCAGGGCAGCCGCCGGCGCCCGACGCTGAGCGACTTCCTCGACCTCGTCGACCACGTCGCCGACCTGCTGGGCGACACCCGGGCGATCGGCCTCGGCACCGACTTCAGCCTCGGCTCGTACCCGCTGCACACGCGTGACCCGTGGGCGCCGCGCGGCTACCAAGACGCGCGGGGCGAGCACGACAGCGTCGTCACCACCTGGCCGCGGGCGCCGGAACGCTTCGTCGAAGGGTTCGACGACTACGCCCAGCTCCCCGACGTGATCGCGGGCCTCGCGGCGCGCGGCTACGACCAGGCGTCGATCGAGGGCATCCTCGGCGGCAACCTGCTGCGGGTGTACGAACGGGTGATGCGGGGTTGAACGACGCTGCTCGGCGCGTCCGCTAGACGGGCGCGCAGGCGCAGCCTCCCCCGCCCTACTCCAACTCGGCGAGCAACTCCCGCGCCGCCTGCAGGTCCTGCCGATCGAGGTACGTGCTGGCCCGCAGCGTCACGGCGACGCGCAGGTGTTCGAGCGCGCGGGCCTCGTCACGGCGGTCCACCAGGACGCGCGCGAACGCCAGGCGATGCGTGATCTCGTCGGGTTCGATGGCGATGGCGCGCTCGAACGATGGGGCCACCAGGCCGCCGCGGCCGCCCGCGATCCAGGGGACGTCGTGATGGAAGAGGCCGAGCGCGTGCCACGCGCCGGCGTGCTCGGGGTCGAGTTCCAGCGTCCGATCGAGCGAGTTCGACACGCGCGAGGCGAGGTTCAGCGACTGCAGCACGCCGCGGTACTGCGCCAGGCGACCGAGCGCGCGGGCGACCTCGAAGTGCGCCGCCGCGTCGTCGGGGGCCAGGCGCGTGGCGCGCTGCGCCGCGTCGGCGGCGCGCTGGAACAGCGCTTCGCGCGCCTCGTCGTCGCCTTCCGGCAGCGCGCCGGCCGCGTAGACCGCAGCACGGGCCACCAGGTAGTGGGCGCGGGCGTCGTTCACGTCGCTCGCGACGGCCTCCTCGAAGGCCGCGAGGGCGCCGTCGAAGTCGCCCTGGTCGACCAGCCGGAGGCCCGCGTCGACGCTGGCCAGCGCGGCGCCCAGCAGCCCGGCGAGCAGCCCGCTCAGCAGCACGGCGGCGAGGGCGACTCGGGCGAGTCGGTTGACGCGGCCACGGCCGCGCGACGGACGCTGTGTCGCATGCTCCATGTCGGTCTCCTCCGATTCGTGGCGGTGATCGTATCAGTGCCCATGAGGTCCAAACGCCCCTGCAGCGCTCGTGAACGATGGTGCTAGCGTTGGGGCACCCCAGCGTCGCGCAGCTCCCCACCGATGGAGGCATGCGTGCCGCTCCGGTGCCCGCCGGCGCTCGTCCGTCCGAGCTGACGCCGGCTCTCGCCAACCCGCAGCGCGCCTCATCGCGCTATGGGACCGGCTGCCGGGAGAGGGCCTCTCGATGACGATCCGACGAGGCGCTGCGGTTGCCGTGGCGTGCGCGAGCCTGCTGGTGCTGAGCGGCGCCGTCCACGCTGCGGTCCCGGCCGGGTGGCAGGGATTCGAGGTGATCGGCCTCCGCTTCGCAGCCCCCCCGACGCTCGAGGTGCTGGCGCAGGACGACGACATGCTCATGCTGGGCGAGCCGGACTGGGTTCGCTTCGCTCACGACTTCGAGTTCGAGCGCCCGACCGGGTTGGCGATCGAGGTCCGCCACGAGATCGTGCCGAACCTCCTCTTCCTCGACGAGCACGAGGGCATCACGCGCCTCGACGCAGCGGTCATCATCGGCAACAAGACGTTCGACGCCTACCGCGCCGACGACGTCTGGGAGACGGCTGAAGGCCCGCTCGAACTCTTCGGCCGCATCCTGCTCTCCCGGTCGCCCCTCGCCCGCGGCGACGTCGTCCTGATCAACGTCACCGTCGCCGACGGCACGCGCGAGGTGGCACTCGAGCGCATCGAGTCGATCCTGGCCACCTTCGAGGCGGTCGACCCCGCCACCTTCACCGACGAGGTGCCGCTCACCCGCGGGCTCGACGGTGCGCTCGAGGTGCTCGTTCCACGCGGGATGGGCCAGAACTGGGACCGAGCGGACTTCTTCCGCATGCAGAGCCATGACGACCTGGGGCGCAGCAACGTCCAGGTGAAGCTCGGCGACGCGTCGCGCCCGGGCAGCCGCAGCGCCGAGGTCGAGCTCCGCATGACGCTCGAGGACCTCTCGCCGGCCGCCACCATCACGCGCGACACGGTCCTGGGCGAGGGCGCCTGGCGCATCGACGACGTCGATCTCGACGACCGCCGCGTCGTCGCCGTCGTGTTCGAGCGCTGCTTCCCGGACGACACGCTGGTGCTGCTGCA
>REEJ01000148.1 GCA_007695125.1 Trueperaceae bacterium | reverse complement strand
GCTCATCCTGTCGGCCGGGTGGCAGGGCGTGCACGTCATGATGACGAGCGCCGTCTTGGCCTTCTGGTCGGAACGCGTGTTCCCCTCGTTGCCGTCGCTGAGTTTCACGGTGGCGCTGCTCGCCGCAGCGGTGGGCAGCGTCGTTGGCCCAGCCGCGGCAGGGATCGTGTCCGACGCCGTCGGGGCCGAAGCGATGTTGCTGGGCACGGCCGCGCTCCCGGCCCTCGCGGCGCTGCTGTTGCGCGACCGCCACGTCTGGGAGCGTCCCCCCAGGGCGGTGCCACCAGCATCGACGTGAACCGCACCCTGGCGGACGACGCAGTGGCCCACGGTCCCGTCCGCAGCCGACCACTCCAGAGGCGCCTGTCCGTTCCCGAGATCACACGCGCTGCGGCGCACCTGACCCCGGAGCTGCGACACCGTGTGGGGGCACGCAGGTTGAGCGACATCCTGCCGCCGTGGAAGCGTCTATGGTTGCCACCACCACGTTCGGCGCTGCCAGATGAGGG
Organism: Trueperaceae bacterium; assembly: GCA_007695125.1. Lineage (GTDB taxonomy): Bacteria > Deinococcota > Deinococci > Deinococcales > Trueperaceae > CSSed10-48. The sequence continues at coordinate 8,538 of REEJ01000148.1, read as the reverse complement.
CTCGTATCCCCGGGGAGGCTTCCCATGCGAGACGACGGCAAGAGCAACGGCGCGTCGTTCCCCGCGGGGGACGACCATGTGACCGATGAACCAACGTGCGATGCCAACGATGTTCGGGATGGCGCTAGCGAGGAGGCGCTCACGGCGTCGTACTGCGCGTTGTTCGACGCGCTCGACGAGGCGTTCTGCGTGATCGAGATGGTCTTCGACGACGCGGGCGCCGCTGTCGACTACCGCTTCGTCGAGCTCAACCGCGCCTGCGGGGACCACACCGACATGCGCGGGGTCCTCGGCAGGACCATCCGCGAGGTGCAACCCGACGTCGAGCCCCGCTGGATCGAGACGTACGGTGAGGTCGCCCGCAGCGGCGAGCCGATCCGGTTCATCGACCAGGCACAGCCGCTGCGCCGTTGGTTCGACGTGTACGCCTGGCCCTTGGGGAGCCCAGCAAGGCAACGTGTCGCCCTGCACTTCACCGACATCACCGAGCGAAAGGTGGCAGAGGACGAGGTCCGGTTCAGGAGCGAGCAGTTCCACGCGCTCGTTGAGCAGGCGCCGATCGGCGTCTACCTCGTCGACGCCGACTTCCGCATCGTCGAGGCCAACCCCGCGGCCCGTTCGATCTTCGGCGACCTCCCAGACCTCATCGGCCGCGACTACGAGGAGGCCCTGCGCACCCTCTGGCCGAAACGGCTTGCCGACGAGGTCGTGCGGGTCGCCCGACGCACCCTGTCGACGGGCATGTCGCACCACGAGCCGGAGCTGGCGGCCGTGCGCACGGACCGGGAGCACGCGGAGTACTACGACTGCCGCTTGGACCGCATCCGGCTGCCTGACGGTAGCAACGGCGTCGTCTGTTACTTCATCGACATCTCTGCGCAGGTATGGGCACGGCACGCTCTCGCCGTCTCGGAGAGTCGCTACCGAACCCTGTTCGAGTCCATCGACGAGGGGTTCTGCATCCTGCAGGTGATCTTCGACGGCGACGATCGGCCGGTCGACTACCGCTACGTCGAGATCAACCCCGCGTTCGAGCGCCACACCGGTTTGGCTCAGGCGCTGGGCCGCACCGTCACCGAGCTCGTGTCCGACATCGAGCCGTTCTGGTTCGACGCCTACGGTGCCGTCGCCCTCACCGGCGAACCCAAGCGGTTCGTCGACCACGCCGAGTCCATGGGCCGCTGGTTCGACGTCTACGCCTTCCGCATCGGCGAGCCCGACGAGCGCAAGGTGGCGGTCCTGTTCAACGACATCACGAAGCGGAAACGGGCCGAACACGCCCTGAAGGAGAGCGTGGTGCTGCTGCGCCATCACGCTCACCACGACGCGCTGACGGGCCTCCCGAACCGGGTGCTGTTCGAGGAGACGTTGCAGGCGGTCGTCGCGACCGCCGAGCGGCACGGTCGACCCTTCGCCGTGCTCTTCCTCGACCTCGACGGCTTCAAGGCGATCAACGACGACTTCGGCCATGCGAGCGGCGACGCGGTGCTCGTCGAGGTGGCGCGTCGGCTGCGGCGCTCGCTGCGGGTCAGCGACACGTTGGCGCGGATGCACGGCGACGAGTTCGTTGCCATCTTGCCCGAGTTGTCGGAGGTGCACGAGGCCAGCAGCCTGGCTCAGAAGCTCCTCGCGGTCGTGAGCGACCCCATCGCCGTGGCCGGCACGACGGTGAGCGTGCAGGCGTCCATCGGGGTCGCCCTGTACCCGAGCGATGGCGCCAACCCGCGCACCCTCCTGCGCGCAGCCGATACCGCGATGTACCAGGCCAAGCAGAACGGGAAGAACGCCGTCAGCTTCGTCGTTTCGATCGCCGACGCTGGAGGCCGCGCAGGCGAGGTCTCGTAACGGCAGGCAGCGACCGGCGCCGCTGGTGCGCTGCAGGATCGAGCGCGGTGGTGGCGAGGACAACGGCCCGGGCCTCGGCCTCGGGATCGCCCGTCTCCAGGGCAGCGTCGAGGATCGGCCGGATCACCAGCGCCGGCGTCGACGTTGCTCGGCACGGCCGCGCTGCCGGCCCTCGCGGCGCTGCTGCTGCGCGGTCGCCTAGCCTCGAGTTCGCCCGCATCGGGTGCCCTCCAGGCACCGTGTCCTGGGCGGGAACGCCGTTCCCGGCGAGCGGTCACGAGAGGAGTGGACGATGAGCACGATGCAGCACGCAGCAGAGCGCTTCGTGCATTGTGTCAAGCCGGGGCAAGGGTGGGAGGCATGGGAGCCCTCCTGCCATCCCGATGCGGGCTCCAGGAAGCTCGGGACCTCCGCCGTCGGCATGGAAGCGGACGATTCGCTCCGCGCGTTCGCGGAGTCGACGAAGGCGTTGCTGGCGCTGTTTCCGGACCTCAGGGAGGAACTCCGTTCGCTCGCCTTCGACATGCAGCTCGGTTGGGCGTGACGGCTGCGAGGCCGGCGCCGCGCCTTCGAGGTCACCCGTCGTGCGCCCAGCGACGTAGAGGAACCCGTTGACGCTGGGCGAGACGCGCTTCACCGCGTCCTCTTGCGGTGTGCCGAACGGGAGGCTCCACGGTTGGGGGTCGTTCCGACCGGGTCGTCAGCCCCTGCGCACCCGTGGCCCGAGCGAGCGGGCCTTAGTCGAAGGCGCGGTGCAAGCCGGCGAACATCGGAAAGCGCTTGACGTTCAGCGTCGCGAGCGGTGCGGCATGTGCTTCGGCGGTGGCTGCGATCACGTAGTCGACGAGGTCGATGCCCTGGTGTGAGTGGCGGTAGGTCCGAAGGTGCTCGCCGGCACGGCGTGCGATGGCGTCGCTGACGGGGACGAGCTTCAGTGCGCCGAGCAGTCCGGCGACGCTGGCTCGTTCGCTGCCGCGCATGCCGCCTTCGATCTCGACGCGTGTGAGCACGCTGGCGAGGCGCTCTGCGGTCGGCACCGACAAGAGGAGGTCGGTGGCGCGTCGATCGCCGCGAAGGTGCGCGATGAGGACGGACGTGTCGAACAGCATCGGTTACAGACCTTCGTCGGCGAGGCGCTCGGCGGCACTGCGGCCGCGCATCTGCGCCTGCCACTCGGGCCAATTGGGAGCGTCCGGCAGGATGCCCGCAGTGGCCAGGATCCCGGCCCGGGCCTCGGCCTCGGGATCGCCCGTCTCCAGGGCAGCGTCGAGGATCTGTCGGATCACCAGCGCCTGCGTCACGTTGCGCTCCTGGGCGATGGCCTTGATGCGCTCGGCTTGCTCATCGGTGATGTAGATCTGCGTACGGCGCATATGGCTGGAGTGTGCATCGTCAGGTTTCGTCATCACGGCTCGTCGAGCGGCAGGAGGGTGAGGGCGTCGACGTGGCGGGGACGCATCGTGCCGAAGTGGCGCCGGTCCAGGGTGGCGAGCTTCGGCTCGCCGAGCCGTTCGGTGACGGCGAGGACGGCGGCGTCGACGAAGCCGATGTCGGCGTCGGCGTAGCGGTCGCAGAGGTCGCAGATGCGGCGGTAGTCGGCGGCGACGAGGTCCTCGACCTGGAACGCGCCGGCGGCGATGTCGTCGAGGAGCGCGAGCCACGCGCCGGTGCCCAGCCGCCGCTGCGTCCAGTACTCCACCTCGACGAGCACGGGCGCAGGCACGACGAGCGGCTCGTTGGAAGCCTCGAGCAGGCGGCGGCAGGCGGCGTGGTCGGCATCGCTGCGGTCGAGCGCGGCGTAGAGCGGACCGGTGTCGAGGATCAGCGCCATGGGCGCGGTTCGGGCCGTTCGTCCGACGCCTGTCGGGCGGTGTCGCGCTGGCCAGAGGCGCCGATGCCGAGGCAGCGCGGCACCGGCCGGTGCGAGGCGAGCTTCTCTTCGAGCGCCTCGCGCACCAGTTCGGCCATCGACACCCGTCGCTCTGCGGCGGCCGAGCGCAGGCGCTCGAGCAGAGGACCTGGGATGGAGAGTGTGGTGCGTTCCACGGCATCATGATAGCGCACATGATGTCACCTCGGAGGCGTGTTTCGTGAGCGTACGAGGCGTGCCGGATGCTGCGCGGGTCCACTGGGCTCGAGCCGTCGTGCCGTAGGCCGATGTCCTCGTAAGCCCTTCAGGCGCGAGGAACCACGAAGCTGCGCCGCACCACAGGCAGCAGCGTGAGCACGACGATCGCGACGGCGTTCCCCGCCGTGACGAACTGGATGGGCCATGCGAAACCGATCAGCCAGCCCTGCAGCGCCAGCCACGCGGCGAGCACGATGCCGAGCGCCAAGGTGCCGGTCCACGCCCAGTGGTGGCCGCTCGCGCGGGAGATGGCTGCGGCCCAGCGCGGCGTGGGTCGGGCCACGAGGCCGTAGGCGAGCGCGATCGGCAGGAGGCCCATGACCGTCACGAGGAACGCGCCGGGCAGGGCGAAGCTCGGCACCGGCAACTGGGGGAGGACGACGTCCATCCCGAGCGCGGCGCCGCTGGGATCGACCAGCATCGTGACGCCCCCGTAGAGGCCTCCGAACGCGAGGAACAGCAGCGCGACGATCAACGCTCCGAACGCCAGACGACGTCCCATGGCGACCATCCCTCTGGAGCCGAGCGCCGCCGGCACGTGCCGCTCCGAGAGGCAGGATACTGCCGGCGCGAGGCGCTCGGGTAGGTGCGTTCTCATGACCGCCGCGGCGGGGCGTCGCCTCCGAACGGCCGTCTGCGCCGTGCGCCCGTGCCACGAGCGCTGACGCGCACGAAGCGTCGGGACGGTGGTATGGGCTCAGCGCTCGAACACGGCCACCTCGCCGGGCGGTTCGCCCGAGATCGTCCGGCGCGGTACGGCGACGGCGATGCGGTTGCCGTCGATGGCGACGAACGCGCCGAAGCGCGCGTCGCTGGTGGGACCGAGCGCGGTCAGACGCTGATACGTGCCACTCACTTCGTTTCCTTCGATGCCGTACACGAAGGCGGCGCCGGCGCCGCTCACGCCGCCGATGACGGCCGTCGGCGCGCCGACGACGAGGCGCGTGCCATCGGTCGCGACGGCGTAGCCGTACCAGGCGGTGACCCCGGTGTCGGTGAAGAACTGGTAGGCCGAGGTCCAGCCACCCGAGCCACGAGCGTAGACGTACACCCGGCCATGCTCGAAGCCGGGGCTCTCGCCGGCCGGGGCACCCACGAACATGACGTCGGCGCCGATCGCGACCGACTGCCCGAACCGGCGCGCTTCGTGCTCGCTCGCGCCGCCGAGCGTGGTCACATGCGACCACGAGCCCGCTGCGAACTCGTACACGTACGCTCGGTTGGTGGCCAGCGACGTCACGACGGCCACGTCGCCGCGGAGTGCTACGGCGGTACCGAAGCGGTCGATGATGCCGTCGTCGTCATCCACACCGACGGGCAACTGCAGGATCTGGCGGTACACGAAGTCCTCGCCCTCGCGCTCGAACACGTGCGCGACGCCGCGGCGCCCGACGCCGTCGGGCTTGCCGGGTGCGGCGATGAGGACGCGGCCGCCGTGCGCGGCGATGCGGTTCCCAAACTTCGCGTTGACGCTGCGAGACGGTTCGGCCAAGGTGGTGACGAGCGTGAAGGCGTCGCCCTCGCGGCGGTACACGAACACGCTCCCACGGTCGTCGTCGGCGCCGGGGACGCCGACGAACGTGTACGCGCCGTCGATCGCCACGGCCGTTCCGAAGGTGTCGTTGTTCATCCCGGTGGCGCTCGCGAACCGAGTGCCGGGGGCCGGCGTGCCGCCAAGCAGGAAGGGCCAGGCGGCGCCCGCGCCGGCGGCGCCGGCCGATACGCCGGCGGCGTACGGTGCCCCGGCGACGAGCAGGTCGCCGCGCAGCGCCAGCCCGGTGCTGAAGCGGTCGCCGACGCGCGACTCTGGGCTCGGGAACTGATCGATCAAGGTGAACTCCTGAGGGCCTGGTTGCGGGTCCGGCCCACCGCCACCGCCCGGCCCGCCGCAGGCGGCGAGGGCCAGCGCGAGCGCGAGCGCGGCGTAGGTTCGGAGCGGACGTGCACGTGTGTGGCGCATGGTGCCTCCTGGTCTTCGGCCAGCGGCCGGACGGGTTCGACGGCATGCTAGAGAGGGGGCGCTTAGCGCCGACTTAGCGTCGTGGCACGATGTCGGTCGTCGTCTCGGGCCTCGCGGCCGCGGAGCGCGTCGCCGCCGAGCTCCTCGAACTCCTTTCGCGCGCCGGTGAAGCCGGGCCGTACGTCGTCGCTGCGCACTCCATCGGCCGCCTCAACGCGCTCACGCTGGCCAACGAGCACCCGGACGAGGCCGCCGGGCTCGTCTTGATCGACGTCGTCCCCCCGACGTTCCTCGTGCCCTTGCCCGCCCCCCTGGCATCGAGCGTGGGCCTGTTCGACGCGTGCCGCTCCGGTCTGGCGCGGATCGGCGTGTGGCGGCTCCTCGGTTCGCTCGGCGTGCTCCCACTCGACCAGGTCACGCTGGTTCCGGATCCCGATCGTCGCGAGGCACGCGCGCACGCGCTCAGTAGCGACTACTGCGCGACGGCCTACGCCGAGGTGGTCGCGCTCGAGCGCTCGGCACACCGATCGCCACGGCAACGTCGCACGCCCGCCAGCGCCGGGCGGCGTGAGCCTTGTCCCTCGTGCGCGCACGCCCCGCGTGGCTACGCTGGACCTGACCATGGACATCGACCTGCGCGCCCTCGCTCCGCTCCTCCTGCTGGCCGCCGCGCTCGCGATCTACGCCCTCGTCGACCTGGTGCGGGCGCCGGCGGTGCGCTACCTGCCGAAGTGGGCGTGGGCACTCATCTGCGTGCTCTCGATGCCGCTCGGGCCGCTCGCCTACCTGACGCTCGGACGTGCACCGCGATGACGCCCTCGGCGCCGATCGCCAGCGACGCGCCGCCGCTCGTCACGACCAAGGGCCTCGGCAAGGACTACGGCAGCGTGATCGCCCTCGCCGACGTCGACATCAGCGTGCCGCGCGGCTCGGTCTACGGCGTGGTGGGCCCCAACGGCGCCGGCAAGACGACGCTGCTGTCGATCCTCGTCGGCATCAAGGAGGCGACCTCGGGCAGCGTGACGCTGGCGGTCGAGCGCGAGCGCATCGCGCTCGTCCCCGACACGCCCTCGTTCGAGCCCTGGCTCACGGCCCGCGAGGTGGTGGCGCTGGCACGCTCGCTCGTGGGGCTCGCCCCGTCGGCAGAGGCGGTCGAGCACGCGCTCCGGCTGACGGGGCTAGCGGATGCGGCAGACCGCGCCAACGGCGGCTTCTCGCGCGGCATGCTGCAGCGCCTCGGGCTCGCGGCCGCGATGGCGGGGGAGCCGGCGCTGCTGGTGCTCGACGAACCCGCCGCAGCGCTCGACCCGGCCGGTCGGCGCGACGTGCTCGACCTCGTGTCCGACCTGAGCGGTGCGACCACCGTCCTCTTCTCGAGCCACATCCTGGCCGACGTCCAGCAGGTCTGTGACACGATCGGCATCCTCCGCGCCGGCCGGCTCCTGTTCCAGGGTCCGACGCGCGACCTCCTCGCGGGCAAGGCCGCGCCGGCCTTCACGGTGCGGCTGCGACCCCCCGTGGACGGTGTGGTCGAGGCGCTCGAGGCGGCGCCGTGGGTGCACCTCGTCGAGCGCCCCGGGCCGGATCGGCTGCGGGTCACCGTCACCTCGACCGACGCCGCCGAGCGCGAGCTGGTGCGCACCCTGGCCGACGCGGGGGCGAGCGTCGTCGGTATCGCGCCCGCCGAGGTCGATCTCGAGCACGTCTTCTTGGAGCTGACCGGATGAACCTGTGGCGACTCGAGTGGCTCCGACTGCTGCGTACCCGCTCATGGATCGCGCTCGCGGCCGTGTTCCTCTTCTTCGGCCTCCTCGGTCCGATCAGCGCGCGCTACATGGAGGAGATCCTGCGGCGCTTCGCCGGCGACATCTCGATCATGCTGCCGCCGCCGACGCCGGCCACCGGGCTCGAGCAGTACCTGGGCAACGTCATGCAGATCGGCCTGCTGGTCGTGCTCGCGGTCGCGGCCGGCGCCCTGGCCTTCGACCAACCGAGCGAGCGCGCCGCCTTCTACCGCTCGCGGGTGCGACGCGTCTGGACGCTCCTCGCGCCGCGCTACGCGGTGGCGACGCTGGCGACGGTCGCCGCCTTCGTGCTGGGCACGCTCGGCGCCTGGTACGAGACGATCGTGCTCCTCGGCGACCTGCCGGTGGGCGGGATGCTCCTCGGCATGCTGCTCACGTCGCTCTACCTCGCCTTCGCCGTGGCCGTCACCGCCGCCGCCTCCTCGTTCGCGCGCGCGCCCCTCACGATCGTGCCGGTCGCCGCCGGGCTCCTGATCGTGGTGCCGCTCCTCGGCCTGATCGGCCCGCTCCGCGACTGGTTGCCCAGCAACCTGCTCGGCTCGCTGGTGGGGCTGGTCGTCGGCGTGCCGCCGGTCGAGTACCTCAGGCCCGCGCTCGTGACGCTCGTGGCGACGGCGGGCCTGCTCTGGCTCGCGACGCTGCGGCTGCAGCGTCGCGAGTTGTAAGCCTCCCGAGCGTTGGTGGGTCCCTGCGGACGGTCAGGGGATCGCGGCGGGTCAGTTCCGCAAGCCGGCAACGGTCACGTGCGCTCCCCACACCGACCACAGCAACGCGGCCGCCACGAGGAGAGGCAACACGGC
>REEJ01000346.1 GCA_007695125.1 Trueperaceae bacterium | reverse complement strand
GCTCGAGGAGTCACGACGCTCAGCGTACAACCCCGATCTGCGCCAGCGCACGACGCTGCATACGGCAGAAGCGACCCCGGTTGCCCGAGGTCGCTTCTGCCGTGCTGCGCCGTGTGGAACGGCGTTCTTGGTGGTGCGCCGGAGAAGATTCGAACTCCTGACCTTCTGATCCGTAGTCAGACGCTCTATCCAACTGAGCTACCGGCGCATGTTGTGTCCGACCGTGTGGGTCGGTTGGCGGAGAGGGAGGGATTCGAACCCTCGATGCAGGTTTTGCCCACATACTCCCTTAGCAGGGGAGCGCCTTCAGCCGCTCGGCCACCTCTCCGTGGCGCTTCCCGCGCGGAGCCTTGCAACCGTGCCACTGTACCGTGTGGCGGAGGGTGAGGGATTCGAACCCCCGGACGGCTCGCGCCGTCAACGGTTTTCAAGACCGCCGCTTTCAACCACTCAGCCAACCCTCCGGTCAGCGGCGCGGCACGCGCCTCGAAGGGCGACGTGCGGTCAGCGCCACGGAGTATAGCGGTGCGGCTCGGGCGGTGTCAACGCGAAGGTGACGTTCTGTAGCGGCCTCGTCGCGCTCGAGGCCGCACGACGTCGCGTGTCACGCGGGCGCGGGCCACACCAGCCGGAAACGCTCGCACTCCACCTCGAGGTCGGGGGTGAACGCGTACCCGAGCGCCTCGGCCTCGCGGCTGAAGACCGCCTCGTGCTCCTGGCGCCAGTAGGCCAAGCTGCCGTCGCCCTCGCCTTCGTCGGCGGCGAAGGCGGCGTCGACCCGGTCGAAGGTCGTCCGGAACGTCTCGACGGTCTCGATCACGCACACCGGCGTGCCGTCGCCGCGCAGCACGATGCTGAGCGCGCCGGGCTCGGGCGACGCCGCGCCCTCGCGCCGCATGGCCTCCACCGACGCGGTGGTGCCGCGCTTCACGCCGCGGCGCACCAGCTCGGCGAGCTCGTCGGCGAGCGCGCGGTGGTCACCGAACGCGAACACGTCGACTGGCTCGCGGCCCCGGTACGTCGGGTTCGCCTCGAGGAAGCTCGTCCAGAACGCGCGCCAGACGGTCGGGTCGGGCTCGGCCGAGGGCACGCGCTCGGCGCTCACCGGAGCACCTCGATCACGACCGGCTCGGGCGTCAGCGGTGGGCCGACCTCGGCCGCCCCCGCGAGCGCAGCCAGCGCGCCCTCGAGGCCGCGTCCGCCGCGGTGGTAGAGCGTGGCGATCGCGTCCCCTGCGGCGATCTCGTCGCCTACGCGTGCGTGCAGCACGGCGCCGACGCCGAGGTCGATGGCGTCGCCCTTCTTCGCGCGGCCGCCGCCGAGGCGCGACACCGCGACGCCCACTCGCTCGGCGTCGATGCGCCGCAGCGTGCCGCTCGCGCTCGCCGTCCACGTCGCGCGATCGGGGGCGACCTCGAGCCGATCGAGCTGCGATACGTCGCCGCCCTGGGCGTCGATCCAGCGCTCGAACCGCGTCAGCGCGCGTCCGTCGTCCAGGGCGGCCTCCACCTCGGCGCGACCCGACACGAGACCGGCGCTCTCGAGCAGCTCGAAGGCGAGCACCACCACGACCTCGCGCAAGGCGTTCTGCGCCCCGCCCCGCGCGTCACCGCGCAGCACGGCGAGCGCCTCGTTCACCTCGAGGGCGTGGCCGACGGCGCGGCCGAGTGGTTCGTCCATGCGCGAGCGCACGGCGCGCACCGCCAGCCCGGCGCGCTGGCCGATGCGCACCATCGCTCGGGCCAGCTCGCGCGCGTCGTCGTCGCTCTTCATGAACGCGCCGCTGCCGCTCTTGACGTCGAGCACCAGGTGCTTCGCGCCGCCTGCGAGCTTCTTGCTCATGATGCTGCTGGCGATCAGGGGGATCGACTCGACCGTGCCGGTGGCGTCGCGCAGGGCGTACAGCAGGCCGTCGGCGGGGGCCAGGTCGGCGCTCTGTCCCGTCACCGCGATGCCGACCTCGCGCGCTTGGCGCAAGAAGGCCTCGCGGCTCAGCGTGGCGCCGAAGCCCGGGATGCTCTCGAGCTTGTCGATCGTGCCGCCGGAGTGCCCCAGACCGCGGCCCGAGAGCTTCGCGACCGTGGCGCCGAGCGCCGCCACGAGCGGCGCCACCACCAACGTGGTGGTGTCGCCCACGCCGCCGGTGGAGTGCTTGTCGACGGGGTGGGGGAGACCGGCGAGGTCGAGGCGCTCGCCGGAGTCGGCCAGGACCTGGGTGAGGTCGGCCGTCTCGGCGTCGCTCATCCCGCGCCACACGACGGCCATCAGCCAGGCTGCCACCTGGTAGTCGGCCACCGCGCCGCGCTGGTACGCGCCGATGAAGGCGTCGAGCGCCGCGCGATCGTGGGCCTCGCCGCGGCGTTTGGCGAGGATCACGTCGACAGGGTTCACGTCGACGGCGTGTACGTCGGCAGTCTTGACCCGTTCCGGCTTGGTCATGCTCCCATGCTAAAGGTCGGTCGTCGCCGAGAGCGCCGATGCATGCCCCTGCCCGCGCCAGCCGGCGCAGGTCGAGCCTCAACCTGCGAGCCTCCTGAGGGCCGCGCGCGCCTCCGCCGCTTCGTCCCATGGCAGCGCCTCGGAACCACGCTCGAGCGTGCGCTCGTGCCCCTTGCCGCACAGCAGCACCACGTCGCCGGCGCGCGCCAGGCCCAGCGCGTGCTCGATCGCCGCGCGCCGGTCGGGCACCCGCCAGAACCGCTCCCCCTCGCGCGCGCCCGTCGCTTCCGCGCCGCCGGCGAGCGCCGCCAGGATCGCGCCCACGTCCTCGCTGCGGTGGTCCTCCTCGGTGAAGACCGCCAGGTCGGCGCCGAGGGCCGCCGCGCGGCCGAGCGGCTCGCGCTTGCCGGGGTCACGTTCGCCAGCCGCGCCGATCACCACGATGCGGCGCCCGCCCGGGCCAGGCGTCGCGGCGGCGAGCGCCTTCGCCAGGGCCGGGGGCGTATGGGCGAAGTCGTTGATCACGGTGAAGGGGCGGCGCGCGACGACCTGCATCCGTCCGGGCACGCCACGGAAGCGTGCCATCCGTTCGGCGAGCAGGTCCCACTCCAAGCCGCTCGCGAGGTGCGCCGCCGCGAGCGCGACGAGTGCGTTGCCGAGGTTGAAGCGCCCCGGCATGCCCAGGCGGCACGGCACGCGCTCGCCGTCTGCGACGAGCGTGAAGCGGAGCTCGGCCGGGCCGACGACCACGTCGTCCGCGCGCACGTCGGCGCCCGCGTCCTCACCGACCGTGACGACGCGCTGTGCGGCCTCTGCGAAGGCCAGCCAGTGCGTGTCGTCGCGGTTCAGCACGCTCACGGCTGCGCGTCGCACGAGCGTCCGCTTCGCCTCGAGGTAGGCCTCGAGCGTGCCGTGGAAGTCGAGGTGCTCGCTGGAGAACCCCGTGACGGCGCCGACGTCGTAGCGCACGTGCTCGAGGCGCATCAGCGCGAAGCCGTGGGAGCTCGACTCCACCACCGCGTAGCGCGCTCCGGCGCGCACCGCGCGGGCCAGCAGGTCGTGCACCTGCGGCGCCTCGGGCGTCGTGAAGTGGCCGGGGAAACGCACCAGCCGCCGGCCGATGCGCGCCGCGGCGCTGCTCACGAGCGCCGCCTCGGGCTCCCGCGACGGGCCCTGGAGGAGGTGGTGCAGGAGCGTCGCGGTGGTGGTCTTACCGTCGGTGCCGGTGACGCCGAGCGTGCGCAGCGCCCGCGAGGGGTGAGCGTGGAACGTGGCCGCGAGCGCTGACACGGCCCAGCGGTCGTCGCGCACGTGGACGTACGGCACGTGCCGCCAGGGGAGGGCGTCGACCCCTTCGCGGACGCCGACCACGCAGATCGCGCCGGCGTCGATGGCGCGTCGAGCGAAGGTGTGTCCGTCGACCACTGCGCCGACGCGCGCCACGAAGACGAAGCCGGGGCGCACCAGGTCGAGCGATTGGGCCACGCCGCGCACCGCGACGTCGGGGACGTCGGCGCGTTCGACGCCGAGCGCTTTGCGCAGCAGGTCGCGCAGGCGCCAAGGCGGCGCGGCCCGTTCGGCCGGCGGCGCGCTCACCGCATCACGGGCGCCGAGAGCCCGTTGCGCTCGAGCAGGTCGAACACCGCCTCGCGATCGGCGGCGCTCGCGACCACGTCGAAGCGGTCCGCCTCGACCACGACCATGGGGGCGTGGTCGTACGCGCTGGCCCAGCGCTCGTAGAGCGTCTCGAGTCGCAGCAGGTAGGCGTCGGGCACGTCCTGCTCGAAACCACGGCCGCGCAGCGCGATGTGGCGCTTCACGGTGGGCAGGCTGGCGCGCACGTAGACCATCAGGTCGGGCACGCGCAGCGCTCGCCGCACGGCGCGGTACGTGCGGGTGTAGACGTCGAAGTCGCGCCCGTCGATCATGCCGTCCTCGTACAGGGCCTGTGCGAACACCTGGGCGTCCTCGTCGACGGTGCGGTCCTGGATGACCCGTTCGCCGGGGTTCACCTGCGCCAGGTGCTGCTCCAGGCGCGTGGCGAGGAAGAACATCTGCGAGTGGAACGCCCAGCGCCGCATGTCGCCGTAGAAGTCGGCCAGGTAGGGGTTCTCGTCGACGGCCTCGAACACCGGCCGCAGATGGTAGCGCTCGGCCAGGAGCCGCGTGAGCGTCGATTTGCCTGCGCCGATGGTGCCTGCGATCGCCACGTACATCGAGCGCGACGATACCAGGGCGCACGCACCGGGCGTCGGTGACGGGGCGTGTGCTACCATCGCGGCGTTGATGGACACCGACACTGAACCGCCGAGTCGATCTCGACGGCGCGACCACTGGTCCGTGCTCATCCTGGTCCCATCGATCGCTGCCCTGAGCTTCTTGGCCTTCGCCCAGACCACACCCGCCGACGGTGGGGTCGGCCTGGGGCAGGTGGTGCTGCTGATCGTGCTGCTGCTGCTCTCCGGCGCCATGTCTGGCTCCGAGACGGCGCTGACCGCCCTGGGTGAGTGGAAGATCCACCAGCTTCGCGAAGAGGGGCACGACCCGCACGGCCTGTTCGCCCTGCTCGGGCGGCAGCCGACGCGTTACATCACCACGCTGCTGATCGGCAACAACCTCGTCAACATCGCAGCGACGGCGTTGGTCACGCAGATCAGCATCCAGTTGTCGCGCGCGGGGGCGTTCAGCGAGGCGGCGGCCGTCGCGTACGCCACCGCGGTCATGACGCTGCTGGTGCTGGTCGTGGGCGAGATCACGCCGAAGTCGATCGCGGTGCACAACCCCGTCGCCTTCGCCCGCGTCGTCATCCGGCCCGTCTACGCGCTCTCGGTCGTGCTCTACCCGCTGGGTCGCGGCTTCACGTGGTTCACGTCGACGGTGCTGCGCGCGCTGCGGCTCGAGAGCAGCAGCGACCCGCTGATCACCGAGAACGAGCTCCGACTCATGCTGCGCAGCGCCGAGGAGCACGGCGTCATCGAGGCGAGCGAGGAGCGGATGATCAAGGGCGTGATCGACCTCGAGGAGACGGTCGTGCGCGAGGTCATGACCCCCCGCGTCGACGTCGTGTCGGTCGCCGAGGACGCATCGCTGGAGCAGCTCCTCGCGCTCGTCACCGAGCACGGCTACAGCCGCTTGCCGGTGTACCGCGAGAGCATCGACGACGTGCGCGGCATCGCCTACGCGCGCGACCTGCTCCCCTACCTCGGCAAGCCCGATGCGCTCACCAACGGCAGCGTGGCCGACCTGGTGCAGCCGGCCCAGTACGTCCCCGAGACGCTGTCGATCCTGAACATGATGCGCGACATGCGCATCCGCAAGAACCACATGGCGATCGTGGTCGACGAGTTCGGAGGCACGGCCGGCGTGGTGACGCTCGAGGACATCATCGAGGAGATCACCGGCGAGATCTACGACGAGACCGACGACGAGGAAGAGGCCGACTTCGTCGATCTCGAGGACGGCGGCACCCGCGTGCGCGCCTCGGTGCACATCGACGAGGTGGAACAGCGCTTCCACGTGGCGTTCGAGGACGAGGGTGACTACGACACGCTGGGCGGCTTCCTCGTCTCCGAGTTCGACCGCATCCCGCAGGTCGGCGAGACGCTCGAGCACGAGGGCGTGCGCTTCACGGTCGAGGAGGCCGACGAGCGCCGCGTCCTGTCGGTCCGCGCGGAGGTCTCCGGGCTCGTCGAAGACGGCGCCGGTGGCGCTGCGGGAGGCAGCGGTACCGGGGGCAACGGCGCCGGCGAGGCCTGAGTCAGCCCGCCGCGCCCGCGTCGTCCACGTACCACCGTTCCAACCGGGGCGCGTTCAGGTGCGTGAGCAGCTCGTAGGACACCGTTCCGACCGCATCCGCCAAAGCCGCGGCCGACGGACCGTCGGGCCCGAGCAGCGTCGCGGCGTCGCCCGGGCGCGCCGAGCCCTCCAGCGCGCCGACGTCGAGCATCAGCTGGTCCATGCAGACGCGGCCCACTACGGGCACGCGCACGCCGTGCACGACGGCTTCGCCCCGGTTTCCGGCAGCGCGCGGGTAGCCGTCGGCGTAGCCGAGCCGCACGGTGGCCACGACGGTGTCGTGCGGCGCCCGCCAGGTCGCGCCGTAGCTGACGGTGTCGCCGCGCGCGACGCGCTTCACGAACGTGATCGGCGCCCGCAGCGTGGCCGCCGGTCGCAGCGCCGGCACGTCGCTCGGCACGAGCGCCGCGGCGCCGGGCGTGGCGTGGTGGCCGTACACCGCCAACCCCGGCCGCACCAGGTCGAAGTGCGCGCCCGGCAGCCGCAGCGTCGCGGCGGAGTTGGCCGCGTGCGCGCAGCGCACGTCGATCCCCTCGGCCCGCACGTTCGCCAGCGCGGCCTCGAAGCGCGCCAGCTGCCGGGCCGTCAAGCCGTCGGGGTCGTCGGCGTCGGCCTCGTCGGCGCAGGCCAGGTGCGTCCAGAGCGCCGCGAGCGTGGCGTGTTTCGAGCGTTCGACCGCGCGTGCGAGCGGCACGGCGCCCTCCGCCGCCACACCGAGCCGCCCCATGCCGGTGTCGACCTTGAGGTGCACGCGGGCCGCGCTGGCGGGTGCAGCCGCCTCGATCGCGGCGAGCGCGCGCGCGTCCGGGACCGTGAGCGCCACGTCGGCCTCGACGAGGGCGGCGATGTCGCGGTCGATCGGACCGAACAGCAGGATCGGCGCGGTCACACCCGCGGCGCGCAGCGCGAACGCCTCGGCGCGCGTGGCCACGCCGAAGGCGTCGGCGCCAGCACGCTCCAGCGCCGGCGCCGTGATCGCGGCTCCGTGGCCGTAGGCGTCGGCCTTCACCGCCGCCAGCAGGCGGACGCCTGGGCGCAGCCGCGAGCGCAGGACGGCCAGGTTGTGCCGCAGCGCCGCCAGGTCGATCGTCACCGTCGGTCCGTCCATCACCCCGCTGTCCACCGACCCTCCGTCCAGCAACGCTCCGTCCATCAGTCCTCCGTTCCTGCGCGAGGCGTGCGCCACCAGTCCCAGATCGCCAGCGCCAGCGACGCGGCGATGATGAGCTGCACGATCAGCAGCACGTCGTGCAGCCCACCGACCTGGGCGGCGCTGGGCATGAGCGTGGCGTCGCTGCCGAGGCTCTCCCCGGCGCGGGTCACCGTCCGCGCCGACCAGACGCTCGCCAGCACGGCCACACCGAGCACTTGGCCCAGGTTGCGCGTCAGCGCCAGCAGGCCGCCGGCGGTGCCGGAACGCCCGCGCCGCACCGCCCCCATGATCGCGCTGTTGTTGGGCGTCTGGAACGTCCCCATGCCGAGGCCGACCGGCAGGAAGCTGAGCAGGTAGCGGGTGACGGTCGTGTCCTCACCCAGGCCACCGACGAGCAGGTAGCCGAGCAGCACGCTCGAGAGCCCGACGACCGTGACCGGCCGCTCGCCGAAGCGATCTGCCGCCCACCCCGCGATCGGCGCCACGATCACCAGGACCGTCGGCACCACGGCCATCAGCAGCCCCACCTGCCGCGGCGCGTAGCCGAGCACGCCCTCCAGGTAGAAGGGCATGAGCAGGATCACGCCCGAGATCGACACGAACGTGCCGAGCCCCGTCACGAGGCCGATCGACAGCGCGGGGGAGCGGAACAGGTCGAGATCGACCACCGGCTCGGCGACGCGGCGCTCGATCACGACGAACGCGACCGCCAGGAGCAGTGAGCCCGCGAACAGCGCCAGCACGCCGGGCGCCGCGAAACCGCTCGTCTGGCCGGTGGTCAACGCCAGCGAGAGCGCCAGCAACGCGCCGACGATCGTTACCGCGCCGGGCACGTCGAAGGTGCGGCTGCCGGCCGCCAGGCCGCCCGGCACGACGCGCCACGCCAGGTACCAGCCGACCGCGACGACCACCACACCGGCGCCGAACACCCAGCGCCACGACGCCAGGTCGGCGATGAGCCCGCCCAGGCTGGGGCCGAGCACGACGCCGGCGGAGATCATCGCGCCGTTCACGCCTACGGCGCGGCCGCGCTCCGACGTCGGGAAGACGTCGGTCACCAGGGCCAAGCCCAGCGCCGTCAGCACGGCGCTGCCGACGCCTTGCACGGTGCGCACCGCGATCAACACCTCGATCGACGGCGCCAGCGCGCACGCCGCGGAGCCGACGCCGAACACCACGAAACCCGTCAGGAACACGCGACGCTTGCCGAGCACGTCGCCCAAACGGCCGATCACCGGCAGCAGCGCGATCGCGGCGAGCAGGTACGACAGCACCACCCACTGCACGGTCGCGAACGGCGCTTCGAACACGTCCACCATGCTCGGCAGCACCACGTTCACGCCCGTGGCCATCACCGTCGCCGCGAAGCCACCCAGCGCCGAGGCCGCCAGCACCTGCCGGCGCCTGTGTGGCGGGAGGTCGAAGCTGGCGCGCGTCATCGCGGCGCATCACACCACGGCCGGGGCCTCGGGCACGCGTGAGCGCGGCTACACTGGAGCCGTGCCCAGCATCCCCGAGCTCCGCGATCGCCTCCGGCGACCGCTGGAGCGCGAACTCGCCACCGGCTGCCAGGACGGCGTCGTCGTGGGTGGCCTGGAGCGCATGTTGGCGACGCTCGGGCGCCCGCTCGGCGACGTCGCCGAGCTGCTCACGGGCTACGCGAGCAAGACGCCCGCCGAGCGCCGCCCCGCGGTCGAGGCGGCCCTCACGCTGCTGAGCGAGACCTCCCCTGCAGGCGAGGATCGGGCGGCCCGCGCACCGGGGCGTCCGCAGCAGCGCGCCGAGGCTCCTGGCGCCCCCGACGTCGACGCCGTGCTCGATGCCGCGATCGAGGGCCGCGAGGTCGCGCTCGGCAAGCACGCGCCACGCAAGCTGGCCGAACTCGGGCTCGCGTGCTACCGCGACCTGCTCGAGTACGTGCCGCGGCGCTGGGAGGACCGGCGCACGTTGCCGAGCTTCGCCGCCGCCGCCGAACTCGAGCAGGCGACGGTGTCCGGCACGCTGCTCGGTCGCAAGGCGCTCCCCACGCGTCGTGGCCTGCACGTCCTGCGCGGCGTGTTGGAGGACGCCGACGGAGAGCGGCTCACCGCCGTGTGGTTCAACCAACCCTGGCTCGAGCGCCAGCTCTTCCCGAGGCAGCGCCTGGTGGTGACGGGTCGCGTCAAGCGCCGTGGACGTCAGCTCGAGATCAACGTGACCAGCTACGAGGTCGACGAGGCGGGCCCGACCCTCTCGACGGGGCGCATCGTGGCGGTCTACCCGGCGACGCAGGGCACGAGCCAGGCCTACCTCCGAGGCGCCGTCGACACGCTGCTGCGCGCGCTGCCCACGTTGCCCGATCCGTTGCCCGCGCGCTTGCTGCGCGACCTCGGCCTGGTGAGCGCCGATCGCGCCTGGCGCGACCTGCATCAGCCGCCGGACGAGGACGCCCTGCGCGCCGCCCGGGAACGGCTCACCTTCGAGGAGTTCCTCCTGCTCGAGCTGCGCGTGCTGCTGCAGCGCGACCCGACGCTGACCGGTCGGCGGCTCGCCGCCTCCGCGGCCGACCTCGCGACGTTCCGCGACGCGTTGCCGTTCGCCCTGACCGACGCCCAAGAGCGCGCGCTGGCCGAGATCCTGGGCGACATGGCCGCGCCGCGTCAGATGGCCCGCCTGCTGCAGGGCGACGTCGGCTCGGGCAAGACCGCCGTGGCCGCCGCTGCCGTGTGGGTCGCGACGCGTGCCGGCGTGCAGGCGGCCGTCATGGCGCCGACCGAGATCCTGGCACGCCAGCACTACCTCAACCTGACGCAGCTGCTGTGGCCGCTCGGCCTGCGCGTCGACCTGCTGACGGGCACCGTCGGCGGCCGCGAGCGAGACGCCGTCCTCGCCCGCGTGGCAGCAGGGGGGACCGAGCTGGTGGTGGGGACGCACGCCCTCATCCAGGAGGGCGTCGCCTTCCGCGACCTCGGCTTCGTGGTGATCGACGAGGAGCACCGCTTCGGCGTCGACCAGCGCCGCAAGCTGCTCGAGCGCCGCCCCGACGTGCTGGTGATGAGCGCCACCCCGATCCCGCGCTCGCTGGCGCTGACGCTCTACGGCGACCTCGACCTCAGCGTCATCGATGCGTTGCCGCCCGGACGCAAGCCGGTGACGACCGTGTTGCGGCGCGCCAGCGAGCGCCAGGCCGTGTACCGCGAGCTGTTGGACGACATCCGCAGCGGGCAGCAGGCCTTCGTGGTCGCGCCGCTCATCGAGGAGAGCGAGGCCCTCGACGAGGTCACGTCGGCCACGCGCCTGGCCGACGATCTGCGGGCGCTGTGGCCGGACGAGGTGCGCCTGGCGCTGCTGCACGGCCGCATGCCCAGCGCCGAGAAGGACGCCGTCATGGAGGCCTTCCGGCGCGGTGAGCACGACGTCCTCGTGTCGACCACCGTGATCGAGGTCGGCGTCGACGTGCCCAACGCCACCGTGATGGTCATCGAGAACGCCGAGCGCTTCGGCCTCGCGCAGCTGCACCAGTTGCGCGGCCGGGTCGGCCGTGGAGCGGCACAGAGCCGCTGCGTCTTGATCGCCGGCGACGCGGGACGTGAGACGATGAAGCGCCTGAAGGTGGTGGCGCAGCACACCGATGGCTTCGTCATCGCCGAGCACGATCTCGAGTTGCGCGGACCTGGCGAGCTGCGCGGCACGCGCCAGAGCGGGCTCCCCGACCTGCGCTTCGGAGACCTGGCGCGCGACCTCGAGCTGATCGAACGCGCGCGCGAGGTCGCGCAGCGGATGCTCGCAGCCGATCCGCGGCTCGAGGCGCCGTGGGCGCTCCGCCTGCGCGACGCCCTGCGCCGACAACAGCGGGCGGCGGGCTTCAGGGAGACGCTGTGACGCCGCGGCGGGAGGGTACGCCATGAGGACGCTCGGACGTCTGCTGATCGGCCTGATCGTGCTGGGGTTGATGCTCGGGTTCATCGTGCGGGGGCGTTGGCCGCGCTCGCAGCTGCGTTGGCTCATCGCGCTGTGCTTCCTCCCGGCCACGCTCCACGCCGGCTACTACACGCAGGCGGCCTTGGCCGAGGGGGTCGTACCGGGCTGGGTCGGCGCGTACCTCGGCGTGGCGCTGGTAGGCATCGTCTTCGCCTGGTGGTACACCCTTCGGCTGGCTCCCAGCCGCCCGTTCGGCGCCGCGCTCATGGTGCCCGGCCATGCGCTCGCCCAAGGGCTCTTGACGGGCCTGCTGGAGCGCGCCGTGATCGCCCTCGGCGCCTCGATCGACCCGGTCGGCACGGCCGCACTCGGCGGTGTCAGCGCCATGTTGGCGGCGGCGCTCGTCATCGTGCTGCCGACCCGCGACCACTTCCCCGGCTTGCCGCGGGCGCCGCGCTGGTGGGTGGCCCTGATGCGCGTGCTCGGGAAGCGCTGACGGCCGCGGCTTGGTAGATTGGGGCGATGAGACGAGGACGCTCCGCCCGAGTCGCACTACGCAGCGCGTGGCAGGCGGGCCTGGTGGCGCTCGCCGCGGCCTGGCTCGTGGCGTGCGCGCCCGCGCCCGCGCCCGCGAGCGTCGAGCGTGAGGGTGAGATCACCTCTGCGACGCCGATCGGCGACGTCTTCGCGCCCCGCTTCGAGGTCGAGGTCGACGCGACGCACATCGAGCGCTTCGATCCGCCGGGCGCAGGCGGTGGCTTCGCCCTGGCGGTGGGGTCGAGCGTGCGCAACCCGAACGCGTTCCCGATCGTGCTGCAGAGCGTCGAGTACACGCTGTCGATCGCCGGGGAGGCGGTCGCGACCGGTCGGTTGGAGCCGGCACTGGAACTGAACGCGGGCGCGAGCGGCGCGTTGGACTGGGCGATCGCCGCGGACCTCACGGAGCGTCGCGCGCTCTGGAGCGCGGTGGTCGGGGCGTACGCCGGCACGCCGCTGCCGTTCGACGTCGAGGGGAGGCTCGTGTTCGCCTCCCAGAGCTACGTGTTCACGACCGGCAGGCGCGCGTTGATGAGCGGGACGGCGCTGGCGCGCGAGGCGGTCCGCTCGCCCAGGTTGCGGCTCGACGGCGTGAGCAGCCGCATCGCGTTGGTGCGCAGCGACGCTCCCGTGGCGGTCATCACGCTGGTCGCGGCGAACCCCGGCGACGTGGGCTACTTCCTCTCGGCGCGCGACGTGGTGCTGGAGCTCGATGGCTTCGTGCTCGCCACGCTCGACCTCGGTCCCGTGCCGATGCCCGCCGGTGAGACGATCCGTACCGAGATCACGTTCCTGATCGACCGAGCCAGGCTGTCGAGCGATGCGGAGGCGGCGCTCGCCGCCGTGCTCGGCGGTCAGCGCGGTGCGGTGCGGGTGAAGGGCAGCTTCGTCTACGACGTGCTCGGTGTCGACAGCTTCCCGGTCGACCTGGAGCGTGACTTGGTGGTCACGCTGCCAGGACGCGTCGCTGGGACCGACGCTGGCGACGACAGCGGCGACCACGACGGCGACGCGCCGTGAGCGCCGCGTCGGCCTGAGCCGCGGCGCGTTGGGGATATGATGCGCGCCGTGCCGCGTATCCTCGTGACGGACGCCATCAACCTGGGAGACGCCCGCTACCCCGACGTCGAGGTCGTCGACCGGCCCGGCATCTCTCGCGCAGAACTGCTCGACGTGATCGAGGAGTACGACGGACTCATCACGCGCTCTCGTACCCAGGTCGACGAGGCGCTCCTGCGCGCCGCGAAGCGCTTGCGCGTGATCGGGCGCGGTGGCGTCGGTGTCGACAACATCGACCTCGATGCGGCCAGCCGGCGCGGCATCGTGGTGCTCAACGCTCCCGAGGCGAACACGACCTCTGCGGCGGAACTCGCGATCGCGCTCATGTTCGCCGCCGCGCGCGGCGTCGCACGCTCCGATCACATCATCCGTGGCGGCGGCTGGGACCGTTCGTACCTCGGCCGCGAACTCACGGGAGCGCGGCTGGGCATCGTCGGCTTGGGCCGCATCGGCAGCGAGGTCGCACAGCGCGCCCTGGGGCTGGGCATGACCCCGATGGCCTTCGATCCGTACGTGACGCGCGAGCGCGCCGACGTCGTGGGTGTGGCACTGTTCGATCGTCTCGACGCCATGTTGGAGCGCTCCGACGTGGTGACCGTCCACACGCCGCTCACCGACGAGACGCGCGGCATGATCGGGGTGAGCGAACTCGCCACGTTGCCGCGCGGGGCCATCGTCATCAACGCGGCACGTGGCGGCATCGTCGCCGAGGACGCGCTCCTCGCCGCGCTGGAGGCTGGGCACCTGCGAGCGGCCGGCATCGACGTCTTCGTGGACGAGCCACCGGCGCCCGGGCACCCGCTCGTCGGGCGCGACGACGTCGTCATGACGGCGCACCTCGGCGCCAACACCGTCGAGGCGCAAGCCCGGGTGGGCAAGGAGATCTTGGAGCGCACCGCGCTGGCGCTGTTGGGCGACCTGTCGCGCGGCGCCGTGAACGCCCCCGCCCTCGCCCCCGATGTCGTCAAGGCGCTGGGCCCGTACCTCGAGCTGGGCGAGGTCCTGGGCCGCATGGCTGCCCAACTCGCTCCGGCCCCGGTTCGATCGATCGACGTGCGCTGCGAGGGGAGCTTCGCCCTGCCGCCGGCCCCGATCCAGGTCGCTGTCGCCAAGGGCTTCCTCGAGAGCTTCCTCGACGAGCCGCCGAACTACATCAACGCGCTCGCGATCGCCAGGGAGCGCGGCGTCCGCATCGACATCACGGAGACGAGCGCGACTGGTGTCTACCGGCAGCAGGTGGGCGTGACCGTCAGCGGCGCCGGGCCGACCAGCGAGATCGTCGGGACCGTGCTCGGCGAGCACCCCCGCATCGTCGCCGTCGACGGCTTCCCGATCGAGATCCGCCCCGAGGGGACGATGCTGCTCTGCACGAACTACGATCGCCCCGGCGCGATCGGCAAGGTCGGCACGGTGCTCGGTGACGCCGGCGTCAACATCTCGGGCCTGCAGCTCTCGCGCGTCGGCGACGACGGCCTGGCGATGTTCGCGTTGACGCTCGACCAGGTGCCGCCCGAGCCCGTGCTCGACTTGCTGCGGGGTCTCTCGGACGTGATCCACGACCTCCGAACCGTGCGGTTGTAGGGAGGGGAACCGTGATCTTCGAGGAGCGCCTGCTCGCCCCGGGCCCCGTGCCGATCTCGCCGCAGGTACGGGCCGTGTTGGCGCGGCCCGCCATGCACCACAGGACGGCCGAGTTCCGCACCATCTTCGTGCGCGCGCGCGAGCGCATGGCGCACCTGCTCGCGGTGCCGGGCGACGACGTCACGCTGCTCGCCGGTGCGGGGACGACGGCCTTCGAGGCCGCGTTCCTCGCCAGCGTCCCCCCCGGTGCGACCGTCGTCGCTGCCCACGCCGGCAAGTTCGGCGAGCGCTGGTCGCTCCTGGCGCGCCGCTACGGGCATCCGGTGGTCGACGTGAGCGCGGCCTGGGGCGAGGCGCTCGATCCCGCCGCGGTGGCGGCGGCGTTGCGCGCCACGCCGGGCGCCGCCGCCGTGACCGTCACGCACTCGGAGACCTCCACCGGCGTGCTGCACGACCTCGAGGCGATCGCGTCGGCGGCGCGTCAGGCGGCGCCCGACGCGCTGTTGCTCGTCGACGCCGTGACCAGCCTCGCCGCCACCGAGGTGCGCCCCCACGCATGGGGGCTCGACGCCGTGATCGCCGGGTCGCAGAAGGGCGTGATGCTGCCGCCTGGGCTCGGCTTCGCGTGGCTCTCGGAGCGCGCCTGGGCGCGGCTCCCCGAGGCCGCGTCACGGCACCCGTCGTTCACCCTCGACCTGCACGCCGAGCGCGTGCGGCAGCGTCAGGGCGATACCTCCATCACGCCGCCGGTCCCGCTCGTCCTCGCCCTCGACCTCGTCGTCGGCGAGTTGCTCGAGTACGGCATCGAGGCCTGGTGGGCGCTCAAGGCCGACCTGAACGAGGCCGTGCTGGCGGGACTCGGCGCCCTCGGTTGCCCGGCGTTCGCCGAGCGGCCCAGCCCGGCTGTGGCCGCCGTGCGCGTGCCGTCCGGTCTCGCAGCGCCACAGGTGGGCGACGCCCTGCTGCGCTGCGGCGTGCGGGTGGGCGGTGGCCAGGACCACCTGGCCGCGACGACCCTCAGACCCAGCGTCCTCGGGCACGTCGACGCCTTCGACGCGCTCACGATCGTGGCGGCGTTCGAGCGTGCTCTGCACGCACTCGGCAGCGGCATCGAGCCCGGCGCCGGCGTGGCCACCTTCCAGGCGCGCTGGCTCGCGTCGGCGTCAGCCGCGCGCCACGAACGCCCATACGTCTGAGCCCGCGCGCACCGGGCCACGCTCGAAGTCGCCGTAGCAGCGCACGTCGCTGAAACCCGCGGCGCGCAACGCGCGCTCCAGCTCGAGGCGCTGGTAGTAGCGCTGGCGCAGCGTGGCGGCCTGGCGCGTGACGCCACCGCCGCTGTCCAGGCGGTCGAGGCGGTGATGGCTCACCACCACCTGCGCCACCGGATCGTGATGCTGCCACGTGAACAGGTCGGCGCCCGGGCCGGCGAGGGCCGCCCACGCCGGCTCTGCCCGAACGACGCCCGGCGGGCCGAAGCGCGGCACGAACACGTCGCAGGCGAAGGCGCCACCCGGCGCCAGGTGCTCGCGGACGCGTCGCAGCGCGGCGTCCTGGTCGATCATGCGCTCGAGGTGCATGAGCGTGTTGAAGGCCGCGACGATCAACGCGAAGCGCTCGTCGAGCGCCAGCGTACGGGCGTCGCCGTCGATGAAACGGACGCGTTCGGCGAGCGCCGGCCGTCGCTGCGCCGCCGCGGCGAGGCGCGCCGCCGCCCGTTCGCGCATCGCGACGTTCGGCTCGAGGGCGACCACGCTGGCGCCGACCTCGGCCAGCGCCAGTGTGACGCGGCCCGTGCCGGCGCCGAGCTCCAGCACGGGGCCGCCCTGGTCTTCGGCGAGCCGGCGGTAGAACGCCAGGTCGTCGCGGTAGCCATCGTGCTGCAGATCGTAGAGCCAGGGGGTGTCGTAGAGGTCGTTCACGCTTCGGCCGCCAGCGCCTGCGAGAGCGCCTCGTGCGTCGTCGCGACCGGGCTCAGACGCAGGTCGTCGAGCCGCAGCACGAGGTCGGCCACCGTGACGAGCGCGGGCCGATGGCTGACGGCCAGCACCAGCCGCCGTTCGGCCTGTCGTCGCAAGACCGCCACCACCTCGCGCTCCGCCACGGCGTCGAGCGCCGAGGTCGGCTCGTCGAGCAGCACCACCGCGGGGTCGCCGAGCAGTGCCCGAGCGATCGCGAGCCGCTGGCGCTGACCGCCCGAGAGCCCGCCGCCGTCCTCGCCCAGGTCGGTGTCGAGACCGCGGGCGAGGCCCGCCACGGTCTCGGCCATGCCCACCTGTTCGAGGGCGGTCCACAGTGCCGCGTCGTCGACGGCACGCCCGAGCGTGAGGTTGTCGCGCACCCGTCCGGACAGCAGGTCCGTGCCCTGCGCGACGGCGGCGACCCAGCGGCGCACGCGCCCCGTGTCGGCGGCGAGCGAGGCGCCGCACACCTCGACGTCGCCCTCGTCGATCGGCACGAAGCCCAGGAGCGTCCGCAGCAACGTCGTCTTGCCCGCACCGCTGGGCCCGACGAGCGCGACGAGCGCGGCTCCGGGCAGGTCGAGCGAGCCGCCGCGCAGCACCTCGGGTCCGCCGGGCACGCGCAGCCGCACGTTCGTCAAGCGCAGGCTGGGGGCGGGGCGTGGCGTGGCGGTGCCGTCGCCGGCGGTCGAGAGCGCCGGCGCGGCCGCCGACGTCTGGTTCGGAGCGTCGTCCTGTCCCGGACCCGCTGCGTCGAGCGTGGCCAGGCGGCGCCAGGCCGCGCGCGCCTGTTGCGCCAGGGCCACCGACTTCGGCAGCAGTTGGCTCGGCGTCGCGAGGAGCGCCACGAGCGTCACGAACGTGACGACCTGGCCCGTCGTGATCACGCCAGCGGCGGCGCGCTGCGCCAGCAGCGTGACCAGCGCGGCGATCGCGCCGAACACCAGCACCTGGGACACCGGCACCTGCAGCGCGGCGAACGTCGTGCGTCGCGCCATGGCGCGCTCGGTGGCGCGGTTGTCGCGCTCCAAGCGTTCCGCCATGAACGCGTCCGCGTCGTAGGTGCGCACCGTCTCGTGATGGCGGAATGCCTCCTGCAGGCGCGCCCCCACGCGCTCCAACCCGGCCAGATGGAGGTCGCTCGCCGCCTCGATGCGACGTCCGATCACGCG
This sequence comes from Trueperaceae bacterium, assembly GCA_007695125.1. GTDB lineage: Bacteria > Deinococcota > Deinococci > Deinococcales > Trueperaceae > CSSed10-48. The sequence continues at coordinate 19,690 of REEJ01000346.1, read as the reverse complement.
CAGCATCAGGACGGCCGGCAGCGCCAGGGCGACGAGCGTCGCCGTGGCCACCGGGTCGGTCCACATCAGCACGGCGATCACGGCGACGAGCGTGGCGGACTCCGCCACGGCTCCACCGAGGCCGAAGAGCACGAACGTCTCGACCTCGCGGAGGTCGGCGAGCAGGCGCGCGCTCAGCCCCCCGCTGCTGCCTGGTAGGGTCCCCGGCACGCGCCGCACCAAGCGCGCCGACAACGCCGCCCGCCAGCCGGCCGACGCCGCCGCGGCGGCCCGTCCGAAGGCCGTGTCCTGCACCCACAACAGGGCTGCGCCGAGCAACGCCAGGGCCCCGCCGAGCAGCAGCAGCGGCACCAGGCGCGAGAGGTCCTGGCGCGCCAACACGTCGTCGAAGAGCGGGGTCACCACCACCGGCACGACGGCGACGCGGACGGTGGCGCCGATCAGCGCCGCGGCCGAGCCGAGTGCGATCGCACGCGTCACACGGCGTCGTGTGGTGCCCTCGAGGCGCAGGGCGGACGACGGTCGCCCTGGTTGCGACGCCGGGGCTGCGTCGCTGGGCGGGCGCTCGGTCACGGCACACACCTGACATCGGTTGCGCCTGCAGCGGTGGCTGCGCTCGCAGCGTCAGCTGTGCCTGCTGCGGCTGCTGCGGTGTCGAGTGGCCACTCGCGCAGCTCGTACACCCGACGCACCAGGCGCTCGGCGGCGCCCGGTCGTGGCATGGTCTCGCGCAGCCGGGCGGCGCGTCGCGCGCGGTCGTCGGCGTCGTCGACCAGTCGCGCGACGGCGGCGGCGACCCCGGCGACGTCGACGACGCCCGTCACCTCGACCATCAGCGGCTCGCCGGTGAACTGGTTCGGCAGCGACACGGGGTAGTCGAGCCGCTCGACGAAGAGCCGCACCGCGAAGCGCTTGAGGGGCGTTCCGATGAGGGGCAGCAGCGACAGCCAGTGCCCCGGTCCCTCGAGCGGGATGATCTCGGGACGGTTCAGCGGCAGCATCACCACACTGGGCACGCCGGCGATGCCGAGCTCGAGCGTGTTCGTGCCGGGGATGGTGACGGCCACGGTCGCGACCTGCAACTGGGCGGGGCGCTCTGCCTCGCTCACCATCCGTACGCGCGCACCGCCCGGCGCCACCAGTTCGTCGCCCTCGCGCCGGCCGGCCACGCCGCCGAGGGTGTCGGCGTTCCGGCCGGCGATGCCGGCCGCGATCGCCTCGTCCGAGAGGAGGCTGCTGACGGGCCAGACCATTCGGGCGCTGGGGTAGCGCGCGTGGAGTGCGTCGGCGAGCGCGATCATGAACGGGATCAGGTGCACAGCGAAGGCGTCGCGCGACCCGGCGAAGAGCAGGACGTGAGGGGAGCCCGGGTCGGGCGCCGGCTCGCTGTGCTCGAGCGCGTCGGCCACCAGGTTGCCGATGGCTTCCACGCGCTGGGCGGCCACGCCGAGGCGCCGCGCCTTGCGCTGCGTCCCCTCGTCGTGGACGAACAGGCGCTCGATGCCGCGGGCGAGGTAGGGGACGAAGCTGTAGCGCATCACCGGGTAGCCGAGGCGGCGACCCAACGCGGCGGCCAGCGACCCGTTGCCGCCCATCGAGAGCACGACACCAGGTTCGTCGGTGCTGCCCTTGAGCGCGCTCGGCGCCCGACCCAGCGCCGCCGTCCGCAGGTACTCGGCGGGCGTGGTGACCGCGTCCGCGCCGAAGGTGCGGGCCAAGTCGGTCTCAGCGCCGCTCGCGAACTGGCACGGGATGAGAGCGATCGAGACGTGCGCGCTGGGGTCGAGCCGGCGCCAGGCGCGCAGCGTGGGGCGGACCCACGTGCTCAGCTCGCCGGGTCCGTTGCTCACGAGCACCACGCGGGGCCCGGCCACGCTCAGGCACCTTGGAAGCGCGCCACGCCGCGGCGCGACGAGGCCACGAAGCCCTGGAGCTCCGCCACGGCGGGGTGCTCTCGGGCGAGGTCGGCGAAGCGTTCGGTGTCGCGGCGTCGGAGCGCCCGGACGGCCGCCTCGAGCGCCGCATAGGTCTCGGCGGGCGTCTCGCGCCTGAGCAGGCCGACCCGGTTGAGCCGGAAGTGGCGCGCCGGGCTGCCGCGTGCCATCAGGAACGGCAGCACGTCCTGGTTGGTCCCGCTGGCTGCGCCGAGCATCGCGCCGCGGCCGACGCGGCAGAACTGGTGCACCATCGCGTTCGCGCCCAACACGGCGTCGTCACCCACCTCGGCGTGCCCGCCGAGCTGCACCAGCGTCGTCAACACGCAGCGCGCTCCCACCACGCAGTTGTGCGACACGTGGGCGCCGCTCATGACCAGCGTGTCCGTGCCGATCGACGTCTGGGTCGCCTCTCCGGTGGAGCGATGCACGCTGACGAACTCGCGCAGCACCACGCCGTCGGCCAACACCACGCGCGTCGGTTCGCCACGGTAGCGCGCGTCCATCGGCTCGCCACCGACGACCGCGTACGGTCCCAGCCGCGCGTCGGCGCCCACCTGCGTGCCGGCGTGGAGCACCGTGCCCACGCGGACCACGCTGCGCGGACCGATCCGCACGCCGGCTTCGACGACGGCTCCGGCTTCGACGGTCACGCCCTCGCCGAGCTCGGCGCTCGGGTCGACGTCCGCGCGCGGGTGGACCCGGGGCGCCATCGCGGTCAAGCGGCCGCGAACACGAACGACAGCGTGGCCTCCGCCGCGACCTCGTCACCGACGAGCGCGACGGCTTCGACGGTGCACAGCCCACGGCGGAACCGCGTGATCGTCCCCGTCAGCCGGAGTTGGTCGCCCGGCACCACCTTGCGCCGGAAGCGCGCGTTCTCGATGCCGGTCAGGTAGCCGACGCGACCGTCACCGATCGCGCCCCCCTCGCGGGCGGCGAGGCCGACGGCGCTGGCCTGCGCGAGCGCTTCGAGGATCATCACGCCGGGCATCACGGGCTCTCCGGGGAAGTGCCCTTGGAAGTGGGGTTCGTTGTTGCTCACGTTCTTCAAGCACTCGAAGGTGTCGCCACGTTGCGACACGAACGCGTCGACCATCAGGAACGGGTAGCGGTGTGGCAGGACACGCTCGATGAGACCGCGCATGGCGCGAGTCTACCGCACGCCCTCGCGCGCCCCGGGTGGTCGTAGCCCGTGCACCCGGCGCACGCTCGCGCGACCCATCGTCACCGTCAGTCGGCGTGGGCGACGAGCAGCGGCTCGGCGTGCGGGCGCAGGCGCTGGATCAGGTCGGTGGCGAGGGTGAGCGAGCGCAGGTCGTCGTCGAGCGTGCCGATCGGTGTCGCGGAGAGGCGGATGCGAGCGAGGAAGTGCGCGAGCTCCTTGCGCAGCGGGTTGTCCTCGTAGATCACGTGCCGGTCGACGTGGACGTGGTTCCCCTCGTCGCCCGTCGGCCGCGCCTGGTAGATCGCCATCTCGGTGTGCGGTTCACGGGCGAAGTCGAGGCGGTAGGTGCGCGTCGCCTCCGCTACCACCAGCGAGCGCTCGGCGTCGGGGGCGATGCGCGAGGCCAGGAAGCGGGCGATGCAGCCGTTCGCGAAGGTGATCTGGGCGGCCGCGACGTCTTCGAAGGCCGAGCCATTGAGCGCGTGACCGGCGACGCTCACCTCCGCGACCGGGCTGTCGACCAGGCCGAGGACGATGTCGATGTCGTGGATCATCAGGTCGAGGATCACGCCGACGTCGCGGATGCGGGCGCTCGGTGTCAGGCGCCGCGCCTCGATCAGGTACGGCCGGCGCACGCTCTGACGCAGCTGCTGGACCGCTTTGTAGAAGCGCGTGATGTGTCCCACCTGCATCACCACGCCGCGCTCGCGGCTCAAGGCCGCCAACGCCCTGGCCTCATGCACCTGCGTGGCGACCGGCTTCTCGATCAGCACGTGCACGTCGGCCTGCAAGCACTGCGTTCCGAGAGCGAAGTGCGTGCTGGTCGGGCTCGCGATGCTCGCTGCGTCGACGTGTTCGGAGGCCAGCAAGGTTTCGACGTCCGGGTACGCAGCGCAGCCGTGGCGCTCGCTGGCGTCGAGCCGTCGGGCCGTGTCCGGGTCGACGATCGCGACGAGATCGACACCCGGCAGGGCGGCATAGACGTTGGCGTGATGTCGTCCCATGACGCCGAAACCGATGACGGCGACGCGCACGGTGGGGTTCACGTGGGATCGGGTCCGCGGTCGGGTGGGAGGTGTCGGCTCAGGTGCAGCATGAAGCTCACGTGGGCGGCGTGCGAGCCGCGTTCGATCGACAGCGAACCGCCGAGGGGACGGCCCAGAAGTGCGATGTCGCCGAGCGCGTCGAGCGCCTTGTGGCGGACGGGCTCGTCGGGCCAACGCAGCGGCGTCGATGGTCCATCGTCTGCGAAGACGATACCACGGCCCTCCTCGGCGCCCTTCAGTCCCCCCGCCGCGCGCAGGGTGTGCACCTCCTCGGCGGTGGCGAAGGTGCGCGCCCCCAGCACGTCGCGGTACGACCCCGGCGTGCCCGCCCAGCGCTGCGCCCCGATGGCGCGGTGGGCGTAGTCGATCGCGACCTCCAGACGGTCCTCGCCCGGTCGCCACACGATGCGGCTCCGGCCGTGCTCGAACGCCACCGGGGTCCGCCGATGCCAGGCGGGCGGCGCCGGCGGCGGCTGCCCGAGCGCGGCGACGCCATCCGTCCACGGCTCGGCCGAGCCGTCGAGGATCGGGAGCTCCGGACCGTCCACCTCGACGACCACACCGGACCAGAAGCCGCCCACGCGCAGCGCCGCCATCAGGTGCTCGACCGTCGCGATGCGCACGCCATCGTCGCCCAGCACGGTGCAACGCGGGGTCGCCACGACGGCGCTGGCGCGCGCGGTCACCTCGAAGCGGCCCAGGCGGAAGCGGATCGGTCCGTCGTCGCGGTGGAGTCGGACGCTGCAGCGCTGCCCAGAGTGGACGCCGACGCCGACCACCGCGCCGCTGCTCACGCCCGCTTCGCCTCGCCCGTGGCGGGCCCGTCGGCGTCGGCGCCGCGGACGTGCCGCCACATCGTCTCGAGCCGCCCGATCAGGTAGTGTTCGCGCACCCAGCGTCGGAACGGCTGCGCAGGGAACCCCCCCCACGTCTCACCCGCGGGCACGTCCTTCGTCACGCCCGCCCGTCCGGCCAGGCGGGCGTCGTCACCGATCGTGACGTGGTCCGCGATGGCGACCGCGCCGCCGATCACGACGCGCCGACCGATCCGGGAGCTGCCGCCGATGCCGGTGTGACCGGCGACGACGGCGTCGTCACCGATGTGCACGTTGTGGCCGACCTGGACCAGGTTATCGAGCTTGCAGCGGTCTCCGAGGACGGTGTCGTGCAGGGTGCCGCGATCGACGCAGGTGTTGGCGCCGATCTCGACATCGTCACCGATCACGACGCCCCCGAGGTGGTGGATCTTCTCGGCGCCGCGCGACCCGAACGCGTAGCCGAAACCGTCGGCGCCGAGGACGGCGCCGGCGTGCAAGACGCAACGGCGCCCCACGCGCACACCGTCGTACAGCGTCACGCGCGCGTACATGACGGACTCGTCGCCGATCTCGGCGGCGGCTCCGACGCTGCAGAGCGGACCGACCACCACGCCATCGCCGAGGCGGGCGTCGGCCGCGATCACGCTGCCTGGCCCGACGCTGACGCGCGCGCCGAGGACGGCGCTCGGGTGGACGGTCGCACTGGGATGGACGCCGGGCTCGGCGGGTGCCGGCCGCCGGTCGAGCGCTCGGCTCAGGCGCGCGAGCGCGACGCGAGCGTCCGTCACGACGAGCAGCGCGATACCGACCGCGTTCGCCGCCGCCGCGAGCGCCTCGCCGCGGGACTCGTCGCCGGGCACCGCGGCGACCGCGGCGACGCCTGCCGCGCCGAGCTTGGCCAGCCCGTCGGCATCGGCGTCGGGCCACACCACGACGGCGCCCGGCGTCGCCGTGTCGGGCGCTCGCAGCGCCGTGACAGCGCGCTCGACCCCGCGGTGACGCGCGCCTATGGCGTCGGCGAGCGCATGGCTGCCCAGACCCTCGCCGTCACTCGTCGTCATCGGTCGTGTCCTCCGTGAAGGCCAACGGTACGCGCTCCACGCCGCGCACGAGGTACGGGAAGCTGCGCCGCTCCAGCACCTGCCAGCGGCCGTCCGCGTCCTGCACCTCGATCACGAGGTCGCCGCTGCGCGGCCGCTCGCGCAGCACGGTGAGCAGCTCCGCGTACGACAGGATGAGCGTGTCGACGCCGCCCTCGTGCTCGTCGTCGCGCGGTTCGCCGGCGCCCCGGACCACGAGCTCCGCGCCCTCGGCGAGCTCGCTCGGGAGGGTGACCGTCAGGGCGTGCACCTCGCTCTGCCGCCGCCAGGGTTGGAGCCGCAGGAACACGCCGAGGGTGCCGCCCGCGCGCACGGGACCTGCTTCGAGCAACGCCTCGACGATCTCGCCGTCGCGACGCTGGTCATCGACCTCGATCAGCAGCTGCAGCCCCGTCGGCTGAGGCGTCTCGAACGGGTTCAGTGCGAGCAGGGCGAGCGGCGCTCCGGCCATGCGGGCCGTCTCGAGGGCGACGTCGCCCTCGTGCGAGACCTCCTCGAGGATCCTGAGCGGTGGTCCGCCCGCGAGTTCGAGCTCCCATGCCAGCCGGGCGCTGCCAGGGGACCTGCGTTGCCAGGCGCGGTCGAGCCCCTCGAGCGTCGCGACGGCGACGAGGACGGGCCACAGCGGCTCCGACGTGACGACCTCGAAGCGCAGCACGGTGCGTTCACCGCCTGCGTCTATGGTCAGCGTGACCGGAAGGAGCGGCGGTTCTACGCCGAGGCGCGCGCCGATGCCGGCGGGCCGGTCGGCGAGCACCGCCCCGAGGACCTCGCTGCCCACCGTGCCGAGCTTGAACGGCACGCGGCGGTTCGGGACGACGGCCGTGATCGACGCCGGGGAGAGGATCCAACCACTCGGGCCGACGCCGAGGAACGGGTGACCGAGCGCGAGCACGTCGTCCCCGACGACCTCGGTCACCGTGCCGATGGCGGCGACGTCGACGTCGCCGCGCACGAGCGCGATGGCGATGGCCGAGCCGGGCTCGAGCGCTGGGCTCGGACCGGTCGAAGAGCCGGTGCCTCCGGCCTGGACGAGCGTGAGCGGGTGCGACGCGACCTCGTCGAGCGAGCGCTCGAGCATGGCGAGCGCACGGGTGCCGAGGCCGGTGACGAGCAGGGGCGTGGCGACGGGGGTGGCGCCCGGCGGCGGGGACGCCAGGGTCTCGGTCTGCGTGCGCATCGCCTCGATGGGCGTCACGAGCGCGAGCCGGCCGTCGGTGTCGGGGAAGACGTACCCGATGGCGCCGAGCAGCGTTCGCTCGCCGGCGTGATCGAGGTAGACCGGGCTGCCGCTCATGCCGGCGGCGACCCCGCCCGCGGCGTCGATGAACGCGCCACGCGTCTCGACCAGCACGAGTGGCGATCCCGCGGGTCCCATGCCGCTCTGGAGTGCCACCACGCGCACCTCGAAGCGCTCGAGGCGGTCGCCCGGCCCCATGGTCAGGCCGTACCCGGTGAGACCAGGGGCGACGAGGTCGAGCGGGAACGCCGGCAGGCGTCCCTCGTCCTGCGCGGCGACCGAGCCGTTCCCGATGACCAGCGCCACGGCGAGCGCTCCGAGGAGCAGCCGCACCCAGCTGGGCGCCGTCGCGTGCGCCATCAGCGGCGCAGGAAGGTGTCCGAGATCAGGGCGTCCTGGAGCACCGGGATCATGTCGAGCGCCTGACCGGTCCCGAGCGCTACGCAGTCGGTCGCGTTCTCGGCCACCACCACGGGGATGCCGGTCGTCTGACGGAGGAGCTCGTCGAAGTTTCGGAGCAACGCACCGCCGCCGGTCATGATGATGCCGCGGTCGATGACGTCCGACACCAGCTCCGGCGGTGCCGCCTCGAGCACGCGCCGAACGCCGTCGGCGATCTTCTGGATCGGTTCCTTGAGCGCCTCGACCGTGTCTTCGGTCGCCACGCGTATGGTCTTCGGCAGGCCGTTGATCAGGTCGCGGCCGCGCACCTCGATCTCGTGGCTGTCGTCGGGTCGCACGACCACGGCTGCGCCGACCTTCATCTTCACCTCTTCGGCGGTGCGATCGCCGATGAGCAGGTTCTCCTTGTGGCGGATGTAACGGATGATCGCCTCGTCGAACTCGTTGCCGGCGATGCGCATCGACTCCGACACGACGATGCCGCCCAGGCTGATGATCGCCACGTCGGTGGTGCCGCCGCCGATGTCGACGATCATGGAACCGGTGGGCTCCGCGATCTGCACGCCGGCGCCGATGGCGGCCGCCAACGGCTCCTCGATCAGGAACGCCTTGCGGGCACCGACCTCGCGCGTCGCCTGCAGCACCGCGCGCCGCTCGACCTCGGTCACGCCCGAGGGGACGCACACCATGATGTGGGGCTTGAAGAAGCGGCCCGCGCCCGTGACCACCTTGCGGACGAACGCCTTGAGCATCTTCTCGGTCAGGTCGTAATCGGCGATCACCCCGTCACGCATGGGACGCACGGCGACGATGTTGCCGGGCGTCCTGCCCAGCATGCGGTAGGCCTCGTCGCCCACGGCCTTGACGTCGCCGGTGTCGCGAACCATCGCGATCACGGAGGGCTCGCGGAGCATGATGCCCTTGCCCTTCACGTAGATCAAGACGGTGGCCGTCCCGAGGTCCACGCCGATCTCCTGCCAGAGTCTCATATTCGTCTCTCCCGACGCCCGGCATCGCCGGGGCGCCTGTGTGTGTGCGACTGTCGTGCCCTGGCGCCGATGGCGCCGCGGTCGGTGCAGTATACCCACGGCACCGCCGGCGGCCGCATGCGGCCGCTCAGCCGTAGCGCGGCTCGGGCGGCCCACCGCCGAGCGCGTGCAGGGTGTGGAAGGCCGCGTCCGGGGCGACGTCCTCGACGCAGCGAGCGCCGGCCGTCGGCAGGTCGCTGCGCGGGCACGTGACGGGGCCCTCGAGCACCGTGACGGCGTCTTCGCCGCGCATCGCGAGCAACGCGTGCACGCGCCCTCGGCGCGCATCGATCAGCGCCCAGCCGGTCTCGCCGGGTGCGAGGCCTGCGAACGCCAGCGCCTCGAGCGTGCCGCTGCCGGAGACCCGCACGCCGAGTGCGCGGCCCAGCCCGAGGGCGGCCGCGACGCCGATCCGGATGCCGGTGTACGACCCGGGGCCCACGCCGACCCCGATCGCTGCGATGGCGCCGCGGTGCACGCCGTGTCGTGCGAGGAACGCGTCGAGGTCGGGGAGCAACCGGGTCGCCAGCTCGCGGCCGAGCAGCGTGGCGTCGCGGTGCACCTCGTTGCCATCGAGCCGTCGCAGCGCGAGCGAGCGCCACGGCGTGGCCGTGTCGAGGGCGAGTATCCACCGTGCCATGTCAGCGTGCCTGCGCAGGGGGCGGTCGGAGCCAGGTGGCGCCGTGGCGGACGTCGCCCTGCGGTCCGGCGCGATCGAGCGCCAGGTGGAGGGCCGTCGGATCGGCGGCGAGCAGTGGCTCGCCCCACTCCACCACCGTCACTCGAGCGCGCTCGCGGATCTCGTCCAGGCCGAGCATGCGCAGCGCAGCCGCGTCGGCGAGGCGGTACGCGTCGACGTGCACGAGGGTGCCGGAAGGGCTGGGGTACTCGTGCACGAGGGCATAGGTAGGGCTCGTGACGGCGGCCTCGCTGCCCAGGGCGGCGGCGAGATGGCGTACGAAGCTGGTCTTGCCGGCGCCGAGCGGTCCCGTCAGCACGAGGAGCGACCCGGGCGGGAGGCGCGGCGCCACGTCGCGCGCGAACGAAGCGAGCGCCGCCTCGTCAGGGAGCGCGATCCGCTCGCTTCCGGTGGTCACGAAGCAGCGGCGACGGCGGCGACCAGGGCGCCCCGCGTGTCGCGCAAGCGCGCCGTCAGTGCGCTGACCGCACCGTCGCTGCGCACCAAGACCAGCGCGTGCACGTGGCGGCCGAGGGGCGTGAGGAGTGCGTGGCGCGACCCGAGGGACAGGTCGACGAGTTCCGGTGCGGCGTCCTCGAGTCGCTCGCCCAGCGCCAGCCAGGCGGCGGTCGCGCTGCGCAGCGCGTCGGCGACCGACTCGACGTCGAGGCCTGCGGCGTCGCCGGCGCGCAACGTGCCGTCGCTGCCGATGACCATCGCCGCATCGACGTCGTCGAACCCGCGGAACCCGGCCAGCAGCGCCTGCAGCGCCTCCGAGTCATGCCACGAGCCGCCCGTCGCGGCAGCCTCGGGCTCGACCTCTTCGGGGGCGTCGGCCATGGAGTCGAAGAACCCGAGCATGTCGTCGAACAGGTTGGCGCTCACCAGTTGATCGGCGACGGCGCGCGTCGCCTCGAACGCCTCGGCGAGCCCTTCGAGCAGGCGTTCGGCCTCGTGGAGCGAGCGCTCGAGCTGGTGCTGCAGGCCGGGTGAGATACGGCTCAGGGCATCGCGTTGCGTATCGAGGTGGGTGAGCACGCGCCGCACCGTGGCGACCTCGTCGGTGTTGAGCCGCTGGACCTGGGCGAACGTCACGAGTGCGGCGTCGAGACGTGGGGCGAAGGTGGCCAGGCGCTCACGCACCTCGGTCTCGACCTGGTCGAGCGCGGCTTCGGCGGCGTCGAGCGCTGGCGTGATCGGACGGCCTGCCGTCGCCACCGAGCGCACCTCCTCGAGCGCCCGGGTGAGGGCAGGGAGGCCCGGCACGCCGGCGGGCTCGAGCCGTGCGCTGGCGTGCTGAAGCCGTTGCCAACGCACGCGCTCGGCTTCACGGAGGCGTTCGCGCGTCTCGACGACCAACGCCTGGAGGCGCCCGATGTCGGGGAAGCGACCCGCCTGCAGCGTCCTGGCGCCCGCCTGCAAGGCGCCGAGGACCTCGCGGTCGCTCGCGTCGCCGGCTTCCTTCGCGAGACGTTCGAGATGCTGCGAGACGGCAGCCAGCGCGTCGGCGTGGAGCTGGTCCACCAACGACGACAGCGTCTCCAGGTGCGTGTCGTCGAGCTGTGGGTCGGTCGCGGCGCTGGCGCACTCCGCGCTGAGGCTCCCGGCGCGAGCGCGCAGCGCGGGGAGGTCGGGCAAGCCCTCGATCCGGGCCTCGAGTTCGCGCAGCCGCGCACGCCGCCGGACCTCGTCGTCATCGGCCCGTTCGGCCAGCGCGCGCTCCCAGCGTTGCTCGGCCTGGAGGGCGAGTTCCAGGGCCGGCTCGTCGAGTCGGTCGTCCGCCTCGGCCTCGTCCAACGCCGCCAGCGCATCGCGCAGCGCCTGGCTCGGCGCGTGGAGGGCGGCCGGGGCGCCACCAGCATCCTGTTCGAGCGCGCGCGTCATGCGCTCGCGCACCGCGCGTTGTTGGGCGCGCTTGCGCTCGAGCAGTGCGCGCGCCTCGACGTCGCGGCTCTCGCGCTCCTCGGCTCGGACCAGCGCGCCTTGATGGAGCTCGCGCAGCGCCACGACGTCGGCGTGCGCCGGTAGGCCCTCGCTCAGGACGTCGAGCGCGACCCGCAGCGCCCGCTCGAGCGAGGCGTCGTCGTCGCTTCCGAGCAGCGCCACATCCGCCTCGATGGCGGCGAGCTCCGTCTGCAGATGGGCGCGCTGGGTGGCGGTTGCGTCGTCGAGCTGGCGCTTCAGCGCCTCGAGCGCGTCGCCCAGGGGCCGCCCCTCGTCGAGGCTGGACCGTGCAGCGCTGAGGCCGGCCGCGAGGCCGGGGACGTAGCGCAGCAGGTCGGCATGCGCCTCCGCGAGCGCGTCGAGCAGCCGACGCTCGGCGTCGACGTCGAGCGCCCTGAGCCGCTCGCTGACCTCGGGCGTGAGGTGCGCCTCGTCGATCGTGACCGGCGGGAGGTCGTCCTCGCCGTCGGGGAGCGCGTCGGGGGGCTCGCCCTCTGCGCCGATCGACGCCGGGGCCTCGACCTCGGCCTCGACCTCGGTCGCGGCCTCGGCGTCCGGCGTGAACGGCTGCGCGACACTCGACTCCATCAGCTTGCGCAGGTCACGTGCGAGCGTGGCCGCGCGCTGCGTCTCGGCGTCGGTGAGCTCACGCGAGCGCTGCGCGTGACGGATCTGACCGATCAGCGACTCGAGGCGACGCACACGCGGGCCGCCGAGCGTCTGGACGATCTCGAGCGACTCCTCGAGCTCGCCGAGCTCCTTGGCCTGCAAGACCAGGCGATCCTCGAGCTTCTGCTCAACGATCCGCAGCTGTTCGTCGGCTGCGTCCAGGCTGTCGCCGATCGAGACGCCCGCCGCGATCTCTCCCTCGGCCACCTGGAGCTGTGCTCGCAGCTTGCGCACCTCGGGCCAGTCGAAGTACAGGTTGAAGGGTCGCAACGCCTCGCGCAGCGCCGCCACGCGTCGCTCCACGGTCGACTCCGTCACCGCGTCGCGCTCGGCCGAGCCGTCTGGTGCGTCTGCGGTGTCGCGTGGCTCCGCGCCTTCGGCGACGTCCGTCGAGGACTCGTCGAACTGCGCGGCGATCCGTTCCCGGAACGACGTGACGGCCTCGCGCGCTGCGTCCGCCGACATGCGGGCTTGGAGTTGCTTGAAGACGGGTCCGGTCAGGACCGCCTCGACGTCTTCGAGGCGCAGGTTCGACGGGTCGCGCTCGACCTGCACCAGCCCCTCGCGCAGGACCAACGACACGACCCGCGGAGCGAGCGAGGTCTCCAGCGCCTCGACGACGGCTTGGTAGATGCGGTTCGGCGTCATCGCTCCTCACGTCGCCACTGCGGCCAGGTCGTGCGCAGGCGCAGCTGGGGGTTCAGTCGTCGTCCCAGTCGATCGATTCGGTGGTCGTGCTGCTCCGGGTCGAGCGGGTCGAGCGGGTCGACGTGGCACCCGCGGACGCGGCCGGGCGCCGCCGTCCGACCAGTCCGAATTGCGCACAGATGCCGTAGAGCCCGATCATGGCGAACACCAGCGCCAGCAAGACGGTGCTGGCCCACACCACCTGGCCGACGGTGCTGGCGAACGGCGAGAGGGCCGGGAGGGTGGCGAGCAGCGTGACGTCGGCGTACGTGGAGAGCAACACGGAGAGACCGACGAGCCCTTCGAACAGGGCCGGGAGCAACAACAGGAAGAGCGCGACCCCGACGAGTTGCCAGTTCCGGTTGCCGCCGCCGAACGCGATGTTCGCGAGGACCAACGGGATCAGGGCGAGGATGCCCAGCACGACGAGCACGATGGCGCGAGGGACCCCGCCCCAGTACCCGAGGGTCTGGCGGGCGCCGGTGAGCAGCGGTGCCTCGGTCGCGCCGGTCAGAGCGCCGAGCGCGAGGTCGAGCTGGCCGGCCGCGACGGCGACGTCGCTGGCGCGGAGGCCGGGCTCGTCGGCGAGCTGCCGGAGCAGGCTGCCGGTGTCGACGTCGAGCAGCGTGAAGCGTGCCCGGACGATCGGCGAGAGCAAGGTGTCGTACGACGTGGCGGCTCGTCCGAGCGCTTGCCGCGCACCGGGTTCGTCGCCTCGCTGCGCCGCCGCGAGCGCCTCGGAGACGCGGGCTACGACGGCGTCGCCGACCTGACTCAGGCGCAGGTAGCCGGCGTCGAGCAGCGCCTCGGCCTGGCCCGGGCGGGCCGGTTCTCCGACGCCGGCCAGCGCGAGCTCTCGCTCGAGCACATCGAGGCGCTCGCGACGCAGTTCCTCGGCGATCTCGAGGCGGAGGGCTGCGAGCGCCTCCTCACTGAGCACGACGGCTTCGCCTTCATCCACTGCCTCGGCGTCCACGGGGGTCTCGGCCGGCACCGTTTCGTCGGGCGCCGTCTCGGCCGGCAGCGTCTCGTCGGGCGCCGTGTCGGCCGGCGGCGCCTCCGCGTCGCTCAGCGGGGGCGTCGCCGGGCTGGGGAGATCGCTCGGCACGGCGCTGGCCGGCGGTGTCGCCGTGGCCGTCTGGCGGGCGCGCGCAGCCTGACCGAGGGCCGCGATCTGTTCTCTCGCCACAGCGATCGACGCGACGACGTCGTCGGTCCGCTCGTCGACGAGCGCCTGGGCGGCGTCGACGAAACCCTGGTTGAGTGCAGCGCTCGTGCGCGGCGAGTCTTGGACGAGCAAGAACGCGCCGTATGCGCGTGCCAGCGAGCGGTACGCGCCGCCGACGTTGGTCTCGGCCAGCTCCTGAGCGACGGCGAGACGCGTGGCGATCACGTCGGCCACACCCGCCTCGAAGTCGAAGCGCAACGCGCCGGCGGCCTGGTCGGTGTCGGCGAGCAAGGCCTGATCGGCCGGCGCCATACCGAGGTCGGTGGCCAGGCGACCGAGGCGCGCTCGCGCCTGGTCGAGGTCGCCCTCGGCGGCCGAACGCAGGGCAGCGTCGAACACGAGGCGCTGGAAGCCGCCCTCGAGCACCGCCACCTGCACGGCGAGGTCGTCGACGCTGGCGTTGCCTATGGCGGTCCGGGCGCGTTCGACGACCCGTTCCAGGGCCGCCGCCAACGGGCCGGCCGCTGCCTCGCGCGAGAGGGTGAGGAGCGCGCTGAAGGCGCGGTCGATCTCCTCTCGGGCCAGGATGGCGTCGGTTGGCAGGGCCTCCACGGAGCGCTGGAGGTTGTCGATCGCCAGATCGTAGCGATCGAGGTAGGCGTCGTCTTGTTGCGCCATCGCGACGCCGATCAGCACAGCTGCGATCAGCAGCCAGCGCGCGAGCGGAAGCGTGCCCCTGTTCATCGTTCCTCCTCCAGCGCCGTGAGCGCCGCGTAGACCGCACCGAGATTCATGTCCGCCGAGCCGCGCACCGCGACCCAGCGCTCCGAGACGGGGACGGCGAGCAAGACGCCGTCGTCGTTGGCGACCGCCACGGAGCGCACACTGCCGTGGCGTGCGAGCAGGCTGCCGCCTGCGGCGAGCACGCGACCGAAGCCTTCGGCGTCCGGTACCTCGCCGCGCCGATCGAGTGGGCGACCGACACGGTCGAACACGGCGGCACCATCGACGCCGTCGAGCACGGCGAGTGCCATCAACACGACCCCCGGGTCGTCCGGGAGTCGCCGAGGTGGTGGCGGTTCGGGCTGCTCGGTCGCGACCGGGAGCGGTCGAGGCGGTGTGGCCTTGCGGTCGTGCAGCGAGCGCGCCAAGCGCTTGAGTTCGCGTCGCAACGTCTCCCGAGGGACGGTATAGCGGAGTTCACGATAGACCGGGCCAAGCACCAGCGAGGCCAAACGCTCGCCGTCGACGGCATCCGGTTCGAGCCCTTCGGCCCGCACGATGCGATCGAGCAGCTGCTTCGCGGCACGACCGGGCAACCACGCACCGAGCACGAGGCGCGCTCGATCGATCGGCGATGCAGTGGCGCTCGGGCTCATGGCCGTGCGCCGCGACGGGAGGTGTTGGTGCCATGTGGGGTCATCGTACCAGCGACTCCGACGCTGACGCCGGACGCGTGCCTCCTCTGACCACGAGGATAGGCCGCGCGGGACGGCGTTCGGAGTGAAAAATCCCGGCCGCCTCGTCGTCAGGCCTCGGCACCGTGGTCGATGAAGGCGGCGGAGATCCCGCCAGCGACGCGCACGGACGCCCAGTAGCGCATGCGAGAAGGACCGATCAGCGTGAGCGTCGCGACGCTGCTCCCGAGTGGCACGCCGCTGCGCACGCGCGCCACGGAGTCGTCGAGGCGCAACTCGACCGTCGTCGGCGCGGCCGCCGAGGCGCTGGCGTCATCGACGTTGGGCTCGTCGTGCGGCTGCCGGTCGGACGTCGCCGCCGATGTGCCCCGCGACGTCGGCGCCGCCTCGATGTGCTCGACGACCAGGCGGACGAAGTCGGCATCTCTCGCCTCCGGTTCGTCGAAGAGCTGCCGAAGTCCGGCCTGGGCACGCTGTCGCGGCGTCACGTCGGGCCACGCTGCGGCGATGGCGGCGAGCGTGCGCGCGAGCTCGGGCTCGGTGTCTGCCGCCAACCGAGAGAGCGCCGCGGGGACCTCGCGCAGCGGCATGGTCAGCTGGCGTAGGTTGCGCTCAGCATCGTCGAGCACGTCGTCATGCGGTGCGGGGTCGAGCGGGACGCGCAACTGGCGAACCAGGCCGTTCTCGAGCACGACCACGGCGAGCAGCGTGCGGCTGGCCAGCAGCGAGAGGTGGATCTCGACGGCGTGCAGGTGGTCCTGGGCCGGCAACGTGACGAGCACGGCATACCCTGACAGTTCGGCCGCCGCGGTCGCGAGCTGGTCGAGCAGCGAGTCGCCGGGCTGGGCGTGGAGCCGCTCGAGGAGTCGAGCGCGCCCCGTCGGAGTCAGCGGACGCGGCGGCAAGAAGCGTGCGGCGTAGCGTCTGAACCCGAGCGCCGTCGGGATGCGACCCGACGAGGCGTGCGCCTGTTGCAGCAAGCCTTCGTCGGCGAGCGCTCCGAACTCGTTGCGCACCGTTGCGGACGACAGCGCCATGCGCTCCGCGATGCGCGACGACGGCACTGGATGGGCGCTGCGGATGTACGAGGCGGCCACCAGATCGAGGATGCGCGCTCGACGGTCGGTCATGGACCGAGTCTAGCAAAGGGGCTGCCGCACGCCGCGTCTCAGCCGGGTGCGGGCGCCTCGGCGAGCGCCACGATCCGGTCGAAGTGAGCGGGATCGACCGGCGTGATGCTCAGCCTGCTGCCGCGACGCGCGACCTCCATGCCGCGCAGCTCGGGGTCGCCCTTGATCTCGTCGAGCGTCACCATGCGAGCGAGGGGCCGCACGGCGCGCACGTCGACGAGCTGCCAGCGCGGTGCCTCGCGCGTGCTCGTCGGGTCGACGTAGCGCGAGGACGGGTCGAACTGGGTCGGGTCGTCGTACGGCTGTGACGCCACCTCGGCGAGGCCGACCACGCCCGGTGGCGCGGCGTTGGAGTGGTAGAAGAGCACCTCGTCGCCTGGGCGCATCTCGTCGCGCATGAAGTTCCGCGCCTGATAGTTGCGTATGCCGTCCCAGGGCGTCGTGCGCTCGGGAGCGGCCAGCAGGTCGTCGAACGAGAACGTCGACGGTTCGGACTTCATCAGCCAGCAGCGTCGCGCCACGGGCACCTCCTCGCGGCTGGCTGCCAGCCGAACTGTCTCACTCCCACTCGATCGTGCCGGGCGGCTTGCTGGTGATGTCGTAGACCACGCGGTTCACCTCGGGCACGCTGTTGACGATGCGGTTCGAGACGGTCGCCAGGAACTCGTGGGGGAGCCGCGCCCAGTCGGCCGTCATGCCATCGACGGAGGTCACCGCCCGCAACGCCACCGTGTTCGCATAGGTGCGTCCATCGCCCATCACGCCGACGCTCCTGAGCGGTGTCAGCACCGCCAGCGCCTGCCACGTCTCGCCGTAGAGGCCGAACTCCCGCAGCGCCGAGACGAACACGTCGTCGACCTGCTGCAGGACGCGAAGCCGCTCGGGCGTGACCTCGCCGAGGCAGCGAATCGCGAGCCCTGGTCCGGGGAAGGGGTGCCGGTCGCGCAGGTGGCTCGGCATCCCGAGCGCGTCGGCGACCTCGCGCACCTCGTCCTTGAAGAGGTTGCGGAAGGGTTCGATCAGCGTGAAGGCCAGGTCGTCCGGGAGTCCGCCCACGTTGTGGTGCGACTTGATGACGGCGGAGCCGTGGCTGCCTGCCGATTCGATCACGTCTGGGTAGAGCGTCCCCTGCGCCAGGAAGCGGATGTCGCCACGCGCGTCTTGGACGCGGCGCGCCTCGTCACCGAAGACGTCGATGAAGGTCTTCCCGATCGCCTTGCGCTTCAGCTCCGGATCGACGATGCCGACGAGGGCCTCGAGGAAGCGCTCGCTTGCGTCGACCACCACCAAGTCGAGGCCCAGGCCGCGCAGGGCCCGCTCGACCTCGTCCGCCTCGCCGAGCCGCAGCAGCCCGGTGTCGACGAAGACGGCCACGAGCTGCGTACCGATCGCGCGGTGGAGGAGCAGACCCAGCGTCGACGAGTCGACGCCTCCGGAGATGCCGAGCAGCACGCGCTCGTCGCCCACCCCGTCGCGCACGTCGCTCACGGCCTCGTCGATGATGTGTTCGCTCGTCCAGCCGCGCTCGACCCTGGCGGCGTCGAGGAAGCGTTCGAGCACCGCGAGGCCCTTCGGCGTGTGGCGGACCTCGGGGTGGAACTGCAGCCCGTAGATCCGCCGCTCAGCGTCTTCCATGGCCGCGACCGGCGTGTCGGACGTCTCAGCCGTGACGGCGAAGCCGGCGGGCACGCGAGCGACGCTGTCGCCGTGGCTCATCCACGCGACGAACTCGCCTTCGATGCCGCCGAGCAGGTCCCCGTCGGTGTGCCTCAGGACCGCCTTGCCGTACTCGCGCACCGTCGAGGGGGCGACTTCGCCACCGAGGGCACGGGCGACCAGTTGCATGCCGTAGCAGATCGCGAGGATCGGCAGGCCGCTGTCGAGCAGCCCGTCCGGCAGCGGTGGCGCGCCGTCCGCGTACACGCTCTGAGGGCCACCGGAGAGGACGACGGCTCGTGCGTCGTGTTCGTGCAGGCGCTGCATGCTCACGTTCGGCGGCTCGATCACCGAGTAGACGTGGAGTTCACGGAGCCGTCTGGTGATCAGACGCGTGTACTGCGATCCGTAATCGATGACGACGACGCTTGGCATGGCGGGGACCTCGCTGCGTTAGGGAATTGCCGGGAAGCGCAGGACGACCTCGCGCTCGTCCGGGAGACGAAAGGTGACGACCTCGGAACGACGTTCCTGGAAGCGGGCCTCGACCTGCCACGTGCCCTCGGCGTCGAACACGACTCGGCGGGGCACCGTGCCCAGCGCGCTGCCGGCGCTCACACGCGAGCCGGGCGGGCTGGCGAGCACGACCAGCGACGCCGGCGGCAAGGTGGAGGGTTCGATGCGGACGTCGACCACGATCGACGTGACGCTCCCGAGCGGCTCGGCAGGAGGGGGTACGGGGCGGCGCGCGACGGCGGTCACGATGGCGAGCACGAGTGCGCCGAGCAGCAATGCGGCGAGCATCCACGTGCGCCGGCGCTGGCGTACGGCGGCGGTCGGTTCGGTCGTACGTCCACCGGCCGTATGGCGCTCGTCGAGCGGCGACTCCCCGACGCGGTAGGTGACGTCGGGCGGAGGTGTCTTGCTGAACGTCCCTGGCGTCGCGGCAGGCGTGGACGGCGCAGGGGCTGCCGGTCGTACTCGCTGCGGAGGGACTGAGGGCAGCGGATCGTGTGGGCGCGGCGGCTCGCTACGTTGCACCGGCGGCCGTGGCGGCTCCGGACGCGGCAGCGGCGGCGTGGATCGCGGCGCCGCCTCGTCCCTACGCCCCTGCGCCGTGGCGCCGGGCGGCGGCACCGGCTCGGGAGCGACGTCGTGGGTCGCGACCCGCCGCCGCACGACAGCGGGGGGTGCGGCGTCAGGTGGGTCGAGTTCGACGCTGCCGGTCTCGCCTGCGTCCCAGGTGGGACCGCTGGTGTCGGCGTCGTCCGGTTCGAAATGAAGCTCGGCGTCTGGCTCGACGTCTGGCTCGATGTCTGGTTCAGGTTCGTCCACGGGCTCGGCGTCTGGCTCAGGTTCGTCCTCGGGCTCGTCGTGTGGTTCGTCGGTCGCCTCGCGGATCGACTCCTCGGTTGCGTCGCCGGCCGGTTCGTCGAGCGGTTCGTCCAGCGACTCGTCGTCCGGCTCGTCGGTTACGTCGTCCGTCGGTTCGCCGAGTGGCTCTTCGTTCCTTGCGTCGATCGGTTCGTCGGTCGGAGCGTCGGACGGTTCGTCGAGTGGCTCGTCGTACGGTTCGTCGTACGGGTCGTCGTACGGTTCGTCG
>REEJ01000280.1 GCA_007695125.1 Trueperaceae bacterium | reverse complement strand
GCCAGCCCGTGGCAGCTCTTCCGGTACGTCACCTTCCCGCAGCTGGCGCCCGTCACGACCATCGTCCTCGTGATCACCGTGATCCAGTCATTGCGGGCGTTCGACCTCGTGTACGTCATGACCCGCGGTGGCCCCTTCAACTCCTCGAACGTGCTCGCCAACTTCATGTACATCGAGGCGTTCATGAACTACAACATGGGCTACGGGGCGGCCATCGCCGTGGTGCTGTTCCTGATCAGCGTCGGCTTCATCGCCATCTACCTCTATCGCGTGGTCCAACAGGAGGAGCGTTAGCATGCGGCGCCTCGTTCTGATCCTGGTGTGGGCAGGCGCCCTGCTCTGGCTCTTCCCCATCGCGGGCGCCTTCGTGACCTCGCTCCGAACCCAGCAAGACATCTCCGCCAACGGCTTCTGGAGCGTCCCACGGGAGATCAGCTTCGACAACTACAGCCAGGCGTGGGAACGCGGCAGGGTGAACCGCTACCTCGTCAACAGCTTCATCATCACGATCCCGTCGATCATCGGCATGCTCACGCTCTCCAGCATGTCGGCCTACGCGCTGGTGCGCTTCCGCTTCCGCCTCAACCGCTTCCTCTATTTCATGTTCGTCGCCGGGATGCTGCTCCCGTTCCAGATCCTGATGCTGCCGGTGTTCCAACTCAGCAACCGTCTGGGCCTGTACGACACGCACCTGGCCTTGATCCTCTTCCACACGGCCTTCCAGCTCGGGTTCTGCACCTTCGTGCTTCGCAACTTCCTGCGCACCGTCCCCGTGTCGCTGTTCGAGTCCGCCGTCATCGACGGCGCCAGCGAGTGGACCATCTACCGGCGCATCGGCCTGCCGCTGATCCTGCCCGCCTTTGCGGCCCTCGCGACGCTGGAGTTCACCTGGGTGTTCAACGACTACCTGTGGGCGCTGGTGCTGCTCTCCAGCGACCGCCTGAAGCCGGTCACCGCCGGCCTGTCGACGCTCATGGGGCAGTTCGTCAACGACTGGCCACTGATCGTGTCCGGTAGTCTTCTGGCGGCCGTCCCGACCCTGCTCGTCTTCTTCGCCCTGCAGCGCTACTTCATCGAAGGGCTCACCATGGGCGCGACCAAGGGATGACGACGATGCCGGACACGTCACCGATCGCATGGAGGGACACGATGCATCTCGGCGTCTGCTACTACCCCGAACACTGGCCCGAATCGACCTGGGCCGAGGATGCGGCGCGCATGCGCGCGACCGGGCTCACCTGGGTGCGCATCGGCGAGTTCGCCTGGAGCCGGATCGAACCGGAACCAGGACGCTACGACTGGGGCTGGCTCGACCGCGCCGTCGACGGCCTCGGCGCGGCCGGCCTGCGCGTGGTGATGGGCACGCCCACGGCCACGCCCCCGCGCTGGCTGGTCGACGCCCTGCCCGACATGCTGCCCGTCGGGCGCGACGGGCGCCGCTTCGAGTTCGGCGGCCGTCGGCACTACGACTTCGCCCACGCCGGTTACCGCGACGCCTCGGCTCGCATCGCCGCCGACCTGGCCGAGCGCTACGGCCGCCACGAGGCGGTCGGCGCCTGGCAGATCGACAACGAGTACGGCTGCCACGACACCGTGCGGCAGGCGGGCCCCGCGACGCGCGCGGCCTGGCCCGGCTGGCTCGAGCGTCGCTACGGGGCGATCGAGGCCCTGAACGACGCCTGGTGGACCGTGTTCTGGTCGATGGAGTACGGCAGCTTCGACGAGGTCCCACTGCCGCTCCACGCCATCGCCGAGGCGGCGCCAGGGGCCCGGCTCGACTACGCCAGGTTCGCCTCGGACATGGTGCTCGAGTACCACCGCCGCCAGGTCGCCGAGATCCGTCCGCGCTCGCCGGGACGACCGATCACGCACAACGCCATGCTCTACTTCGGCGACCTCGACGCCCACGCGCTCGGGCGCGGCCTCGACGCGATCACCTGGGACAACTACCCGCTCGGCATGCTCGAGCAGTCGCCCCTCCCAGACGACGTCAAGGCGCGCTTCGCCCGCACCGGCCACCCCGACCTGATCGCCTTCAACCACGACCTCTACCGCGGCGCGCTGACGCCCCAGGCCGGCGAGCCGTTCACTCCATTCTGGGTGATGGAACAGCAACCGGGGCAGGTGAACTGGGCGCCGACCAACCCGATCCCGGCACCCGGCGCGGTGCGCTTGTGGACGCATCAGGCCATTGCCCACGGCGCCGAGGTGGTGAGCTACTTCCGCTGGCGCGCCGCGGTGGGGGCGCAGGAACAGATGCACGCCGGCCTGCTGCGGCACGACCGCACCCCCGACCAGGGGCTGAGCGAGGCAGCGGCGGCCGCCGCAGACCTGTCCGCCGCGCCCGTGCCGCACGCCCGCCGCCGTGGCGACGTGGCGCTGCTCTTCCGCTACGACGACCTGTGGGCCGGCCAGGTGCAGCCGCACGCCGAGGGGTGGCGCGATTGGGCGCCCTGGGTGACGCCCTACATGGCGCTGCGCGCACTCGGGCTCGACGTCGACGTCCTGCCACCGGACCGCGATCTCAGCGGGTATCGCGTGGTGATCGCCCCCTCGCTCACGCTCGCCGACGACGCGTTGGCTGCGTCGCTGGCTCGGGCGCTCGACGGCGGAGCGACGCTGCTGCTCGGCCCGCGCAGTGGCGCCTACCGCCCCGACATGCGCGTGCACGAGCGCGCCCCGGGACCGCTCGCGACCCTCTCCGGGGTGCGCGTGGGCCGCGTCGACGCACTCAGGCCGGGGAGCGGCGAGCGCATCGCCGTCGAGCCGGAGTTCCGCTCGACGCTCGGCGAGGGGCTCGAGTACCACACCTGGGCAGACCTGCTCGAGCCCGCCGACGGCACCGAGGTCTGGGGCCGCTACGCCTGCGACGCATACGAGGGCGTCGCGGCGCTCACGCTTCGCAGGCACGGCTCGGGCCGCTGTCTCACGCTCGGCGCATGGCTCGCGCCCGAAGGCTGGGGACGGCTCGCGGCGCTGCTGGCGGCGCAGGCCGGCATCGCCGTGGCGCAACTCCCCGACGGCGTGCGCCTGAGCCGCTCGGGTGGGCGCGCGTGCCTCCAGAACTTCGGCACTGCGCCGGTCACGGTCGACCTGACACCGTTCGGCGGCGGCCGCGTTCGTGTCGAGGCGGTCGCCGCGGCCTGGGCCGAGCTACCGGACTGAGGGGGTTGGCGCATGCCGAGGCGGCGGGTGACGAGCGGCATGGTCGCCGAACGGGCGGGCGTGTCTCGCACGACGGTGTCGTTCGTGCTCAACGCACGCGCGGGGAGTGGCATCCCGGAGGCCACCCGGGAGCGGGTGCTGGAGGCCGCGCGTGAGCTCGGCTACGTCCCCTCGGCGACGGCGCGCAGCCTCGCCTCGGGCCGCACGCGCACCGTCGGCTTCGTCGTCTGCGACGCCCGCCACCTACTCACCGACGCCTTCTTGCCGCAGGCCATCTTCACGCTCACCGAAGCCGCGCACGCGCGCGGCTTCCGCGTGCTCGTCGAGGCCGTCGACGATCCGCTCCGTCCGCGCGCCTACCAGACGCTGGTGCGGGCGGCGCGCATCGACGGCATGGTCCTCATGAACCCACGCGGGGAGGACGAGCAACTCGCCGAGCTGATCGACAGCGGCTACCCCGTCGTGACGATCGGGCGGCCGCCGGGCGGTCGCGGCCACGCGATCGACGTCGACAACGTCGCTGCGGAGCGCGCCGCGACCCAGCACCTGGTCGATCTCGGCCGACGGCGACTCGCCCACCTCGGCTACGGCGCCCCGCGGTACACCACCGTGGCAGAGCGCCTGACGGGTTTCCGCAGCGCGCTCGAGGCCGCGGGACTGCCACTCGACGAGAAGTTGGTCGCCTTCGGCAATTACTCCGCAGACAGCGGCGCCGATGCGCTGCGCGCCATGCTCGCGCGCCTCGGGCATCGACCGGGCGACCCCGCCCCCTTCGACGGCCTGGTTTGCGGCAACGACACCGTGGCGTTCGGGGCCCTCACGGCCCTGCGCGAGGCCGGCCTGCGCGTGCCGGACGACGTGTCGGTGGTCGGCTTCGACGACATCCCGATGGCCGCGCACGCGGAGCCGCCGCTCACGACCGTCCGTTCACCGCTGTTGGACATGGGCACGGAGGCGGCGCACCGAGCGCTCGACCTGATCGAGGGGCACACGCTCGACGCAACGACGACCGTGCTGCCCACCGAACTCGTGGTGCGGCGGTCGTGCGGTCGTCACGACGCCGACATCGACGCCTTCAGCGTGACAGGCTGACGCACACCACGCCCGCCACCAGAACCGGGCGCGGCGGGCGAGACGTCCCCACCACCACGCTCACGCCGCTCGCCCCCTCAGGAGCTTCGATGCCCAACCCCACCATCACCTTCGTCGGCGCCGGTAGCACGGTCTTCGCCAAGAACCTCCTCGGCGACATCCTCAGCACTCCTGCCCTGGCCGAGAGCGACATTCGCCTCTTCGACATCGACCAGGCCCGCCTCGACCTCTCCGAGCTGGTGGCTCAGCGCGTGGCCGAGACGGTCGGCGCCCACCCCACCATCACCGCCACGATCGACCGCGAGCGTGCGCTCGAGGGGGCCGACTACGTGCTCAGCATGATCCAGGTGGCCGGGTACCGCCCCGGCACGGTGCGCGACTTCGAGATCCCCAAGCGCTACGGCCTCGAGCAGACCATCGCCGACACGCTCGGCGTGGGCGGGATCATGCGTGCGCTGCGCACCATCCCGGTGATGCTCGAGATGCTGCGCGACGTCGAGCGTGTCGCCCCCGACGCGCTGCACCTCAACTACGTCAACCCCATGGCGATGGTCACCTGGGCCCTGAACGCCGCCTCCACCGTTCCGACCGTGGGGCTGTGCCACAGCGTGCAGGGGACCGCCGCCGAACTGGCCCGCGACCTCGGCATCGACGTCGCCGAGATCGACTACCTCGCCGCCGGCATCAACCACATGGCCTTCTACCTGCGCTTCGAGCACCAGGGTCGCGACCTCTACCCAGCCCTGCGCTCGCTCCAGGCCAGCGGCGACGTCCCGGATTGGAACCGCGTCCGCTACGAGATGCTGGCGCGGCTCGGCTACTTCGTGACCGAGTCGAGCGAGCACTTCGCCGAGTACGTCCCCTGGTTCATCAAGCGCGAGCGGCCCGAGCTGATCGAACGCTTCAGCATCCCGATCGACGAGTACATCGGGCGCTGCGAGCTGTCCGAGCGGAGCTGGCCGCTGGTGGAGCGCGAGCTGCGCACCCCTGGCAGCGTCGGCAGGGACGAACTTCGGCGCGCTATCGATGTGGCAGACGTGACCGTGATGGAGCGCTCGCTCGAGCACACCCTGCGCGGCTTCGAACGCGTGCACGAGGTGCACCGCTCCGTCGAGTACGGCGCCACCATCCTCGAGGCCATCGAGACCGGCACGCCCAAGGTGATCTACGGCAACGTCCCCAACGACGGCCTGATCGACGGCCTCCCCGACGGCTGCTGCGTCGAGGTCCCCTGCCTGGTCGACGCCAACGGCGTACAGCCGGTACGCGTCGGAGCCCTCCCGCCGCAGCTCACGGCGCTGATGCGCACCAACGTCAACGTCCAGGAGCTGACCGTCGCCGCCGCGCTGCAGGGGAAGCGCGAGCACGTCTATCACGCCGCCATGCTCGACCCCCACACCGCCGCCGAGCTCACGCTCGACGAGATCCACGCGCTGGTCGACGAGCTGCTGGAGGCGCATGCGGACTGGTTGCCCGCCGCGCTGGTCGGCGACGCCGGAGCAGCGCGCTGAGCTCGACAGTGGCTGCTGCTGGACGCAAGCGAGAACGTTGCAGCCACCCGGTGGGGACGTACGGCCGGGGCACAGCGAGGACACCCGGGTACGATGCGCACATGACGCTCTCGGCCGCCGCCACCGCCGACCTCCTCGCCCGCTACGACCGACCGGGTCCGCGCTACACGTCGTACCCGACGGCCGTGGAGTTCAACGAGGGTTTCACGAGCGAGCGCTACCTGGCGAAGCTCGCCGAGGCCGCGACGCGGCCGGACGAGCCGCTGGCGCTCTACGTTCATCTGCCGTTCTGCGCGGAGCGCTGCAGTTTCTGCGGCTGCAACGTGATCATCACGCGCAAGCGCGGCGTGGCCGAGCGCTACCTCGACCACCTCGAGCGTGAGATCGACCTGGTCGCCGACCGGCTCGGCGCACGCACCGGTGTGGTGCAGCTGCACTGGGGCGGCGGCACGCCCACCTACTTGAACGTCGACGAGTTGCAGCGCCTGTGGGACACCATCTCGCGGCGTTTCACCCTGCTTCCCGGCGCCGAGGTGGCGATCGAGGTCGACCCGCGCGTGACGAGCGCCGAACAGGTCGAGCGCCTCATGGGCCTCGGCTTCAACCGCTTCTCGATGGGTGTCCAGGACTTCGACCCGGCGGTGCAGGACGCGATCGGCCGGTGGCAGACCTTCGAGCAGACCGAGACGCTCCACGCGCAGCTGCGTGCGGCCGGCATCGCCTCGATCAACCACGACCTGGTGTACGGGTTGCCGCAGCAGACGCCCGAGACCTTCCGCGACACGATCGCCCGGACGGTGGACATGCGTCCCGACCGCGTCGCCGTCTACTCCTACGCCTTCGTGCCGTGGATCAAGGCGCACCAGAAGCAGATCCACCTCGAGGACCTGCCGCCGCGAGAGGTCAAACTCGAGCTGTTCGGCATCGCCTATGAGGGGTTCGTCGCCGCCGGCTACGAGCAGATCGGCATGGACCACTTCGCGCTGCCGTCGGACGCGCTGGCCCAGGCAGCGCGCGATCGTACGCTGCACCGCAACTTCATGGGCTACACCACCAACCCGGCCGAGGACTCGATCGGCTTCGGCGTCTCGGCCATCGGCGAGATCGGCGGCGCCTTCGCACAGAACACCAAGAAGCTCACGCGCTACGAAGACGCCGTGATGGCCGGCGTGCCGCCGGTGGAGCGCGGCTTCGAACGCAGCCGCGACGACACCGTCCGCCGCGACGTCATCCAGAGCCTGATGTGCAACTTCCACCTCGACGTGCGCGCCATCGAGCGCCGCCACCAGGTCGTCTTCCGCGACTACTTCGCCGACGCCCTCGCGGAGCTCGAGGCCGGGCCGGTGGGGCACGGCTTCGTCCGCGTCACCCCGGACGCGATCGACGTCACGCAAGAGGGGCGCCTGTTCGTGCGCAACGTCTGCATGGCCTTCGACGCCTACCTCAAGCGGCACGAGGGCGAGACGCAACGCTTCTCGAGGACGGTGTGAGCGCACCAGCGCGCCGCGTCGCGGTCGTCGGG
This sequence comes from Trueperaceae bacterium, assembly GCA_007695125.1. Taxonomy (GTDB): domain Bacteria; phylum Deinococcota; class Deinococci; order Deinococcales; family Trueperaceae; genus CSSed10-48. Next base: position 1,833 of record REEJ01000280.1, on the reverse strand, counting down.
GCCGGCATCGCAGGGCTCAGCGCCGCCCACGCGCTGCGCCGCCACGCCGCGGCGCGGGGCGAGCGCATCGACCTGGCCGTCCTCGAGGCCAGCGCCGGTGTCGGCGGCCAGCTGCAGAGCGTGCGCGAGGACGGCTACCTGGTCGAGTGGGCGGCGAACGCCTTCCGCACCGGGGTCGGGCCGACGCAGGACCTCGTGCAGCGCCTCGGCCTCGAGGACGAGCAGGTGGTGGCCAGCCCTGACGCGAACCGTCGCTTCATCCTCCACGGCGGCCGGCTGCATGCGCTCCCGTCCGGACCGGCGTCGCTGCTGCGCTTCGCGCCGATGTCGCTGCTCGGGCGGCTGCGCGTCGCCGCCGAGCCGTTCATGGCCAGGCGCGTGGAGCGCGAGGAGTCGGTCTTCGAGTACGCCGAGCGGCACATCGGCCGCGAGGCCGCCGAGGTGCTGCTGGGGACCATGGTGCGCGGGGTGTACGGCGGCGACGCCCGGGCCCTGTCGGTCGACGCCGCGTTCCCGATCATGAAGACGATGGAGCGCGAGCACCGCTCGCTGGTGATCGCCGGCATCCGTGGCGCGAAGCAGCGCAAGGCCGAGGGGAAGACCACCTGGAGCCTCCGCGGCGGTATGCACGCGCTGATGCAGCGCCTGGCGGACGACCTCGGCGACGCCGTCCGTACCGGCGCGCCAGTGCGCGCGCTGGCGTACGACCCGGACGCCGGCTTCACCCTCACGCTCGGCGCCGGCGAGCGCGCGCGCTTCGACGCCGTCGTGCTCGCCACCCCGCCGCGCGTGACCGCGCCGCTGGTCGAGCCGCTCGAGCCTGCGGCGGCCGCCGAGATCGGCGCCATCGAGGCCGCCGCGATCGCGATGGTCGCCCTGGCGGTGCCACGGTCGCAGTTCGCCACCCCGCCCGACGGCTACGGCTTCCTGGTCGCGCCGAGCGAACCGCTCGACGTGCTCGGCGTGCTGTTCGAGTCGAACGTCTTCCCCGGGCGCTCACCGGAGGGGCACGCGCTGTTGCGCGTGATCATGGGGGGCGCCGCCCGACCCGACATCCTGTCGCAAGGCGACGACGCGCTGGTCGCGACGGCGCGCGACGTGCTCGAGCACACGTTGGGACTGCGCGGTCCGCACACGCGCTCGTGGATCTACCGCAACCCGGCCGCCATCCCGCAGTACCGCCTCGGCCACCGGGCTCGCGTCGCGCGCATCGAAGCACACCTTGGCCGCTTCCCAGGCCTCGAGGTCGCCGGCAACGCGTACCGCGGCATCGCCGTGGGCGCCATCGTCGATGACGCCGAGGGGATCGCCGGGCGCGTGCTCGCGGCGGCGCCCGCGCGACCCGTCGCCGCCTGAGGCCCTGAGGCCGGCCGCCGACCACCAGCCGCGGCGCACGGCGACTCGCGAGCGGCCGGGGTGGACGGCCGGGACGAACGGCCGCGAAGCCCGCCCAGGAGCGCGGGTACGATGGTCCTCGACGCCAACGCAGGGAGGGCATCCGTGCTGGACACCGCCACACCGCAGGTCCTGATGCAGGAGATCGCGCACCAGCACCTCTTCAACCAGTTCTGGCTCACGCTCTTCTTCGTGCTGCCCATGGTGCTGGTCGCCCGCGCCGTGGTGGCCGGCTCGCGCTACTCGGCGATCCTGATCATCGTCGTCTTCGGGTTGCTGATGGGCTACCTGCTGGTCGCCTCCGGCGTCTCCGAGCCCGGCCTCGCCGACTTCCCCATGCTCGGCATGGTGGCGCAGACGACCGTGATCGCGCTGGCGGTGTCGTTCTTCGTGGGGGGCCAGGAGCTGCGCCGGATCTTCGGACGCCGCAAGGTGCCC
>REEJ01000277.1 GCA_007695125.1 Trueperaceae bacterium | reverse complement strand
GCCAAGCTGCGCGTCGAGATGCGCGCCTCGATCAGCAAGCTGCACCGGCGCCTCGGCGTCACCACGGTCTACGTCACCCACGACCAGGTCGAGGCCATGACCATGGGCACGCGCATCGTGGTCATGAAGGACGGCCTGATCCAACAGGTCGCGAGTCCGATCGAGCTCTACGAGAAGCCGGTGAACAAGTTCGTGGCCGGCTTCATGGGTTCGCCCGCGATGAACTTCCTGGTCGGCACGGTCCAGAACGGCCGCATCGTCAGCCAGCAGTTCGACGTCAAGCCGGTCGGCGAGCTCGGTCAGAAGATCGTGGCCTACAACGGCAAGAAGGTCTACGTCGGCATCCGCCCCGAGAACCTCGGCCTGCGCGGGACCACGAAGATCGCCGAGAACGAGAACATCATCAAGGCCGAGGTCGAAGTGGTCGAGCCGCTCGGCGCCGAGACCCACATCCTGGCCAGCGTCGGCGGCGATCAGACGCTCGTGGCCCGGGTCGAACCGCACGCGAGCGTGAAGCCCGGTGAGAAGATCGAACTCCTCGCCGACCTCGACTTCCTGCACGCCTTCGACCTGGAGAACGAGGACAACATCCGCTACGCCTGAGCGGTCGTCTCGCAGCTACGTCATCACGCCCCGGGCGCCGCGTCGCGCCCGGGGCGTACACTTGTCGGATGGTTCTGGTGGGCGTACACGATGTCCACAAGTGGTACGGCGGGCAGACGGTCTTGGACGGGGTCCACCTCGAGCTCACGCCCGGTGATCGCACCGCGCTCATCGGTCGCAACGGCAGCGGCAAATCGACGCTGCTGCGGTTGATCCACCGGGTCGAGGCGCCCGACGCCGGCAGCGTGTTCGTGCGCGCCGGCGTGCAGGTCGGCATGCTCGAGCAAGACCCCGACTTTCCGCCGGACGCCACGATCGACGCGGTCGCCGACGCGGCGTTCACCGAGCTCGACGCCGCTCAACTCGAACTCGAGACGCTCGAGCGAGCGGGGCTCGACGACCCGGAGCGCTACGCCCGCTGGGAGCCCCTGCACGAGGCCTTCGAGCGCCGCGGCGGCTACGCCCGGCGCGCTCGCCGCGACGCGGTGCTGCATGCGCTCGGCTTCGCCGGCCGCGGCGCCCAGCGCGTCGCCGGCCTGTCGGGCGGCGAGACCACGCGCCTCGCCCTCGCGCGCCTGCTCATGGCACAGCCCGACGTCGCCCTGCTCGACGAGCCCACCAACCACCTCGACCTCGCGATGCGGGCCTGGCTCGAGGGCTTCCTGGGCCGCTACCCCGGTGCGGTGGTGGTGGTGTCGCACGACCGGGCCTTCCTCGACGGCGCCTGCACGCGCACGGTCGAGGTCCGGCGCGGCGCGCTGCGGCAGGCCGACCTGCCGCCGAGCCGCTACCGCGAGGCCGAGCGCGAGCGCGAGCTCCTCGAGGCCAAGACGCGCGAGAACCAGCGCAAGGAGCACGAGCGCATCAGCGCGGCGGCGGCGCAGATGAAGCACTGGGCAGGGCAGAACGCCAAGCTCCACCGCCGCGCCAAGGCGATGGAGGGGCGCGTCGAGCGGTACGCGCAGACCATGCTCGACGGGCCGCCGCCAGCCGACCGCAGCACCCGCTTCACGTTCCCGGCCTCCGAGAGCGGTGACGTGGTGCTCGACGCGCGCCACCTGCGCGCCGCCTTCGGCGAGCGCGTGCTGTTCGACGGCGTCGTCCTCGGCCTGCGCCGGGGCGAGCGGGTCGTGCTGGTCGGGCCGAACGGGGCGGGGAAGACCACGCTGCTGCGCATCCTGACGGGCGAGCGGCCCAGCGACGACCCGCGCGGCGCGGTCCGCTGGGGCGCGCGCGTGCGCGTCGGCTACTACGATCAGGCCCTCGCGCGCTTCGACCCCGAGGCGACGCTGCTCGAGACGCTGTTACGCCTCGTCGGTGAGCGCGCCGCGCACGACCTGCTCGGCCGCTTCATGTTCCCGTACGACGCACAGTACAAGCGGGTCGCCGACCTCTCGGGCGGTGAGCGAGCCCGTCTCGCGCTGCTCGACCTCACCATGCTCGAGGCCAACGTGCTGGTCCTCGACGAGCCGACCAACCACCTCGACCTCGAGATGATCGAGGCGCTCGAGGACGCGCTGGACGTGTTCGAAGGCACCCTCGTCGTCGTGTCGCACGACCGGCGGCTGCTGACGCGGCTGGCCCAGCGCGTGTGGGAGGTCGAGGACGGCCGCTTCGAGGACTACGAAGGCGACTGGTCGTACTTCGAGCGCCAGCGCGCCGTGCGGCGCGGCGGTGCGCAGGCCGACGGCGACGTGGCGGTGGGGCTCGAATCGGGCGCGTCGGCCGGCGGCTCGCGCCGCCCCGACGGCGACGAGCGCAGCACCTGGCGGCTCGAGCGTGCCGCGGAACGGCTCGAGGCCGACGTCGAACGGTGCGCGGCGGCGCTCGAGCGGGCAGAAGCCGACTTGGCACGGTTGAACGACGCGGCGGCCGAGCGGCCCGAAGCGGTCGACGCGGGCGAGCTCGCCGCGGCCGGTGAGGCCTACACCGCTGCCGAGGCGGCGCTGCTGGCCGCCATGAGCGCCTGGAGCGACGTCGACACGCTCCTCCAGGGCCGCCGCGCGGCGCCCGACGCCGCCGAGCGGCTGCTACAGTGAGCCCCGTGAAACGCGTCCGGTACCAGAGTTTCGACGGCATCCACTGGGGCGAGCTCGATGGCGGCTCCGTCCAGCAGCTGACCGGCATGATGGGTTCGCCGACCGGGCATCAGGTCGACCTCTCCGAGGTCACCCTGCTCGCCCCCTGCGATCCGCGTCTGATCGTCTGCGTCGGCAAGAACTACGCCTCCCACGTGGTCGAGATGGGCGGCTCCGTCGACGACCTGCCGAGCGAGCCCGGCATCTTCCTCAAGGGCCTCAACACGCTCTCGGGACCCGGCGACGACATCCCCTCGCCGCCGTGGACCGACGAGCTGCACTTCGAGGGCGAACTCGCCGTCGTGATCGCCCGCAGCATGCGCGACGTGGCGCCCGAGGACGCGCTGTCGCACGTCCTCGGCTACACCTGCGCCGTCGACGTCACCGCGCGCGACAAGCAGCGCAGCGACCTGCAGTGGTTCCGCGGCAAGTCCGCCGACGGCTTCTGCCCCGTCGGACCCTGGCTCGAGACCGACCTCGAGCCAGGCGACCTGCGTGTCCAGACCTTCGTCAACGGCGAACTGCGCCAAGACGGATCCACCCGCGACCTGATCTTCGACGTCCCGACGATCCTCTCGTACCTCAGCCGCGTCGTCACGCTGTCGCCCGGCGACCTCGTGCTGACGGGCACCCCCGAGGGCGTCGGGCGGTTGTCGCCCGGCGACACCGTCGAGGTCGTCATCGACGCCATCGGCTCGCTCGAGAACCGCGTCGCGGACCGTCGGGAGGGGTGACGCGCCGGTGTCAACCGCGCTGCGACTCCGTGACGGCGCCGCGCTGATCGACACCGGACACGCCGGTCGAGCCGAGACGATCGGCGTCTACCTGGTGCCGCAGCGCGGCGACGCGGGGCGCGCAGGCCGCTTCGACCTGGTCGAGGTCGGCGCCGAGGTCGACCTCGCGACCGTCGAGCGCGCCATCGCGGCGCTCGGCCTCGAGCCCGGCGGCGTCGAGCGCGTGCTGGTGACGCACATCCACCTCGATCACGCCGGCGCGGCCGGCGCCTGGGCCAGCAGGCACGGCGCCCGCGTGGTGGTGCTCCGGGCTGGAGCGGAGCATCTGCTCGACCCGAGCCGGCTGCTGAAGAGCGCTCGGCGCGTCTACGGCGACGCGCTGGAGCGGACTTGGGGCGGCATGACGCCGCTCCCCGCCACCTCGCTCGAGGCGGTCGACGACGGCGACGTCATCGACGTCGGCGGGCGCCAGGTGCGGGTCGTGGCCTCCCCCGGGCATGCGCGGCATCACGCCGCGTTCGCGTGGGAGGGTGGCGAGGTCTACACCGGCGACGCCGCCGGGGTGCGCTTCGCGCCCTGGGAGGTGGTCCGCCCCGCGGTGCCGCCACCCGAGGTCGACCTGGCCGCCTGGGACGCCAGCTTCGAGCGCTTGGGCGCCCTGGACGCGAGCGAGCTCCGGCTCACGCACTTCGGTGCCTTCGACGACGTGGCGCGTCACCTCGCCGCGGCGCGCGAGCGCACCCACGCCTGGGCCGACGCGCTGCTGACGTGGGCGCAGGACGGCGCCACGCGCGCCGACGCCCTGCGCCTGTGCGACGACCTCGCTCGCGCGGAACTCGAAGCCGCCGGCGCCGACGCCGCGACCGTGCGGCGCTACCTCGCGACCAGCGACGCCGCCATGAGCGTCGCCGGGCTGGAGCGGTACTGGCGCACGCAGCACCCCGAGCGCTGGCCGGGATGGAAGGACGAGGATGCCTGAGTCGCCGTTCCCGCTCGCTCGACAGGCCCGGCTGGCCGTGTTCGCGTCGGGTCGCGGTTCCAACCTGGCGTCGCTGCTCGCCGCCTTCCCGCCCGCCGGCGACGAGCCCCTGGCCGCCGTGCGGCTGGTGCTCTCGGATCGCGCCGGTGCGTACGCGCTCGAGCGGGCAGAGGCGGTCGGCGTCGCCGCCGTCCACGTGCCGTTCGGACGCGACCGCGACGGCTTCGAGCGGCGCGCCGACGCGCTCTTGCGCGAGTACGCCGTCGACCTCGTGTGCCTCGCCGGCTTCATGCGCGTGCTGTCGCCGGCCTTCGTCGAGCGCTGGCAGGGCCGCGTGATCAACGTGCACCCGAGCCTCCTGCCGGCCTTCCGTGGCCTGCATGCCCAGCGCCAGGCCCTCGAGGCCGGCGTGCGCGAGTCGGGTTGCACGGTCCACTTCGTCGACGCCGGGATCGATACCGGCCGCGCGATCGTCCAGCGCCGCGTGGTGCTCGAAGCGGACGACGACGAGGCCAGCCTCGCGGCGCGCATCCTCGACCAGGAGCACATCGCCTACCCCGAGGCCGTCCGCCTGGTGTTGCGCGGCGAGGTCCGGCCGTGAGTGCCGCGCGGGTCTTGGTCGTGGGCGGCGGCGGCCGCGAGCACGCCCTCGCGTGGGCGCTCGGGCGCTCCCCGCTCGTCGGCGAGGTGCTCGTGGCGCCCGGCAACGCCGGCACCGTCCCCGCCGTGCGCATGCCCGATCCGGACGACGTCGACGCCTTCGCCGACGCGGCGCGCGACCGCGCGGTCGACCTCGTCGTGATCGGCCCCGAGGCGCCGCTGGTGGCCGGTCTCGCCGACGCCTGCCGCGCGCGTGGGCTCCTCGTGTACGGTCCCGACGCCGCCGCGGCGCGCCTCGAGGCGTCGAAGGTCGACGCCAAGGCGTTCATGCTGCGCCACGGTGTGCCGACCGCGGCGGCTCGGCGCTGCGACGACGTGTCGAGCGCGCTGGCGGCGCTCACGGAGCTCGGCGCGCCGATCGTGGTGAAGCGCTCGGGCCTGGCCGGCGGCAAGGGCGTGACGGTCGCCGAGAGCACCCGAGCCGCCGAGGCGGCCGTGCACGAGGCGTTCGCCGCCGGCGAGGACGCCGTGCTGCTCGAAGAGCGGCTCGTCGGGCAGGAGGTGTCGCTGCTCCTCGTGTGCGACGGACGCGACGCCGTGCCGCTGCGCCTGGCCCAGGACTACAAGCAGGCCGAGGACGGCGACCTGGGCCCGATGACCGGCGGCATGGGCACCGTCGCGCCGGTCGACCTGCTCGACGCCGCGGCGCAGGCCGACGTGATGCGCAGCATCGTCCGGCCGACGCTCGACGGTCTGCGTGCCGAGGGGACGCCGTTCGTCGGGACGCTCTTCATCGGGCTGATGCTCACCGAGCGCGGACCCCTGGTCCTGGAGTACAACGTGCGCTTCGGCGACCCGGAGACGCAGGCCCTGCTGCCGTTGCTCGAGAGCGACCTGTTCGAGCTGCTGCGTGACGCCGCCCGCGGCACGCTCGGCACGCGAGCGCTGCGCTGGCGCGCCGGCGCCTGTGCGTGCGTCGTGATGGCCGCCCCCGGCTACCCCGGCTCGCCGCGCACCGGGACGCCGCTCGATGTGCCCGGCGACCTCGGCGCCGACGTGCTGGTGTTCCACGCCGGCACGCGCCTCGAGGGGGGGCGGTTGGTCAGCGCGGGCGGGCGTGTCCTGAACGTCGTCGGCCTCGGGAACGACATGGCGCAGGCCGTGGCGCGCGCGTACGGGGCGGTCGAGCGCATCGGCTTCGACGACGCCCACTACCGGCGCGACATCGGTTCGCGCCTCGCGCAGCCGTGACGGGCGTCCAGCCGTGACGCGCCCGACCGTCACGCGCCCAGCGCGCGGATGCCTCACACCGAGTCCCGAGCGCCACGCGGTATCGTTGCCCATGGCACGACACCTGCTGGTCGCTACGCTCCTGATCGTCGCGCTGGGCGCCGCCTGTGCGCCGAGCGCCGACGCGCCTCGGCTCGACGTCCAACAGCTCAGCGAGAGCGTCTCCTTCTACCCCCGCGAGACCGGCGCGCGCTGGGCGTACGTGCGCGACGGCGCCGCGCTCGACGGGATCCGCTACGTCGAGACCGTCGACGGCCCGACCGTGATCGACGGCGACGTCTGGATCGCGTTCCGCCTCGTCGGTGGCGGGCAAGACGTCACGCACTACCGCCAGTTCCGCAGCGACGGCGTCTACCTCCGGCGCCAGGTGCGCCCGGGAGCCACGATCGACTTCGATCCGCCGATCCGCGAGATGCCCGGCCAGGGTGAGTTGCGCGTCGGCCTGACGTGGCGCGGCGAGACGGTCGCCGACCAGCGCTACCCGAGCGCCGCTCCCGGGCTGCAGCGCATCACCGTGCCGGTCGAGTACGTCTACACCGTCGTCGACAGCCGGCCCGTGACCGTGGCCGGGGCGACGTACGACGTGTTCGTCATCGACCGTACGGTGCGTCAGTACGACGAGGACGGGGCCGTCAGCGACGAGCTGGTGCGCACCACCTGGTTCGAGCCTTTCGTCGGCACGGTTCGGCACGAGAACGGTTGGTTCCTGGTCGAGACGAACGTGCGCTCGGCGGCGCCGTGACGCCGGCGGTCAGCGGGCCGGGTCGCGAACCTGGTGCTGGCTCACGAAGCCGTCCCGACGGCGCTCGGTAGGCTGCCGGTACGGCTGCCACACGGGGAGGGAAGCACGTGGGCGTGCTCGACCACATCACCGGACCTCAGGACGTCGCGCGCATGCGCAGCGACGAGCTCAAGACGTTGGCGTTCGAACTGCGCGAAGAGATCATCGACGTGTGCGCCGAGACCGGCGGCCACCTCGCCTCGAGCCTGGGCGCGGTCGAGCTGACCGTCGCGCTGCACCACGTGTACGACACGGCCCGGGACCGCATCGTCTGGGACGTCGGTCACCAGACGTACGGCCACAAGATCCTGACGGGTCGGCGCGATCGCATGCGCACCATCCGGCGCCACGGCGGTCTGGCAGGCTTCACGACCAGCAGCGAGTCCGAGCACGACGCCCTGACCGTCGGTCACGCCAGCACGAGCCTCGCCGCCGCGTTCGGCATGGCCTTGGCGCGCGACGCCCGTCAGGCGCCCTACGACGTGGCCGCGGTGATCGGCGATGGAGCCCTCACCGGCGGCATGGCGCTGGCGGCGCTCAACCAGATCGGACACGTCAAGCCGCGCATGACGATCGTGCTCAACGACAACGAGATGTCGATCAGCGAGAACGTGGGTGCGCTGAACACCTTCATGCGCCAGTTGCAGGTCCAACCCTGGTTCCAGCGGGCCGAGCGCACGGGCAAGGAGGCGCTCAGCGACCTGTGGGCACCGCTCGCGGAGGTCACCAGCCGCGCCAAGACGGCCGCCCGCCGCTTCTTCGACCCGGCCTCGAACAACCCGTTCATGGCGATGGGGCTGCGCTACGTCGGACCCATCGACGGTCACGACGTCGAGCAGTTGGTGTACTACCTGCGCCACATCCGCGAACTCGACGGCCCGACCATGGTGCACATCATCACGCGCAAGGGCAAGGGTTACGAGGTGGCGGAGGCCGACCCGATCACCTGGCACGGCGCCTCGACCTTCGACCGCCTCGAACCGGCGGCCGCCGGCAAAGGGTACCAGTGGTCCGACGCGTTCGGTGACGCCGCCTGCGCGCTCGCCGACGCCGACGACCGGGTGTGGGTCATCACGCCGGCGATGCGCGAGGGGAGCGGCCTGGTGCGATACTCGCGCGAGCACACGAACCGCTACATCGACGTCGGCATCGCGGAGGACGTCGCGGTCACGACCGCGGCCGGTCTGGCCCTGCGCGGCGAGAAGCCGATCCTGGCGATCTACAGCTCGTTCTTGCAACGCGGTTACGACCAGGTGATCCACGACGTCAGCCTGGAGCGCCTCGACGTGGTCTTCGCCATCGACCGCGCAGGCCTCGTCGGTGGCGACGGGATGACGCACCAGGGCGTCTACGACGTCTCGTACCTGCGGGCGATCCCCAACCTGTCCGTGGCGATGCCGCGCGACGTCCCGCAGCTCCGCGGCATGCTGAAGGCCGCGCTGCAGCGCGGCGGCCCGGTCGCGCTGCGCTGGCCGCGCGGCAGCGCCACCCCCGCCCCCGACGCCCCGGTCGAGGCGTGGGACGAGGTCGCGTGGGGGACGTGGGAGCGCCTCGAGCCCGGCGACGAGGTGGTGCTGCTCGGCTTCGGACCGACGGTCGGCACGGCGCTGAGCGTGGCGGGCGACGACCCGCGCGTGGGCGTCGTCGACGCGCGCTTCGTGAAGCCGCTCGACGTCGACATGCTGCTGGCGCTCGCCGACGCAGGGTCGACGATCGTCACGATCGAGGACCACGTCCTCCACGGCGGCCTCGGTTCGGCGGTCGTCGAGACGCTGGCGGACCACGGCCGCGCCGCGCGCGTCGTGCGCCTCGGGATCCCCGACGTCCACGTCGACCACGGCGACCCGCAGCGCCAGCAGGAACAGCTCGGCTACGGCGTGGAGGCGGTGCGGGCGCGTGTGGCGGCGTTGCTGGCCGAGCGTAGCGGCGTTGTTGACATGCCGCAGGCCGCGTCGGTATAGTGACGGTCGCCCATCTGGTGCGTCCTGGACGCGACTCTTGGGTGATCAACGCGGAGCCGTAGTGTAGCGGTTAGCATATCTGCCTGTCACGCAGAAGGTCGCGGGTTCAAATC
>REEJ01000160.1 GCA_007695125.1 Trueperaceae bacterium | reverse complement strand
ACTGGGCCAGGTAGGCGCGCTGGCCGTAGTAGTCGACCTCGAACAGGTTCGCGCCACCCTCGGCGCCGGCGGCGACGAGCTTGGGCGTGAAGATCTCGGTGAAGTCGAGCGCCTGCAGGTGCGCACGGAAGGCGCGGACCAGTTCGGCCGCGACCTTCAGCGTCGCCTGTGCGTGCAGACCGCGCACGCTCACGTGGCGGTACTCGAGCAGCGTGTCGGGGTTGGTGTTGAACGTCTCCTTGGCGAGCTCGACGGGAGGCGGCACGGTGGCGAGGCTGATGATCTCGAGCGCGTCGCCGTGCACCTCGAGACCGCCTGGTGCCTTGCCGTTCTCCACCACGCGGCCGGTGACCTGCACGGCCGACTCGTGCAGCGGCGGCGGCACCCCCTCGAACACGCACTGGACCATGCCGCTGCGATCGCGCAGGTGGAGGAACTGGATGCCGCCCAGGTCGCGGCGCTGGTGGACCCAGCCGCGCAGCAGCACGCGCTCGCCCACGTGTCCACGCAGCTCGCGCACCAGGCGGCGCCGTGCTGCGCCGGTCGGGCCGGCTGGCCCCTCGCCGCCGTGCTCGGTCGTGGCGGTCGCGCCTTCGCTCGTCGCCTCGCTCATGCCGTCCTCCCTCTCCGGGCCGGCGCCGAAGGCGCCAGGCCGCGGGCCGGCAACGACAACACCCCGAGGGGAAGCCTCGGGGTGGTCCACGCTGTCGGTTCTCGACGCCTTACGCCCCGGGCCTCCAACGCTCGCGATTATCGTCCTGGAGTCGCGCGGTGAACGGCGTCATGCGGCGGAGCGTAGCAGCGCCCCGGCGGGGTGTCAAGCTCAGGCGCTGACGAGTGCGGCGACCGCGGTGGCCTGGAGCACGTCGTCGACCAGGTCGTCGCCGTCCTCGACGCCGACCGACAGGCGCACCAGACCTTCGTGGACGCCGTCTTGGCGCAACACGTCGGCGCTCAAGAGCTGATGCGTGGTCGAGGCCGGGTGGCACGCCAGCGACGCGACGTCGCCGAGCGAGACGGCGTCGTCGAAGAGCCGCAGCGCCCCGAGGAACGCCGCCGCGGCAGCCCGACCGCCGTCGAGCTCGACGGCCACCATGCCGCCGAAGTCCGCCATCTGACGCTTCGCGACGTCGTGGCGCGGGTGGTCGGTGAAGCCGGGCCAGTGCACGTGGCGGACGCCCGGCGCGGCGCGCAGCGCGTGCGCGACGGCCCGAGCGTTGTCGCAGTGGGCGCGCATCCGCAGGTGCAGCGTCCGCATGCCGCGCAGCACCAGGTACGCCGCCAGCGGCGTGAGCGTGGCGCCGACGTGCCGCAGGCCCTCCATACGGATCGCCTCGAGCAGCTCGGTCCGGCCGGCCACGATGCCCGCGAGCACGTCGCCGTGCCCCGAGAGGTACTTCGTGGCCGAGTGGATCACCAGGTCGAGGCCGTGCTCCAGGCCGCGGGTGAGGGCGGGCGTGGCGAAGGTCGTGTCGGCCACCGCGAGCAGGCCGTGGCGGCGCGCCACCATGCCGACCAGGTCGAGATCGTGGATCGCCAGCGTCGGGTTGGTGGGGGACTCGACGTAGAGCATGCGCGTGGCCGGTCCGATGGCGTCCTCGAGGGTGTCGTCGTCGACGCGGCGTGCGCTGACGCCGAAGCGCGGCAGCAGTTCGTCGAGCAGCCCGCGCGTACCGCCGTAGAGCGGCCCGAGGAACAAGACCTCGTCGCCGGCGCGGAGCAGGCTGAGGAAGGTGGCGGCGATGGCGCCCATGCCGCTGCCGAACGCGACGGCCCCTTCGGCGCCCTCGAGCGAGGCGAGCTTCGCCTCGAGCGCGCGGACGGTGGGGTTGCCGATGCGGCTGTAGACGTCGCCGTGCTCCTCGCCGGAGAAGAGGCGTTCCCCGCGCTCCAGGTCACCGAGCACGAAGGTGCTGGTCTGGACGATGGGGGTGGCGTGCGCGTGCGTAACGGCGTCGGGCTCCTGACCTGCGCGTACGGCACGGGTCGCGAAGCCGCCGCGGTGGCGGGAATCGCTCATGATGACCCCATCACACCACGGCGCACCAGGGCGGGATGCCCCGGGCGCGTGGGCGCTGCGACTCAGGCACGCTCGAACGGCACTTCCAGCCAGCGCGTCTCGAAGGGCTCGAGCGCGACCTCGGACGCGTGCGACCAACCGCCATCGAGCGCATCGCGATGCCCGCTGCCGGGCAGGGTGCGCCCGACGAGCGCGCTCACGTCGACGCGGACGCCCTCGTCGGCGACGTTCTGCAGGCACAACACCTCACTGGCGACGCCGCCGCGCACGACCGCGAACACCTGGTCGGGCGCGTCCGGCAGCCGCTGCGGCGCCTGCGGGTGGAAGGCGGGGTGCCGGGTGCGCACGGCCATGAGGCGCCGGAAGCCGTCGAGCACGCGCCGACGGCGGTGCTGCGGGTCGCTCAGTTCGGCGTCGAGCTGTGCCCACTGGAAGCGGCCGCGGTTCAGGCTGCGCGCGCGGCCGGTGTGGGCGTAGAGTTCGTGCGCGTTGCGCGACGCGAGCAGGCTGTGGACGTAGAGCCCCGGCACGCCGGCGAGCGAGAGCATGAGCGCGTGCACGCCGAGGAAACGCCTGACCTGGACGTCGAGCGTGTCGGCGGCACGCGGGGCGTTCACGAGGTCGAACAGGCTGCAGTTGAGCTCGTAGGCGGCCGGGTCGGCGTCGGGTCGGGTGCGGTACGACACCTGACCGCCGTGCTCCTCGGCGCGGCGCACGAGCCGGGCCACGTCGGCCTCGCCGAGCAGACCCTCGACCGGCCGCACGCCGACGCCGTCGTGCGAGGCGAGGAAGTTGAAGAAGGTGGTCTCGTCCGATGGGGTGGTGAGCGCGCGGGCCCAGTCGCGCAGCTCGCCGACCTGACCGGTCGCCACGGTGTGCAGCGTGAGCGGCGGCAGCGCGAAGTTATACACCATCTGCGCCTCGTTGCGCCCGTCGCCGAAGTAACCCACGTTCTCGGCGTGTGGAACGTTGGTCTCGGTGAGCAGCACGACGTCGGGAGCAGCGGCCTCGACGCACGAGCGGAGCAGCTGGATGATGCGGTGCGTCTGCGGCAGGTGCACGCAGCTGGTCCCGACCTCCTTCCACAAGAAGGTGACGGCGTCGAGGCGCAGGATGCGGGCGCCCCGTTCGATGTACGTCATCACCACGTCGAGGACTTCGAGCAGCACCTCGGGGTTGGCGAAGTTCAGGTCGATCTGGTCGTCGGAGAACGTCGTCCAGACGTGGCGCTCACCCCGGCTCGTCTGGAACGGCGTCAGCAGCGGCGTGGTGCGCGGTCGCACGACGCTCGAGACGTCGGTGTCGGGGTCGAGCGTGATGAAGTGCTCCTGGTAGCGCTCGTCGCCGTGGAGGAAGCCCTGGAACGCCGCGCTCGCGGCCGAGACGTGGTTGATCACGGCGTCGAACATCAGCCGGTAGCGGCCGGCCAGCGCCGCCACGTCGGACCAATCGCCGACGGCCTCGTCGACGCGGAGGTAGTCGACGACGCTGAAGCCGTCGTCGCTGGTCCAGGGGTAGAAGGGGAGCAGATGCACGCCCGTGACCACGTCGGCGAGGTGGTCGTCGAGGAGCCGCTTGAGGGTGCGCAGCGGGGCCTCGCGCCCGAAGGTGACCTGGTCGGCGTAGGTGATCAGGACCGCATCGCGGGCGACCAGGCGGGCGGAGTTCGGGACGCGCACGATGCGGGCGCGCGCTGCGCTCTCGCGCAGTCGGCCGACCAGGCGGGGCAGGAGCGCGTCGGCCACGATGTCGCCATAGAGGAACGCCAGGTGCCCGCGGATGGCGGGGCCGTGGCGATCGAAGGGGTCGCGGGGCGTGGTGCTCATGGGACACCTCCTACGGTGCGTGTCCGCCGCCGATCACGTCGCGCAATGCGTCGGCGGCGGCGAGGGCGCGCGGGAAGCCGACGAACATGGACGCGTGCAGCACCAGTTCGCGGAGTTCGTTCGGCGTGGCGCCGGTGCGCAGCGCACCGATCAGGTGCGTGCGCAGATCGAGGTCGCCACCGATCGTGATCAGGTGCGCCAGCGCGAGCAGTTCGCGCGTGCGGAGGTCGAGCCCGGGGCGCTCGAACACCTCGTCGTACGCGACACGCCGCACGAGGTCGGCGAGCGCGGGATCGCGTTCCTCCAGGCCGCCCTGGATGCGCGCCTCGTGCGCCCCCCAGATCGTGGCGGCAGCCGGCGTGTCGAGCCGTGGGACGAGCAGCAGGCAGCCACCCTCGTGCAGGGTGAGGCTCGGACCGTCGCCCGCCGAGACGTTGGAGACGCCGAGGCCGTGGCCCGGCTCGAGCGCGTGGTCGTCGAGCGTCCAGCGAGCGCCGCTGAGGCCGACCCGCGTGCCGGGCAGGGTGGCGATCACGCTGAGCACGGTGCCGGCTTGGAGCGTCTCGCTGCGCGTCTGGCCGGGTCGGAGCGGGACCACGCGCGCGTCGCCGGAGTCCAGCGTGACGTCGACGCCGCCGCGATGGACCCGTTCTGCGATGGCGATGCCGGCCAGGCTCTGGTCGATCCGATCACCGAGGGCGCCCGCCACGAGCACGCTCCGGGCGCCGCGCGCCACGATCTCGTCGAACGCGAGCTCGAGGTCGAGGGCGTCCTTGTCGCGCGGGTGCACCACGCGCTGCACGTCGGGCCAGCGCCGCAGCGTGGCCTCGTCGACGGAGTCGAGGTCGCCGACGAGCAGGTGCGGGCGGACGCCGAGGCTGCGCGCGTGGCGCAGGCCACCGTCGGCGGCGACCACCAGCGTGGCCGACGCGGCCGAGCGGCGCAGGGCGGGCGTTGCGACGACGCGTCCCGCGGCCAGGAGCAGCGCTTCGGCCCCGGCGCTCACGCGGCCACCTCAGGCGCGTGCGCGGTGGGTCGCAGCGCCGCCGGAAGGTCGCGCCAGGCGCGCTCCGGCACGGCCAGGCGGACGCGGTCGCCAGGGCCCGCCTGGACCGGCAGGTCGCGGACGGCGCCGCGCCACACGACGCGGACGCCCCACGCAGCGACCCAAAGGTCGAGGCGCATGCCACCGCGTTGGTGCCTGAGGCGGGTGATCTCGGCGTCGGGACCGCTGGGCCCGGCCACGGCGTCGGCGGCGACCAAGGTGATGAGTTCGTCGCGCAGCCACAACGGGCCGCTGCCGGGGCGCGGCAGGCGCGTCCGCTCGGCGCCCTCGAACACGTTCGGGTGGCCGAGGAAGCGTGCGACCCAGGCGTCGGCCGGTGCGTCGACGATCGCTGCGACGCTGCCTCGCTGTTTGACCACGCCGCCGTCGAGCAACACCAGATCGTCGGCGACCGTCCCGGCCTCGTCGAGGTCGTGCGTCACCAGCACGCTCGCGAGGTCCGCTTGGCGCAGCCGTTCGGCCAGGTCGTCCGCCAGGCGTTCGCGCAGCGCGCGGTCGAGGCTGGCGAGC
The DNA here is from genome assembly GCA_007695125.1 of Trueperaceae bacterium. GTDB lineage: Bacteria > Deinococcota > Deinococci > Deinococcales > Trueperaceae > CSSed10-48. The sequence continues at coordinate 32,085 of REEJ01000160.1, read as the reverse complement.
GGCTCGTCGAGCAGGAGGACGTGCGGGCGCGGTGCGAGTGCGCGGGCGAGGGCGACGCGCTGCCGCTCGCCGCCCGACAACGCGTCGACGCGCCGCTCGCCGAGCGCCGCCAGGCCGAGGTCGTCGAGCAGCGCGTCGACACGAGCGACGATCTGCGATTGCGACCAACCGGCCTCGACGAGTCCGAACGCCACGTTGGCGCGCACGTCGAGGTGTGGGAACAGCGCGTGGTCCTGGAACACCAGCCCCACGCCGCGGCGGTGGGCAGGGAGCGCCGTGACGTCTCGGCCCGCCACACGGACGCGCCCGGCGTCGCGGGGTTCGAGCCCCGCGACCAGCCGGAGCAGGGTGCTCTTGCCGCTCCCGCTGGGGCCGAGGACGGCCGTCACGGTGCCGGCGGCGACGGCCATACCGACATCGTGTAACACCGTCAGAGCGCCATAGCGCCGTGTCAACGAGTCGACCTGCAGCGCTGGCGGCGCGTCGGAGGCGTTCGCCTCGGGGTGTCGCATCAGCTCCAGTGTACCGGCGCCACGCGGTCGACCTCCGTGTGACGCGCGGCGCGCAGCGACCTGCCGCGACCGGGCGGCTTGCTACCCTGAGCGAGGGCCGGTCGGATCGGCCTCGCTGAGCGACGAGACCGCGAGGGAAGAGGGTGCCATGAGCCGAGCGTTCGTCAAGGAAGATGCTTCGGATGAACGCGTGGTCGTGCCCGCACGGGCGCCGCTCCCCCAGGGTGCAGCGAACCTCGTCACGACGTCTGGGTTGCGTGCACTGCACGCCGAACGCGCGGAGCTCGAGGCGGAACGCCGCCGCATCGAGGCAGAGGGCAGCGCGGGCGACCGGGCGCGCGCCCTGCTCGTCGCCGACGAGCGTTCCGAGGCGCTCGAGGCGCGCATCGCGAGCGCGCGTCTGGCGCCGGCGCCCAGCGAGCCCGACGACGAGGTGGTCGTCGGCTCCGAGGTGCACGTCCGGCGCGACGACGGTCGGGCGCTGCGCGTGCGCATCGTCGGCGTCGACGAGTCGGATCCGGCGCAGGGTCTGATCGCCTTCACCGCACCGATGGCGGCGGCCTTGCTCGGCCTGCACGTGGGCGACACCGTTCAGGCGCTCGGTACCGAGCTCACCGTGACAGCCGTGCGCTTCCCCGAAGACGATGCAGCGCCGCAGGCGGCGCCGCCGGCTTAGAACTCGACCCCACCGCCCGACCCGCGCCGTCGCCGTGCGAGCACTTCACCCAGCAGCACCACCAGCCCCGTCAACACGAGCAGCAGGGCCGCGATCGCGAGCGCCTCCTCGAAGCGCGCAACGCCCGGGCGCCCGAGGCGCTCGAACAGGGCCACCGGGAGCGTCGCCGTCTCGGGGCGACGCAGGATCAGCGCGGCACCGAACTCGCCCAGCGACACCGCCGCCGCGAAGCCTGTCGCGGTGAGGAGCGCCGGCGCGAGCTGTGGCAGTTCCACGCGCCGCAGCGTCCGCCACGGCGACGCACCGAGCGAGGCCGCCGCCTGCGCTTGGCCGGCCTCCAGGGCGCGCCAGGCCGGCACCAGCGAGCGCACGACGAACGGCGAGGCGAGCAGCGCGTGCGCCAGCGGGAGCGCGAGCGGGGCCGCCGCCAGCGACGGGTAGGCGAGGAGCACACCGAGCCCCAGCGTCACCGCGGAGGTCGCGAGCGGGAGCAGGGTGAGGGCGTCGAGCCAACGCATGCCGGCCCGGGCGATGCCGTACGCCGCCGCCGCCCCGAACGTCAGCGCGATCCCCGTGGCGGCCGCCGCCACCCACAGCGAGTTCACGAGTGCGGTGCGCAGGTCGGTGAGGCCGATCACCTCGCTCGGTCGCGCCAAGCGGACGAAGGCCGACAGGTCGGGCGCGCTCGAACCGGCGGGCCACAGCGCCTGGAGCAGCAGGGCAGCGGGAGGCAGCAGCGTGACGGCGGCTGCCAACGAGAGCGCGGCCAGCACGGCGAGGCGCCCGAGCGGCGTGCGCGCCGGCGGAGCCGGCGTGGCCGCACGCGGCAGCCGCGCCGCGAGGCGTTGCTGCGCCCGGGTGTAGAGCACGGTCGCCGCCATCACCACGAGCAACTGCAGGGTCGCCAGCGCCGCCGCCTCGGTGACGTCGGCGCGCCGTGCCACGGCCCGGTAGATCTCGACCTCGAGCGTCGCGAACGCCGGCGACGGCGCCAGCACCAGGATCACCCCGAAGCTGGTGAAGCAGAAGAGGAACACCAGCGTGGCCGCGGACAGCGCCGCCGGCGCGGCGAGCGGCAACGTCACGCGCAACGTCCGGCGCCACGGCGGCGAGCCCAGGACGGCGGCTGCCTCGTGCAGGCGCGGCGCCAGCGCCTCCAGCGCCCCGCCCACCACGCGCACCACCACGCCGACGTTGTAGACCGCGTGCGCGATCAGCACGATCGCCAGGCTGTCGCGCAGGTCCAAGCCGGAGAGCCCGCGCGGTCCGAACCACGCCAGCACGGCCAGGCCGGCGACGACGCTCGGCATCACGAACGGCACCGTGAACGCCGCGCGCCACCAGCGAGCGCCCGGTACGCGAGCCAAGCCGAACGCGAGCGCCGCCGGCAAGCCCAGCGCGAGCGCCAGCAGCGTCGACGCCGTGGCCTGCCACAGCGTCCAGCCGAGCCGCTCCCACACCCGCGGCTCGAGCAGGACCCGCCAGCCCTGCGGGTCGGTCGCCTCGCTCAGCAAGGCCCACCACGGCACGCCGATGCCGAGCGCCAGCGCCACGAGGGCGCCGGCGCCGGCGAGGCGGGCCAGGGGAGAGGGCGGCATCGCCCCCCAGTGTAGGTGTGGCACGGCAGCGCGCGAGCGTGCGACCATGCGTGACGGTGCGATTCGTGCCAGCGCGCGTGGTTCACGCTGCTTGGAGGCCGCGCTCGACATGACAGACGACTTCATCGCGTACCCCTTGCTGCTCACCTACGGCGTGCGGCGCTACGCCTTCGGCGCTCGCGCCATCGTCGAGCGGCTCGGCAAGGCCGGTGTTCAGGACGGCGTGGTGGCCGAGACGTGGGAGGTCAGCGACCACCCGAGCGAGCCCGCCCTGGTCGTCAACGGTCCGTACCGGGGCCGACCGCTCGGTGCGCTCGTGCAGGCGCACCCCGACACCCTCGTACGCCTGGGCTGGCGCGGGCCGCACCTGCCGCTGTTGGTGAAGCTCCTCGACGCCACGCACGTGCTGCCCGTCCACGTGCATCCCGACGACGCCACGGCTGCGAGCCGCTACGGCGAGCCCAACGGCAAGGACGAAGCCTGGCACGTGCTGTGGGCCGCCCCAGGGGCCAGCGCGCTCGTCGGTGTGCGGCCGGACGTCTCGCCCGCGTCGCTGCGCTCGGCGCTGCTCGCGTGCGCCTACGACGACGTGATGCTCCGGCATCCCCTCCGTGCGGGCGACACGGTCGACGTTCCCGCTGGCGTCCTGCACACCTTCGGACCCGACACGCTGATCCTCGAGGTCCAGCAGACGAGCGACCTGGCGGAGAGCGCAGTTGCGACCGACGTGTTCGGTCGAGCGTTGACGCGCGCGACGTGGGAGGCCAACGTCGACGCCACCATCGCGCTGCTCACGAGCGACGCCCAGCCGCGTCCCTCGGCCGGCGTGCTGGTCCACGACGGCGACACGCATCGCCGCGTCGAGGGGTGCCGCAACGAGCGCTACGTGCTCGAACGCTGGACGCTCCGTTCGTCGGTGAGAGCGCACCTGGGCGAGGGGGGGTTCGTGACCTTCACGAACCTCGCCGGTCCTCTCACGATCGAGTTCGATGATGGCGAGGAGCGCATCGAGCGGGCCTCGTCGTGCGTGCTCCCGGCCTCGCTCGGGCCGGTGACGCTGCACCCCGAGCCCGGTTCCGACGGCGACGCCGTGCTGTGCTTCGAGCCGGCGTCGATCGCGGCGACGTGAGCGCTCCCAGGGAGGTCGAGATGCACGGTATTCACCACCAGACGCGCGTGATCGGTATGTCGCGCGGGCTGCCGTGGGCCCCGCTTCGGTCGGTCGTCGCCGTCGTCGTGGCGGCACTGACGGCGGCAGCGCTCCAGGTCGCCGTGGCGCAGGGCGTCGAGCGCTGGACGTTGATCGACATCGCCCCCCTGCCCGTCGCCTGCGAGGGCGCACCGAGCACGACCTGTCCCCTGGTCAGGCCGCTCGGTTCGACCGACTGGCGCGCCTGGGAGGGCGCCATCGAGGGCTTCGAGCCGATCGATGGGCACGCCTACCGCGTGCTCGCGGACGGCGCTGCCGCAGCCGGAGCGTTGCGCGTGGCCGCCGTGCTCGAAGACGTGCCGCTCGGTGACGTGCAGTGGCGCATCCACGCCGCCGCCGTGGCGAACGAACGGCTCGAGTTCGGCCGCGAGCGCGATCCGGCGCTGCGCTTCGACCTCGTCTCGGGCCGCATGCTGGGGACCGCCGGATGCAACCAGCTGTCGGCACCGCTCGCCACGGGCGTCGGTCAGCAGATCGTGATCGGTCGGATCGTCAGCACGCTGATGATGTGCCCCGACGACCTCATGCGGCAGGAGCAAGCCGTGCTGCAGACGCTCGAGGGCGCCCTCACGTACGCGCTCGACGGCGAGCACCTGCGCCTGCACAGTGCGGGTGGCTCGCTGTGGCTCAGTCCGGTGCTGCCGTCGCGACCGAGCGCGGCCGGTCGGACGTGGCCCGAGCCCGAGCTGGAGCGTCTCGCGGAGCGCGTGGCGGAAGCGGCGGACGCCGACGCAGCGTGGGCGTTCGATCCGCTGCGCGTGGCGCTCGAGTGGTTGCCGACCATGCCCGAGAGCGCGGTGGTCGACGTCGAACGCCGCGACACCCAGGTCGAGTTCGCGCCGTACAGCGTCGTCAGCCTGACCGTCGGCGGCCTGCTCGACGACTCGGTGGCGGCGTTGCGCGACGTGGTCGTGCTGGAGCGCATGGACGGCGGCCACTGGCGGATCGTGGCGGCGACCGAGGCGCAGCGCTGCGCCCGCGGCGACCACGTGGGCTGGTTGGGGCTGCCGGAGCTGTGTCCGTGACCTCGTCGGGGGCAGCTCGCGGCGACGCCAGTGGTGGCGCGATCGATTCGCCCCGCACGCCTCTTGACATGCACTGTATTCCCCGCTACTATTCGCTCGTCATGATCGACCTGTCCCCACGCACCCTCGCGCTCCGTACCGGCCTCGCCGGACGGTTCCGCCCCGCCGTGATGAACGCGGCCGGGCCCCGCGCCCCGGTGCCCAGGGAGAGGTCTGCCGACTGACCGGCAACGCATACACGCGACGAACCTCGACCGTGGGCCCTCCCAGAAGCCCACGGTCGTTTCTTTGGTCCCCCTGGAGACCGCGACCCGCGGGCGACACCGAAGCCACACCACCCGCAGCTCCGACGCCGTCTCCTGAGGGAAAGCCATGACCACCACCGCCGTCCGCCCGACCCCCGCCGCCCCGCGCGCGCCCACCTTCCAACGCTACGGGCGCATGCTCGGCCGCTACCTGCGCCCGCAGTGGCGTGCCGCGCTCGCGCTGGCCCTGCTCTTGCTCGGCAGCATCGGCCTGCAGCTGCTGGTGCCGCAGATCCTACGGCGCTTCATCGACGCTGCCAGCGCCAGCGCAGCCGGCGGTGCGGGCATCGACGCCACCATGGTCGCCGACCCGGTGTGGTGGGCGCCTGGGGGCCTGGCGGGCCTGGCGCTGCTGTTCTTGGTCGTGGCGCTCCTCACGCAGCTGCTCGGCGCCGGTGCGACCTACGCCGGCGCGGCTGTGGGTTGGACCGCCACGAACGCGTTGCGCGGTGACCTCGCACGGCACTGCCTGGGGCTCGACCTCGGCTTCCACAAGACGCGCACCGCCGGCGAGATGATCGAGCGGATCGACGGCGACGTCACGGCGCTGTCGGACTTCTTCGCGCAGTTCTCCGTCCGGGTGCTGGGCGGGATGCTCCTGCTCGTCGGCATCCTCACGGTGTTGTGGATCGAGAACCTGTGGATCGGGGCGGCGTTGACGCTGTTCACGCTGCTCGAACTGGCCGTGCTGGCGCGCACGCGCGAGGTCGCCGTCCCCGCCACCACGCTCGAGCGCGAGGCCAACGCCAAGGTGTTCGGCTTCATCGAGGAGCGGCTCGCCGGCATCGAGGACGTCCGCGCGAACGGCGGCGGTCCGCACGCGCTGCACCGCTTCCTCACGCCGGTGCGCACCTTCTTCTTCGACACGCGCCGCGCCTGGATGCTGCGCTCGGTGGTGTGGCTCTCGAGCTACGGGCTCTTCGTGCTCGGCAGCCTCGTCACCCTCGGCGCCTCGATCCACCTCGTCACCATCGGCGCCATCACGCTCGGCACGGGCTACATGGTCTTCCAGTACATGATCATGCTGCAGGCGCCCATCGAGCAGATCACCCAACAGATGCAGCAGTTGCAGCGCGCCGGTGCCAGCATCGGCCGCGTCGACGAGCTCTTCCGCACCGAGAGTGCGCTCACCCCGGGAGCCGCCACGGCGCTCCCGAGCGGCGCCCTCGAGGTGCGCTTCGAGGGCGTGCGCTTCTCGTACGCCGACGCTGCGCCCGACACCCCGCCGATCTTGGACGGCGTCGAGCTGCGCCTCGCGCCGGGGCGCGTCCTGGGCCTGCTCGGTCGCACCGGGAGCGGCAAGACGACGCTCACGCGCCTCCTCTTCCGCTTCTACGACCCGAATGAGGGCGCCGTGCGACTCGGCGGCGTAGCGACCACCGACGTCGACCTGGCCGAGCTCCGCGCCCGCGTCGGCATGGTCACGCAAGACGTGCAGCTGTTCCAGGCCAGCGTGCGGGAGAACCTGACGTTCTTCGACCGCGGGGTGCCCGACGCACGCGTGCTGGCCGTGCTCCACGAGGTCGGCCTGGGCGACTGGCTGGCGCACCTCCCCGACGGGCTCGACACCTTCGTGAAGGCCGGCGGCGGCAACCTCTCTGCCGGCGAGGCGCAGCTGCTCGCGTTCGCCCGGGTCTTCCTCAAGGACCCCGGCCTGGTGATCCTCGACGAGCCCTCGTCGCGTCTCGACCCCGCCACCGAGCGGCACCTCGAGCGCTGCGTCGACCGACTCCTGCGCGGGCGCACGGCGATCATCATCGCCCACCGCCTGGAGACGATCGAGCGCGCCGACGAGGTGATGATCCTGGACGCTGGCTGCGTCGCGGAGCACGGCCCGCGAGCGCGCCTGGCCGCCGACCCGACCTCCCGTTACGCCCGCCTGCTCGCAGCCGGCCGCGGCGTCGACACCGACCATCCCGACCTCTTGGAGCTCGCATGACCACCGTCACCACCACACCCACCGCCGCGGCCGCGCGTGAGCGCGCAGGACCGCCCACGCTGCGGCTGCTCCTCACCCTCGCCTGGCACCGACCGGCGCTGCTGCTCGTGAACGTCGCGATCTGGCTCTTCGTCCACGCCTCGCCCGTGCTCGCCGGGCTCTTCATGAAGGGCATCTTCGACGGTCTCTCGGGCCAAGCTGCGGCGGCGCTCAGCCCCTGGACCTACCTCGCCTTGGCCCTGGCCGTCGACGTGGCGCGCATCGCCACGCTCGCCGGCGGCGTGTACGCCTGGTCGAGCTACTGGGCCGAGGTGGTCGCCCGGATGCGGCGCAACCTGCTCGCCTACCTGCTCACCGCCCCCGGCACGCGCCGGCTCCCCGACTCCCCCTCCGAGGCGATCAGCCGCTTCCGCGACGACGTCGACGACATCGGCCAGTACCTCGAGCAGTGGGTCGACATGTGGGGCCTGGTGCTCTTCGCCGTGATCGCCCTCGTGGTGATGTACCAGGTCGACCCGCTCATGACCGCGTTGATCTGCCTGCCGCTGCTCTTCACGCTGCTGCTCACCAACGCGCTGCGGCCCCACATCCGGCGCGTGCGCCGCGCCATGCGCGAGGCCACGGGCCGGGTGACCGACTTCCTGGGCGAGACCTTCAACGCCGTCCAGGCCGTCCAGGGCGCGGGGCGCGAGGAGAGCGTCCTGGCGGAGTTCGACCGCCGCAACGCCGTGCGTCGGCGCACGGCCCTCACCGACTCGTTGCTCGCCGAGGTGTTCAAGTCGGTGAACGACAACATGGTCAACGTCGCCACGGGCATCATCCTGCTGATCGGCGCCGGTGCCATGCAGCGCGGCACGTTCACGGTCGGCGACTTCGCGCTGTTCGTGACGTTCTTGCCGCGCCTCACCGGCACGATCTCGTTCCTGGGCGCCATGATGGTGCAGCACAAGCGCACCGGCGTCGCCTTCGAGCGGCTCGCCACCCTGCTGCACGACGGCGGCGCGGAGACCGTGGTCGCTCCCGCCGAGCTGCATCTGAAGGACGGAGCGCCGCCCTTCCGCGACACGCGACCCGCCAGCGAGCCCCTGCGCGAGCTGCGTGTGCGGGGCCTCAGGGCCCGCCACGGCGACGGCACGCTCGCGCTCGACGACGTCTCGTTCGAGCTCCCACGCGGCTCGTTCACCGTCGTCACGGGACGCGTCGGGTCCGGCAAGTCGACGCTGGTGCGCGTGCTCATGGGCCTGCTCCCGCGCGAGGCGGGCGAGGTGTGGTGGAACGACACGCTGGTGACCGACCCGGCGAGCCACTTCGTCCCGCCGCGCAGCGCCTACACCAGCCAGGTGCCGCGCCTCTTCTCCGACACGCTGCGCGAGAACGTCGCGATGGGGCGCACGGACGAGTCCGGCCTGCGGCGCGCGATCGAACTCGCCGTCATGGAGCACGACGTCGCCGTCTTGCACCGCGGCCTCGACACCGAGGTCGGCTCGCGCGGTGTGCGCCTCTCCGGCGGTCAGGTGCAGCGTTCGGCCGCGGCGCGCATGTTCATGCGCGAGGCGGAACTGCTGGTGTTCGACGACCTCTCGAGCGCGCTCGACGTCGAGACCGAAAGAGCGCTGTGGGAGGGCGTGTTCGCGCTCCGGGACCAGGGCCACACCGCCACCTGCCTGGTGGTCTCGCATCGCCGCGCCGCGCTCGAGCGCGCCGACCAGGTGCTCGTGCTGGAGGGCGGCGCCATCGTCGCGCGCGGGAGCTTGGAGCACGTGCTGGGAACCTCCGACGCGCTCGGCGAGCTCTGGGGCGAGGCCCGTGGCGAGGCGCTCGAGGCGCGACCGGGCGGTCCGACGTCGGCGTGCTAGCGTCGTGACCGGCTTGGTGTGGGCGGGCCCGTCACCTCGGTGGCAGGCCCGCCCGCACGTTGAGCGCGCGCCGATGGGCGCCCGAGAGCGAGGGCATGGATACGATCGACCGCTTCCACGACGAGATCAGGCGTGTGATCCTGACGCGCCAGCACCCCGTCTCTGGCCTGCTGCCCGCCAGCACGGCCGTCAACCAGCACGGCGACTACACCGACGCTTGGGTGCGCGACAACGTCTACTCGGTCCTGGCGGTCTGGGGCCTGGCGCTCGCCTACCGTCGCCACGACGACCCGTACGGGCGTGGCGTGGAGCTCGAGCACGACACCGTGCGGCTCATGCGCGGCCTGCTGCGCAGCATGATGCGCCAGAGCGACAAGGTCGAGGCGTTCAAGCGCTCGCAGGCACCCGCCGACGCCTTGCACGCCAAGTTCGCGACCGACAGCGGCGACAGCGTGGTCGGCGACGACGCCTGGGGCCACCTCCAACTCGACGCCACCTCGCTGTGGCTGCTGATGCTCGCGCAGATGACCGCCTCCGGTCTCGCCATCGTCCAGGCGCGCTCGGAGGTTCGCTTCGTCCAGAACCTCGTCTACTACGTCGGTCGCTCCTACCGGACCCCCGACTACGGCATCTGGGAGCGCGGCGACAAGACCAACCACGGACTCCCCGAGGTCAACGCCAGTTCCGTCGGGATGGCGAAGGCAGCCCTCGAGGCGCTCTCCGGTCTGAACCTGTACGGTCCCCGCGGCGGTCAGTCCAGCGTCATCCACGTCCAACCCGACGACATCGCCCGGGCCCGCGTCACGCTCGAGGCGATGCTGCCGCGCGAATCGGCCTCCAAGGAGGTCGACGCAGCGCTCCTGTCGATCATCGGCTTCCCGGCCTTCGCGATCGACGACGCCGCGTTGGCCTCGAGCACGCGCGCGACCGTCGTCGAGCGGCTGCGTGGTCGCCACGGCCTCAAGCGCTTCTTGCGCGACGGTCATCAGACCGCACTCGAGGACCCCGGTCGGCTCCACTACGAGCCCATCGAGCTCGAACGCTTCGCGCACATCGAGGCCGAGTGGCCCCTGTTCGAGGCCTACCTGGCGCTCGACGCCTCGTTCCGCGGCGAGCGCGCCGAGGCGGACGCGCACCTGGCACGGCTCGCCGAGCTCGCCGTCGCGGTCGACGGCGAGGCGCTGCTGCCCGAGCTCTACCTCGTGCCCGTCGAGCGCATCGAGGCCGAACGGCGCGAGCCGGGCTCGCAGCCGCGCGAGCCTGGCGAGAACGTCCCGTTGGTGTGGGCCCAGAGCCTGTGGCTGCTGGCGCGCATGCTGCGCGAGGGCGTGCTGCGCCCTGCCGACCTCGACCCGCTCGGTCGTCATCGCTTCGCCCAGACGCGTTCGCGGCCCGTCGTCCAGCTGGCGTTCCTGGCGCAGGACGCGGCCGCGGCCGCCGCGTACGGCGAGCGCGGCATCAGGGCCGAGCTGCCCGAGGACCTCGAGCCGCTGCGCGTGCGCCGCTCGGTCACGCTGGCGCGCGCCTTCAGCGAGGTCGGACGGAGCCCGGAGCTGGGCCTGAGCGGTCGCCCTCCGCGCCGGCTGCAGAGCCTCGCCACGTCGCGCGCCTACGCCCTCCAGGGCGAGCGCTTCGTGTTCCTCCCAGCCCTGTTCGATCAGCAGGAGTTCTACCTGTCGCTCGATCCGGCGACCCTGGTCGCGCGCCTGCGTGCGGAGATCGCCTACCTGCACCGCCACTGGACGCTGCTCGGCAGGCCGACCATGACCATCCTCCTCGGCGTGGAGCACCTGGAGCACGGTCGCGAGGCGCTCGAGACGTTCCTGGCGGAGGCGCGGGCCGGTCGGGTGGGCGACGTGCCGGTCCGGCTGGGCAGCCTGGGTGAGCTGCTGCTGGTGACCAACGAGGAGCGCATCGACGATCTCGGGGAGTGGCGCGACGACGGTGAACCGTTGCTCGCGCCCCGCGCTGCCGTCAGGCGCCTACCGCCCGCGACCCCGAACGGCGCGCTCGACGCCGCCGTCGCCCTCGGCATCGAACGCGAGGCCGACGTCGGCGTGCTCGCCGAGCGGCTCATCGAGAGCAGCGACCTCGCGGAGCAGGTGGAGCTGCTCGCCGCGCTGCAGCGGCTCGCGGGGCCCGAACACCGCGTCGCTGCCTTGGGTGCGAGCGTCGACGAGCTGCTCGAAGACGTCTATGCGGCCGCCGGCGAGGCGCGCGCCTGGACGCTGGTGCGCCACGCCGCCGGCCTGCTCGGCAAGGTCGATCCCTTCCTGAACGACGCGCTCTCCGACCTGCTCGCGGCGCAACGGCGTGTCGTCGTCGGCCGCTCTTACGCCGAGGCGGCTACCGTCACGCGGCCGCTCCCCTCCGACGAGTTGTTGGCCACGATCGACCGCTACTGCCGTGACGACCCGCGCGACAGGGTCCTGACGCAGGAGATGATCGTCGCGCTCGCGAGCCTGGTGCGAGGCGAGCCCGAGTTGTTCCGGGGCATCCTCACCCTGCGCGTCGGGCACCTGATCCAGTTGCTCGCCGTCGGGCTCGCCGAGGAGCAAGGGTGCACGCCCGACGAGGGGTACGAGCGCCTGATGCGCTGCTCGCCCGCCGCCGTGGTGGCACGGTTGCGCCGCGTGCTCGCCGCCTTCGACGCTGCGCGCGAGGCGCAGCGACGGACCGAGACGCTGCGCGTCGCGAAGGGCGTGGCCTCGTTGCCGGACGCCGCCGCCGCGCGTGACGCTGGAGCGGCGGACGACGAGCCGACGCCCGACGGCTGGTGGCGTTGGCGCCAGCGCGAGGGCGCCTTGTTGCGCGTGCCGAAGGGCTTCTACGCCCGCGTCTGGGACCTGCTCGAACACGCCGATGCGCTCGTGATCGGCGACAAGCTCGACCGCCGCAACCGGCTCGAGTCGGCGGTCGAGCGGGCGGCCACCACCGCTGGCGAGCGCACCTTCGCGCAGCGCGTCGAGCACCTGCTGCACCGCGTCCCGGCGGCCGAGTACCGACACCTGTCGGTCGAGGCCTTGGAGACGCTCGCGGCGCTGACCGAGGCGGCGCCCGACCTGCGGGTCGAAGGCGATCTGGTGCTCGACGTGATCATCGGTCACGCGGTCCGTCAGGCGTGGTTGGCGCGGAGCGCGGTCGCATCGCACGTCAGCGGCGGAGCTGCCGACCCGGGCCCCGGCGCCGCCGAGGCGGCCGACGACCCCACGGGGGCGGCGGCCCAGGGCGACTACGAGCGCGACACCGCGGCGGCGTGGGCTGCCTTCTACGACCTCGGCCCGCGGGCGGTCGCTGGCTACCTGTCGGCAGCGGTGCGCTACCTGGTGCTGGAGGGATCGCGGCCGCGCAGCACGACCTCGGTCCACTGATCGAGCCAGCGCTCGATCTGCTCTGCCTCGAGCGCGCTCGGCAGCGGCGCCAGCTCCTGCGCGTCCGGCACTTCGGCGAAGGCCTCGAAGGTGGCGGGGAGCGGCGTGCCGGCCCGGACCGGGTACACGAACATCTGCAGGGGCACGTCGGCCTGGAACGTCTCCGAGAGCATGAAGTCGACGAACGCTCGCGCGGCTTCGGGGTTCGCCGCGCCGCGCAGCACGCCCGCGGTCTCGATCTGCCGCACGCTGCAGCCAGCGCAGCGCAGGTTCGCCGTGGGGGCCTCGTCGGCGTCGGGATCGTCGGAGAACAGCACCTCGGCGGCCGGACTGCTGGCGTACGACAGCACGATCGGACGGTCACCTCCGTAGCGGCTGAACGCCGTGTAGTAGGCGTCGCTCCAGCCGCTGCGCACCGCCAGGCCGTTGTCACGCAGGCTCGCCCAGTACTCGAGCCAGCCGTCCTCGCCGTAGACGCCGATCGTGCCCAGCACGAAGGCCAGGCCCGGGCTGCTCGTGGCCGGGTCCATGACCACCGTCAGGTCGGCGTAGGCGGGATCTGCGAGGTCGTCGAGCGACGTCGGCAACGGACGGCCGTCGGCCTCGAACCAGGCGCGGTCGAGGTTGAACGTCACGAAGCCGGCGTCGATGGGCGTGACGTGATCGCCGAAGGCGGGGAGATCGTAGACCGGGTCGACGTGGACCCGTTCGGGGCTGTGGTGGGGTTCGAACAGGTCGGCCGCCAGCGCGCGCGACAGCATGCCTTCGTCGACACCGAACAGCACGTCTGCGACCGGGCGGTCACGCGTCAGGATGGCGCGGTTCAAGGTGGCGCCGGCGTCGCCGCCGGCGACGAAGCGCACCTCGATGCCGGTCTCGGCCGTGAAGGCGTCGATGACGGACCGGCTCACGGCGAACGAGTCGTGGGTCAAGACGGTGACGCTCTCGGCCGCGGCCGTGCCCGCGAGCGCGACGCCCAGGACGATGGCGATGATGCCGGCGTGCAACCGTGAACGTGGAGTGCTGGTGTATCGCATGATGTCGCCTCTCCGTCACCGGTCTCGGTCGCAAGGTTCGGAGGGCGAGCGCGGCAACCGCCGCGTTCGTCGTCACGCTTCCTCCGCCCGCACGACCGGGATCAGGTTCGAGGGTGTGCTCTCAGCCCGCTCGTTCGTCCGCGGCTCGTTCGCCGGGACACGGGCACCCCTGGTGACGCCTCGACGCTACCGCGCCTCGGGGCCGCGGTCAACGGCCGACGGCACGAGCCACGCCAGCATGACCAGGGCGAGCGCGAAGCACGACGCGGCGGCCACGAACACCGTGGCGTAGTCGCTCGCGGACGGTGCGACCCCGGCGCCGGCGGCGAACGCCACCACCGCTCCGCCGAGGATCGGCGAGAGGCCGCGCGCCGCCGCCCCGACGGAGTTGTCGAGGCCGTAGACGGCGCCCGCCACCGTCTTGTCGGTGACGCGCGCGAGCAGGGCCGAGAGCGTCGGCAGGACGCCACCGATCGTGGCGCCCGTCAAGGCGTACAGCACGATCAGCGCCAGCGGCGACGACACGAACGTCAGCGGGACGTAGGCCAGCGCCGTGAGGCCGGCGCACGCCAGCGCGACGCGGCGGTGCCCCACGCGATCGCCGAACCGGCCGAGCAACACGCTCGTCACGGTGCCGGCGGCGCTCGAGGCGCCGATCGCCAGGCCCGTCACGAGCCCGGCGGTGCTCGCGCCGGCCATCAGTCCGGCCACCAGCAACGGCAGGAACGGGATGATCATGCTGCGCCCCGTCCAGGCCAGGAAGCGCACGAAGAAGACCGGCGCTACCACCGGGGTTCGCACCACCGCCCCGAGACCCTGCACGAAGCCGCCGAGTCCGGGTCGTCGCCCCTCGCGCGAAGGCGGCACGAAGTGCTCGCGAACCAGCGTGGTCACGAGCAGTCCGCCCGTCAGCAGCAGGCCGGCGGTGATGAGGAACGCAGCGCGGTAGCCGAACGCGAACTCCAGGAGCCCGCCGATCACCGGGCCCACCGATACGCCCGACAGCAGCGCGGTCTGCATCAACCCCATGGCGTAGCCGATGCGCTCACGCGGCACGGCTGCGGCGACCATCGACGTGCTCGCGCCCATGACACCGGTCGTGAGGCCCTGCAGCAGCCGCAGCCCGACGAGCTCCTCGGCCGACCCTGCGAACGCCATGAGCAGGATCGTCACGGCGCCGGAGTACATGGCGCGCTCGACCATGCGCTTTCGTCCGAAGCGGTCGCCCAGGGCGCCCCACACGGGCGAGGCGAGCATCATCGCGAACGCCTGGACCGAGAACACCAGCGTCACCATGAGCAGGATCGGTGCACCGGTCGCCGAGCCGAGGTGCTCGACGTAGTTCGGGAGGAAGGGGAAGATGGTCGAGAAGCCGATGGCGGTGAGCAGCTGCGCCACGAACAGCACAGCCAGGACCCGCCGCCAATCGCTGGCAGCGGGTCCTGAGGGGGTGCGTGCGGATGACGGGGTCACTCGGCGGCGGTGACCACCTTCGTCCCAGCGTAGTCGTCACCGATACGCCGGCCGTCGGGGTTGGTCAGGATGCGCACGATCTCGATGATCACCAGCACGGCGCCGGCGATGACGACGAACGGGATCAGGATCCAGCCGATCACCGGGATGTAGACCAGGAGCTGCGCGAGCGAACCGAAGACAAGCGGCCAGTTGCGTCGCGCGGAGGTCATCGGGTCCATCGGCAGGCCGTCGGTGCGTACGACGGTGAGCTTCATCAGCTTCTTGCCGAGCGAGCGGCGCTGCATGAACTCGATGTCGAGGCCGTCGCGGAAGAGCACGTACGCGATGCCGGCCAGGCCACCGATGATCGGCACGAAGCCGATCAGCGCGACCGCGACGGCGTCGATCAGGAACGCTACGAAGCGCGTGAGGGTGTCGGGTGCCGCGCCCGCAACGGCGCCCGCGGCCGCACCCATACCAGCACCGGTCGACGCCTCCTGCGAGCCCTGGCCGGGTGGCGAATCCGTGAGCGTGTTCGGTCCCAGGTCTGCGTCGTCGGCGTGGTGAGGCTGCTGCTTCTCCTGCTCAGCCATCTGGGCGGACTCCTCTCGCGGCGTCGCGGCGGCCCTCCGCACGCCCCTCGGGACGGGTTCGAGATGGGCCGATGCAGGCATCGTATCGCGTCCTAGCCGTGGGTGCACGGCGAAAGCGCGGGACGCACGGCCCGGGCGACCTGCCGTAGCATGGACCATGGCCCAGACGCATGCGTTCTTCGTCGTTCCGAGCGGTCCGGGGGCCGGCCTCACGTCGGTCTGCCTGGGACTGGTGCGCGCCCTCGACCGCGAGGGCCTGCGGGTCGGTTTCCTCAAGCCGATCCGCCAGCCCGGCGATGTCGCGGGTCCCGAGCGCAGCACCCATTTCGTGCGGCTGACCACGGGCCTCGACGCACCCGAGCCGCGCCCGTACGCAGAGGTCGCCGACCTGCTCGACGCCGGCGACACCGGCCGCGTGCTCCAAGACGCGGTCGCGCGCTATCAGGAGGTGGCGGACGGCGCGGAGGTCGTGATCGTCGAAGGGCTGGTCGCCACCGCCGATCACCCCAACCTGGCGGCGCTGAACGGCGAGCTCGCCCGGGCGCTCGACGCCGAGGTGGTCCTGGTCGGCAGCCCCGGTCGCGGCACGCTCGAGGCGTTCTCGGCGCGGCTGGTGGCAACCGCTCGACCGTACGGAGGCGTCGGCTCGCCGAAGGTGCTCGGAGCGATCGTCAACCGCCTGAACGAGCCGACGCCCGAGGTCGCCGGCGGCACCCGTAGTCGACTGAAGCAGCCGGAGCGCGTGATCGACCCCGACGACCTCGCTGCCGCCCTGCCGGCGTTCGGCGAGACCGGCTTCGCCCTGATCGGCGCCGTGCCGTGGGACCCTGCGATGGTCACGCCGCGCGTGATCGACGTCGCCCATCACTTGGACGCCGAACCGATCCACGCCGGCGAGTGGGAGACGCGTCGCGTGGTCGACGTGGCGATGATCGCCCGCACGGTGCGCAACATGACGCACCGCCTGCGGCCCGAGGCGCTGGTGGTCGCGCCCGGCGACCGCGACGACGTGCTGGTGGCGGCCTGCTTGTCGGCCCTCAACGGCGTGCCGCTCGCGGGCATCGTCGTCACAGGCGGGCTCGAACCCGGCGCCGAGACGCTCAAGCTGTGCGAGCGCGCGTTCGCGACCGGCCTGCCGCTGTTGCGCACCGAGACCGACTCGTACGTCACCAGCGTGCGGGCGGCGGCCATGAACCTCGAGGTCCCGATCGACGACGTCGAGCGCATGGAGACGGTCATGGACGCCGTCGCGTCGCGGATCGACGTCGCCTACCTGCGCGAGCGCATCGCCACCGATCGTGAGCCGCGGCTGTCGCCAGCGGCGTTCATGCACCGGCTCGTGACCGCGGCTCGCGAAGCCGACGCCCGCATCGTCCTCCCGGAGGGCGAGGAGCCTCGAACCGTCCGGGCGGCGGCGATCAGCCAAGAGCGCGGCATCGCGCGCTGCGCTCTGATCGGTCGCAAGGCCGAGATCGAACGCGTCGCCGAGGCGCAGGGTGTGACGCTGCCCGCGGCCCTCGAGATCATCGAGCCGACGCCGTGGCTGCGCCAGCGCTACGTCAAGCGCATGGTCGAGCTGCGGCGCCACAAGGGCATGACCGAGCCGGTGGCGCGCGAGCAGCTGCTCGACGACGTCGCGCTCGCCACCATGATGCTCGAGGCGGGCCACGTCGACGGCCTGGTGTCGGGAGCGGTCCACACCACCGCGAACACGGTGCGCCCGGCGCTGCAGTTCATCAAGACCAAGCCGGACGCCAGTCTCATCAGCTCCGTCTTCTTCATGTGCCTGCCGGAACAGGTGCTGGCGTTCGCCGACTGCGCGATCAACCCCGACCCTGACGCGGCTGCGCTCGCCGACATCGCCATCCAGACGGCCGATTCGGCCGCGGCCTTCGGCATCCCGCCGCGCGTCGCGATGCTGTCGTTCAGCACCGGCACCTCGGGCAGCGGGAGCGACGTCGACAAGGTGCGTGAAGCCACCGCCTTGGTGCGCGAGCGCCGCCCCGATCTCCAGGTCGACGGCCCCTTGCAGTACGACGCCGCCACCGTCGAGAGCGTCGGCCGCCAGAAGGCGCCCGACAGCGACGTCGCGGGGCGCGCGACGGTGCTGATCTTCCCGGACCTCAACACCGGCAACACCACCTACAAGGCCGTGCAGCGCAGCGCCAACGTGGTGGCGATCGGGCCGATGCTGCAAGGGCTGCGGCGACCGGTCAACGACTTGTCGCGCGGCGCGTTGGTCGAGGACATCGTCTACACGATCGCGCTGACCGCCATCCAGGCCGTACAGGTGCGCGCGGAGACGGGGCAGGAGGCCGCGACCAGCACCTGAGCGACGCCGCCGCTGCCGACGCGAGCGCGAAACGCCGCGGTGCGCGCTCAGGGCGTATCATCGCTGCGCTATGCAGGTCTTGCCCGCCACCCTCGAGAAGCTCTCGTTCGACCGCGTGATCGCGGCGCTCGCCGAGCGTGCCGCGACACCGCTCGGGCGCGAGCGTGCGCTGCTGGTGCGTCCCGATCTCGACGACGCCGCGCGTACGCTCGCGTTCGAGCGCACCGACGAGGTGCTGCTCGGCGACGACCTGGCACTGGGCGGCGTCGAGGACGTCCGGCCGCTCGTCGAGCGCGTCCGTGACGGCGGGGTGCTCGACGGCCGCGAGATCCTCTCCATCGCGTACACGATGGACGCGGCGGCGACGGTCAGGCGGGCCATCGCGTCGGGCGACCGCCCGCGCCTGCGCGAGTTGGCGGAGGCGATGACGAGCTTCGACGGCGTGTTGCGCCTGGTGCGGGAACAGCTCGACACCCAGGGCGAGGTCCGCGACGACGCCACCCCGAAGCTGCGCGAGATCCGGCGTCGCCTGCAGCCGCTGCGCGGCCGCATCCGCGAGCGCCTGGCACAGCTGCTGGCGCAGCACTCCGAGCACGTGCAGGATCCGATCGTCACCCTCCGGCGCGACCGCTACGTGATCCCGATCAAGGCCTCGGCGCAGTCGCGGGTGCCGGGCATCGTGGTCGACACGTCCGACTCGGGTCAGACGGTGTTCGTCGAACCGGCGCCGGTGGTGCCGATGAACAACGAACTGGTGTTGCTCGAGTTCGAGGAGCGCGACGAGGTCCGCCGGATCCTGCTGGCGCTCGGTCAACGTGTCGCCTTCGAGCCCGGGCTCGAACCGACGTTGGCAGCGTTGGCGGAGCTCGACTTGGCCCTCGCGTCGGCCCGTTTGGCGCGCGAGTGGCGCCTGACGCGGCCCGACGTCGCCGAGGGCGCACCCGTCGCGCTCCCGGACGCCCGCCACCCGCTGGTCGAGGCGTGCGTGCCGAACGACGTGCTGCTCGGGGGCGCCGGGGGCGACGAGCGCTTGATGGTCGTCACCGGGCCGAACGCCGGCGGCAAGACGGTGCTGCTCAAGACGCTCGGCTTGGCGGTGCTGATGGCCCACGCCGGGCTGTTCGTCGCGGCCGGCGCCGAGCGTCGTGCCGACGGTCGGCCGCGGCGCGTGCGGCTCCCGCGCGTGGCGTCGCTCCTCACCGACATCGGCGACGAGCAGAGCATCGAGGCGAGCCTCTCCACGTATGCCGCCCACCTCACGAACCTGCGTCGCATCGTCGACGTCGCGGATCCCGACACGTTGGTGTTGGTCGACGAGCTCGGCTCGGGCACCGACCCGGACGAGGGCGCGGCGCTGTCGCAAGCCATCCTCGAGGTGCTCGTGGAGCGCCGGGCGGTGGGTCTCGTGACCACGCACCTGGCGCCGCTCAAGGTGTTCGCGTCACGCACCGAGGGCGTGCGCAACGCCGCGATGCGGTTCGACGTCGAGGCGCTGGAGCCGACCTTCGAGCTCACGATCGGGCAGCCGGGGCGCTCCTACGCGCTCGCCATCGCGCGCCGGATCGGGCTGGAAGAGCCGTTGCTCCAGCGCGCCGAGGCGCTGCTCGGGCCGGAGGGGGCGCGTCTCGAGCGTTTGCTCGAGACGCTCGAGGGGCAGCGCGACGCACTGCAGCGCGAACTCGACGCCGCTCGCAGCAGCAGCGACCAGGCGCGTGCCGAGGCCGAGCTGCTGCGCACGCAGATCGAACGCCTGCGCGAGCGCGAGTCCGAGCTGTTGGCGCAGGCCGGCGAGAAGGCGGACGCGCTCCTGCACGACACGTTGCAGCGCGCCACGCAGCTGCGTCGGACGGCGCGCGAGCAGCCGGAGCAGCGCGGCAAGGCGCTCGAGGCGATCCAGGCCCTGCGGCGCGAGACGCGCCAGAAGGCTGCGCAGGGGGGCGGCGAAGCGCGTGAGCAGCGTCCCGTCAAGACCGATCCGCTCCGCCCGGGACAGGTCGTGCGGGTCGCCTCGTACGAGGCGGAGGGGCCGATCGTCGAGATCCGTGGCGACACCCTGGTGGTGCGGCTCGGCCTGCTCAAGGTGGAGGTGCCGCGGCGCGACGTCGCCCCGGTGGCACCCAAGGAGCCCAAGGCGCGCGCGCCCGGCCGTTCGGGTGGCCCCGGCCTCGCGACACCGGCCGCTGCCGGCTTCGAGCGCGAGCTCAACGTCAGGGGTGAGCGGGTCGAGGGCGCGCTCGAGGCGATCCGTGACTTCGTGAGCGAGGCCCACGCGTTGCAGGTCGAGTCGGTTCGGATCTTGCACGGCAAGGGGACGGGCGTGCTCCGCGACGCGGTGCGCCAGTACCTGCGAGAGGAGCGATTGGTGAGCAAGTTCGAAGATGCAGTCCCGTACGAGGGTGGCCACGGCGTGACCGTGGCCTACCTGCGCGAATGAGCCGTCCCGCCATCGTGTTCGATCTCGACGGCACCCTGGTCGATTCGCTCCCCGACATCGTCGCGAGCTTCCGGCACGCCTTCGGGGAGCTCGGGATCACGCCGCCGTCGGCGGCCCAGGTGCGCTCCGAGGTCGGGCTGCCACTGGAGACCATGTACGAGCGGTTCGCGCCGCGCGAGGCCGTCTCGGCGTTGGCGGCGGCCTACCGGCGCCATTACCCGGAGCACTTCGCCGACCAGTCGCGGCCGTACCCGGGCGTGCCCGAGCTCCTGGCCGAACTGCGTGAGCGTGGCTACGCCATCGCGGTGGCCACCACGAAGCGCAGCGACATGGCCACGCGCTTCGTGCACGCGATGGGGCTCGCTCAGGCGATCGACCACGTCCAGGGCACCGACGGCTTTCCCCACAAGCCGGCGCCGGACGTGGTGTTGCGGGCGCTGCAGGCCGTCGCGGGCGACGGGCGCTGGATGGTCGGCGACACGACGCACGACGTGGGCGCCGGCAAGGCTGCGGGACTACGCACGTTCGCGGTCACGTGGGGGACCCACGACGCCGAGCGACTGCGGGCAGCGGGCGCCGACGTGGTGGCCGACGACCTCGCGGGCCTGCTGGGCGAGCTGGAACCGAGCGCGGGGCGCCGACGCGGTAGCATCCGCAGATGAATCCTGAGGAGAACGACCGCCAGTACGTGATCGAGGCGCTGGCGGAGGACAGCTGGCGCATGTTTCGGATCTTGGGCGAGTTCGCTCAGGGGTTCGAGGAGATGGCCGACGTCGACAAGGCCGTGACGATCTTCGGCTCCGCGCGCCTCAAGGGCGACGACCCGTACAACGCGAAGGCCGAGCGCCTCGCGGCCAGCCTCGCCAGGCAGGGCTACGCCGTGATCACCGGCGGCGGCCCGGGCATCATGGAGGCGGGCAACAAGGGGGCGTTCGAGGCGGGCGGTCGCTCGATCGGCCTGAACGTCGACCTCCCCCACGAACAGGACCCGAACCCGTACCAGACCCACGAGTTGAAGTTCCGCTACTTCTTCATCCGCAAGGTGATGCTGGTGAAGTACTCGACCGCGTTCGTCGTGTTCCCCGGCGGCTTCGGGACGATCGACGAGCTGTTCGAGGCGCTGACGCTCGTGCAGACCAAGAAGGTCACGCCGTTCCCGATCTTCCTGGTGGGCGTGGAGTACTGGCGCGGCCTGGTGCAGTGGTTGCAGGGCACGCTCGTTCGGCACGGCACGGTCTCGGAGCACGACCTCCACCTGTTCAAGGTGGTCGACGACGTCGACGAGATCAGCCGTGCCATCGACGCCTACTATCAGTCGTCGAGCCGCGCCGGCTTCGAGATGCCGCGCTGACGGAGCGCGGCGCGCCCCGCCCGTGGCACCCCGCCCGTGGCGCCCCGCCTGCGGCGCGCATGCACGGCGTTCAGAGCAGACCGAGGTCGACCGCTTTCAGCACGGCTCGGGTCCGATCGCGCACGCCGAGCTTCGACAACACGCTCGAGACGTGGTTCTTGACGGTCCCCTCGGCCACGTCGAGGGCGTTGGCGATCTCCTTGTTGCTGTAGCCGCCGGCCATCAGGCGCAGGATCTCGGTCTCGCGCTCCGTGAGTGCCTCGGGCTCCGCGAAGCCGCCGGTGTCGGTGCCGAGGCCGCGGAGGCCGCGCATCACGCGTTCGGTGAGCGCGGGCGTGATCATGGTGCGTCCCTCGGCGAGCGCCGCGATCGCCTCGGTGAGGTGGTCGAGCGAGACGTCCTTGAGCAGGTAGCCCCTCGCGCCCGCGCGCAGGCCCGTCAGCACGGCGGCGTCGTCGTCGAAGGTGGTCAGGATCAGGCAGGGCGGCGCGTGGGCTCGCGTGCGCAGCGCCTCGAGCACGCCGATGCCGTCCAGACGTGGCATGCGCAGGTCGAGCAGCACGACGTCCGGGGCGAGCGTTTCGATGCGCTCGAGGGCCTCGACGCCGTCGGCCGCCTCGCCCACCACGTCGATGCCGTCTGCGAGCTCGAGCAGGCTCCGGATCCCCTGCCGCACGAGCGTCTGATCGTCGACGATCAGCACCCGGGTCACGCGTCGGCCCCCCGGAGCGGCACGCGGGCGCGCACGGTGAACCCCTGACCCGGTGCGCTGACGAGGTCGAGGTGGCCGGCGACCGCCGCGAGGCGTTCGCGCATGCCGCGCAGTCCGTTCCCGTCCTCGATGTGTCGGGCGCCGCGGCCGTCGTCGCGGACTTCGACGGTGAGCGCGTCGCCGTCGTGGCGCAGCGATATCCAGACGCGCTCGGCCTCGCCGTGTCGCAGGGCGTTCGTCAGCGCCTCCTGCACCAACCGCAAGACGGTCTGGGCGCGCTCGTCGTCGACGACCTCGAGCGTCTCTGGCACGTCGACGTGGACGTGCGGCCGCGGCAGGTCGGCGACCATCTCGCGCAGCAGGGCGACGACGTCGATCTCGTGGGCCCGCAGGTCGCCGACCACGCCGCGAACGTCGGCGAGCAAGAGCCTTGCGATGGCGCGGGAGCGTTCGACCGGCAGCTTGGCTCGGCCGTCGGCCACGTGACCGGCGACCTCGAGGTGCAGGGCGAGAGCGGTGAGGTGGTGTCCGATGAGGTCGTGCAGGTCGCGGGCGATCCGCAGGCGCTCCCCCTGGCGCGACGTCGCCTCGAGCAGCGCACGGGCGCCGCGCAGCTCGGCGTTGGCCAGGGCGAGGGACTGGCGCAGCTGGCGTTCGGTGAGCAGCGCCACGGTCGTCGTCAGGGCGAACACCTGGAAGCCGCCGTACGCGATCGCAGGCACGGCGGCCGCGAGGACGTCGTCGCTGACGCGCAGCGTGCTGAGCAGCACGACGAGCGTCTGGACGGCGATCAGCGCGTAGGCCCAGCGGGTGCCGACGACGTGCGCCGCCATCGCGGCGGTGAGGATGAAGAGGACGGGCGCGAGGCCGAACTGGGGCAGCGATGCGACGGCGGTCGCCGCGGCCAGGGTGGAGACGATGAGGAGCCAGGGGGCTGCCCGGTCGAGCTTCTCGCCGACCCAGGGCCCGGCGACAGGGAAGAATGCCGCCGAGAACGCGAGGAGCGCACCGAGGTGAACCGCCTCGCGCGGTCCCGCCTTGCCGTCGGCAGCCATGCGGCCGATGATCAGCCCCGAGGCGAGCGCGACCGCGATGACGGTCGCCGCACCGGCGACGACGGCGAGGTACTCGCTCCGGCGGGTGCTGCTGGCGAGGGGATCGGGACCGTCCATCGCCTCGAGTATAGGCGGCCACGACGGCGCGCACGGGTGCCGGTCGTCATGGAGCCGTTGTCGGAGTGGGTACCGTGGTGGTAGCAGCACGCATGAGACTTGACGCACTCACGCTCAGGTTTTATATTCTGAGTGCGGAGGGGGTAGCGCCTCGACGATCGCCGAGGCGCGCTCCTGCCGGACACGTCAGCCAGAGGAGGTAACCATGACACTCGTTCGTAACACCCGCAGCGCGCCGGCCCGTTGGACGCTCGGCGACGATCCGTTCAGCGCCATCGACCGGCTCTTCCAAGACCTCGGCGGCAGCGTCGGCAACCGCGACGACGCCAACTACCCGATGGACCTGTTCGAGAACGACGACGAACTCGTCATCGAACTCGCCGTGCCGGGCGTCAGGGCCGACGACCTCGACATCAGCGTCGAGGGGCGCCAGCTCACCATCCGCGCCAGCCTCCCGGCCATCCCGGAGGACGAGCAGCGTCGTTACTGGCTCCAGGCGATCCCGCGAGGCGCCCTCACCCGAACCGTCCGCCTGCCGGCCAACGTCGACGTGGACGGCGTTCAGGCCAGCGTCCACGATGGGATGCTGACGCTGCGCATGGCCAAGGTCGCCGAGGCGAAGGTCCGCAAGATCGAGATCAAGAACAGCTGATCTGACCGACCGTGCTGGGGGCCGAGCGCCTCAGGGTCCCCAGCGCGGCGGCAGGCCGCGGCTGCCGAACAACTGGCGCGCCATCTCGAAGATCTCGGCCGGTTCGCGTCCCTGTCCCAGGTACTCGTCCTCTCGCCAGATCTCGACGTGGGGGTGCGGGTCGTCCTGCGTCCCGTCCGCGGCCTCGACGGTGCCCGAGTTGCCCGTGAACCCGACGACTTGGCCCTGCGTGACGCGCGCGCCGACTTGGACCTCCGGTGGGATGCTCGAGAGGTGCGCGTAGCGCGTCACGAAGCCGCCCGGGTGCTCGAGCCACACTTGCATCCCGCGCAGCCGATCGAGCATGTCCTCAGGCGTGATCATCACCGTGCGCGACGCCACGATGACCTCGTCGTACTCGGCGCGGGTCATCTCGACGTAGCCGTGGTCGGCACGGACCACCGTTCCCGAGGCCATCGCCACGATCGCCGTGCCGTACGCGATGGGCGCACCGGAGACCGCCCCGTCGTAGAAGTCGAAGCCCTCGTGGATGCCGTTGCGGTAGGCACGCGGCGCCGCCGGCCAGTGCGCGGCGCGTGAACTCAGCGTCGAGCCAGGTACCGGCACCACGTAGGCGCTCGGCCAGCCCGAGAAGAACGGCAGTTGGGTCAACTCCTGCAAGCGCGGGTACAGGCCGCTGTTGCGAACGGCGCTGTTCTGATCCGCGAAGTGCAGCATGCCGTTGCCGGCAGCGTCGGTCAGCGTCGGGTCGGCGCCGGCGTTGAGCAGCAGCAGCGGCACCTCCGACGTGCGAGCGTGCCGCAACGCGAGCATCAACGCGGTCATCCCGTCAGCCGAGCGGGCGTCGACGTCCGCACCGTGCGCGAGCAGCGCCTCGATCTCCAGCGGCCCGGCGTGCTGGGCGGCGACCATGAGCGCCGTGCGACCGTTGGCGTCGACCTGCGACGGGTCGGCGCCTGCTTCGAGGGCGGCCACCACGCCGTCGGTGTCGCCGGCCTCGAGCGACGTCAGGAGCGGTGGCACCGGCGGGACGGCGGGCGCCCGGTCGAAGGGGTTCGGCAGCACACCGAACTGCAAGAGGGCCGTCAGTGTGGCCAGCGTCAGGATGAGGACCACGGCGATGAGTCGCAGCATTCGACCACGCTACCGCGGAAGGCATGAGAAGGGTACGCCGCCCGGCCGGGCCGCCCGGCACGGGCTAGGATGGCGCGTGCTCGACGCGTGGGTTCGTGAGGCCCCCCCTCTGCTGCGCATCGCGCTCCCGCTGGCGCTGGCGCAGATGGCCCAGAACGGAATGGGCCTGGTCGACACGTTGATGGTGGGTCGGCTCGGTCCGGCCTCGCTCGCCGGCATCGCGCTCGGCAGCATGCTCTTCTTCTTCGTCTCCATCGTGGCGGGCTCCATCCTCTTCGCCGTCGGGCCGCTCGTCGCGCAGGCCGTCGGTGCCCGCAGGCCGGAGCGCGCCGCCGACGTCGCGCGTCACGGCGTCGTCCTGGCCGCCCTGCTGACACCCGTCGCCATGGCGCTCCTGTGGTCGGCCGGACCGCTCCTGACGCGCCTCGGCCAAGACCCCGCGACGGCCGATCTGGCGACGGGTTACCTGCGGGCGGTCGCCTGGGGCGTGCCCGGCTTCATGCTCTACGTGTCGCTGCGGGCGTTCCTCGAGGGAGCCGGTCACACGCGCCCGATCATGCTGATCAGCTTCGTCGGCATCGGCGCCAACGTGCTCGCGAACAACGCGCTGATGTTCGGACGCTGGGGCTTCCCGGCGCTCGGCCTGGTGGGGACGGGCTACGCCACCGCCATCGTGTACACGCTCATGGCGGTGCTCCTCGCCATCCACGTCGTCCGGCGCGATCCGCTCCACCCGGTCTTGCGCTGGGCGCGCCTGCGGCGCGAGCAGGTCGGCGAGATCGCCCGGCTCGGGTGGCCGATCGCCCTCACCGTCGGCTTCGAGACCGGCCTGTTCGCCGTGACGGCGGTCCTGATGGGCATCGTCGGACAGACCGCCCTGGCGGGACACCAGGTCGCCATCCAGACGGTGTCGTTCACGTTCATGATCCCGCTCGGCCTCGGCGTGGCGACGACGGCGCGCGTCGGCCACGCCGTCGGCAGGGGTGACCCGGACGGCGTGCGCGCCGCGGGGGGCGTGGGCATCACGCTGTCGCTGGCGGTCATGTGCGTCACGGCCGCCATCTACTGGCTGGCCCCAGAGTTCGTCATCGGCCTCTACGTCGACGTGGCCGAACCTGCGAACGCCGGCCTCGTCGCCTTCGCGACCACATTCTTGCGCATCGGCGCCCTGTTCCAACTGGTCGATGGCCTGCAGGTCGCCGCGATCGGCGCGTTGCGCGGGCTCAAGGACACGCGCGTGCCGATGCTGATCACCCTGGTGTCGTACTGGCTGGTCGGTCTCGGATCGGGGGTCCTGCTCGCCTTCGGTCTCGGCCTCGAGGGCGCCGGGCTGTGGTACGGACTCGTGGTGGGATTGGCCGTTGCAGCGGTGTGGTTGTCCACACGGTTCGTCGCGCTCGCCCGTCGGGTACGATGACGCCCCGGAGGACGACGTGAGCACATTCATCTCGATCATGGTCTACGCGATGCTGGTGCTGGCGGGTCTCGTGGCCGTGTCCGCGGGGTTCATCATGCTCGGTCGCTGGATGATCGGCACCACCTACGACCCGGACGCCGAGGCGCACTGAGCGCCTCGGTGGCGGTGAGGGCGCGGGCGTGATCGAGCGTCTGCGCCGCTTCGCTTCCGGACCACCACCCGACGCGGGCGAGGCCGCGGCGCTGCTGCGGCTCGTCTACTTGGCCGTGTTCGGTGGCCAAGTGCTGCTTGCGCTCCTCGTGGGCCTGCTCATCGCCGCCCTGGTCCCGAGCCGTGGCGCTCCGAACGACATCGTGGCCGTCGTGCTGCTCGCCATGGCGCTGTTCCACCTGCCGCTCGGGTGGCTGCTGGGGCGGGCCACGGTTCACGCAGGCGGGCGCCAGAGCGCGCTCTCGGGCATCATCGCCGCGGCGGTCCTGTTCTCGATCCCGGCGTGGTTCGGGGTCTTGCTCCTCGTGTCGGGTCAGGGCCCGGTCTACCTCGTGGCCATGGCGGCCGTGTTGTCGATCGGCTACGTGCTCGGCTTCTTGCTCACCGGCGCTGCGGCGCGGGTGGCCGCCGCGGACACGACGCCCGGCGACGATCCTCGACAAGGGGCGCCAGCGCCCGATCAGGAGTCCCGATCATGACGCTCGACTTCACGACGCCCTACGCCTCGCAACGCATGCCCGTCATGGCGCGCAACGTCGTCGCCACCTCGCAGCCGCTCGCCGCCCAAGCGGGGCTTCGCGCGCTCCAGCGCGGTGGCAACGCCGTCGATGCCGCGATCGCTGCCGCCGCCGTGCTCACCGTGGTCGAGCCGACCGGCAACGGCCTCGGCTCCGACGCTTTCGCGCTCGTCTGGGACGGAGCGCGCCTGCACGGCCTCAACGCTTCCGGCCGCAGTCCGCGCTCCCTCACGCCGGAGCGCTTCGGCGCTCACGACGCCATGCCGTACCGCGGCTGGGACACGGTCACCGTCCCGGGTGCCGTGTCGGGTTGGGTCGCGCTGCACGAACGCTTCGCCGCGCTTCCGTTCGCGAGCCTCCTCGAGGACGCCGTGCGCTACGCCGACGAGGGGTTCGCCGTGTCGCCGATCATCGCCCGCGGCTGGGACATGAGCCGCCGCACGTACACCGACCAGCCGGACTGGCAGCGGGACTTCGCGCCCGCGGGCCGGGTACCGTCGGCGGGGGAGATCTGGCGCTTCCCGCAGCAGGCCCGTAGCCTCGAGCGCATCGCCGAGACGGGCGGCGAGGCCCTGTACCGCGGTCACCTAGCCGACGCGATCGTCGCCCACGCGCGCGCGAACGGTGCGCTGCTGGACCACGCCGACCTCGCAGAGCACCGGCCGGAGTGGGTCGAGCCGATCGCCACGTGGTTCGCCGACCACGAGCTGCACGAGATCCCGCCGAACGGGCAAGGGCTCGCGGCGTTGATCGCTCTCGGCATCCTGCGTCACCGGCCCGATCTGCGCGACCACGAACTCGACAGCGCACCCTGGTTGCACCTCCAGATCGAGGCGATGAAGCTCGCCCTCGCGGACGCCGAGCGTTGGATCGCCGATCCGGAACACATGACCGAGGTGCGCGCGGCCGACCTGTTGGACGACGACTACCTGGCGGCCCGCGCTGCGACCATCGACCCCGAGCGCGCGGCCGATCCCGGGCACGGCACGCCACGCCCTAGCGGCACGGTGTACCTGAGCACCGCCGATGCCGACGGCCGCATGGTCAGCTTCATCCAATCGAACTACGCCGGCTTCGGTTCGGGCGTCGTGGTGCCCGAGACGGGGATCGCGCTCCAGAACCGGGGCGCGGGCTTCGTGCTCACGCCCGACCATCCCAACCGGGTCGGCGGCGGCAAGCGTCCGTTCCACACCATCATCCCCGGCTTCCTGACGCACGGCGGCGACGCCCGCTGCGCCTTCGGCGTCATGGGGGGCATGATGCAGGCGCAGGGACACGTACAGATGACGCTCCGGATGGTCGGCCACCAGCAGAACCCGCAGGCTGCCAGCGACGCTCCACGTTGGCGCGTCACGGGTGGTCGCGGCGTCGCCCTCGAGGCCGGCGTGCCCGATGCGGTGGCGCAGGCACTGGTCGACCTCGGCCACGTGGTGCAGCGATCCGCGCCCGACGAGTCGTTCGGGTTCGGCGGCGCCCAGTTGATCTGGCGCGACGGCCACGGCGGCTACGTAGCCGGGTCCGACCATCGCAAGGACGGCCAAGCGGTAGGGTATTGACGTGCGTGCGCGGGCCCAACGCGGACCCGTTGCGCCAGGAAGGAGGTCGTCCATGGCCACTGCCACGAGCGGCGACACCGTCCACGTCCATTACACCGGCAAGCTCGACGACGGCACGGTGTTCGACACTTCAGAGGGCCGCGACCCGCTCGCCTTCACCGTAGGCTCGGGCCAAGTCGTGCCCGGCTTCGACGAGGCCGTAGCCGGTATGCAGGTCGGCGACAGCAAGACGGTGCGGATCGGTCCGGCCGACGGGTACGGCGATCACCGTGAGGACCTCGTCCTCGAGGTGCCGAGCGAGCAGCTTCCCGAAGGGCTCGAGCCCGAGATCGGGATGGAGCTCGGCCTGCGCGGGCAAGACGGTCAGACGATGCCGGTGCGTGTCGCTGCCGTCGCCGACGATGCCATCACGCTCGATGCCAACCACCCGCTCGCGGGTAAGGCGCTCACGTTCGACGTCACGCTCGTCGACGTCAGCTGACCACGGCCGCCAGCCGGCAGCCACGACCACGGCCGCGCGCCCAGCCCTTACGAGGCGGACGCGTGGCCGTGGTCGTGGTCGGCTCAGTACGTGTCGTACTTGTTGCGGGCGTCTTGCAACAGGTGCGCCATGTCGAGCGCCTTCGAGGTCCCGATCACGACGCAATCGACCGGGTTGTCGGCGAGCGCGACGGGGATGCTCGTGATGCGCTGCAGGAACTGGTCGAGCGACCGGAGCTGCGAGCCCCCGCCGATCAGCACGATGCCGCGCTCGATCACATCGGACACGAGTTCGGGCGGGGCCTGCTCCAACACCTTCCGCACGCCGACCGCGATCTTGTCGAGCGAGTCGCGCAGGGCGCTCACGACGTCCTCCGTGCTGACCACGACGGTCTTCGGCATGCCGTCGATCAGGTCGCGGCCGCGCACCTCCATGTCGACGAGCTCGTCGCCGGCCGAGATCATCGCGGCCCCGACGGTCCGCTTGATCTCCTCGGCCGTCCGATCGCCGATGAGCAGGTTGTGCTTCGCCTTGACGAACGCCATGATGTCGCGGTCGAAGTGGTTGCCGGCGATGCGCAGCGACTCCGAGACGACGATGCCGCCCATCGACAGCACCGCGATATCGGTGGTGCCGCCACCCACGTCGATCACCATGGTGCCCACCGGCTCTTCGATGCGGATACCGGC
This sequence comes from Trueperaceae bacterium, assembly GCA_007695125.1. Classification (GTDB taxonomy): domain Bacteria; phylum Deinococcota; class Deinococci; order Deinococcales; family Trueperaceae; genus CSSed10-48. The sequence goes on along the minus strand of REEJ01000160.1, from coordinate 1,850 downwards.
GCCGATGGCGCCGGCGATCGGCTCCTCGATCAGCAACGCCTTGCGCGCGCCGATCTCGTGCACCGCTTGGACGACGGCGCGCTTCTCGACCTCGGTGATGCCGGACGGGATGCACACCATGATGGTGGGACGGAGGAAGCGCGCGGGTCCGGTGAGCACCTTCCGGATGAACGCCTTGAGCATCATCTCGGTGAGGGTGTAGTCGGCGATCACGCCGTCGGCCATGGGCCGCACCGCCATCACGTTGCCAGGGGTGCGCCCGAGCATACGGTAGGCGTCCTCACCGACTGCCTTGACGTCGGTGGTGCCCTTGATGACGGCGATCACCGCCGGTTCACGCAGCACGACACCCTTGCCCTTGAGGTGGATACGTACGGTGGTGGTGCCGAGGTCGACGCCGATCATGCGGCCACGCTACCACCCGCGAAGCGTCGGAGTTGCGGTCGCCGGGTAGCATGGCGCCGGATGCGCTGCGCATATGGCTGACGTCACGGATCGCTCTGGAACACGGCACGCGCCGCCGCTCGGCGACCCTGCACACGAGAACCTTGAAGGGCGCTCCGCCGGGGGGGCAGCGGGGTGCGGAGCGCCGGCCTCAAGGTTGAGAGCAGGCTACCGACGTGCCTGGCGGGCGACGTTGGTCTGGGCCACGATGTGTCCAAGCCCGCCCGGCGTCGGCCGCTGCTGGCGGTGCCCGTGAGAGCCCCGTCGGAGGCGCCGGTCCGGCCGCCGTACAGCGCCTTGGCGGACGTCTACGACGAGATCATGCAAGACGTCCCGTACGACGCCTGGTGTGGCTTCGTCCGCAGCGAGCTCGCGCAGCGCGGCTGGACGGGGCAGCGCGTGCTCGACCTCGGCTGCGGCACGGGTCGGGCGGGCGAGCCGTATCGCGACCTCGGCTTCGAGGTCGTCGGCGTCGACCCGTCAGAGGCGATGATCCGGGCCGCCCGGCGCCGCGATCCGCGTGGGCGGTACCTCGTCGGCGACGCCCGCACGCTGGCGCTCGGCGAGCGATTCGACCTCGTGATCGCGGTGTTCGACGCCCTCAACAACCTCACCGGCGACGGCGAGCTCGGCCTGGCGTGCGAGCGCGTCGCAGCGCATCTGGGGCGCGGCGGCGCCTTCGCGTTCGACGTCAACACCGCCGTGGGGCTGCAGTCGTTGTGGGAGGACGACGTGGCCGAAGGCTGGGCCGGCGACGTGTACTACCGCTGGGAGCACACCTGGGATCCAGCCATCCGCCGGGCGCGCGTGGCCGCGTACTGTCGGGGTCCGCGCGGCGCCTTCGTCGAGCATCACGAAGAGCGCCCCTATGAGCCGGCGGAACTCGAGGTGGCGCTTCGCGGCGCGGGCTTCACCGTGGTCGACGTGATCACGTTTCCCGATGGGACGCGCGCAGACGCGAGCGATCCGCGCGTGTGGGTGGTCGCGCGCTTGCCCGGTTGAGGCGCACGCCCGCCCGAAGCACCATCAGCCCCATCATCACCGTCAGTCGTCGAGTCCCGCCTGCTCACGCACGACCCTCGCGATGGCGCTGACGTCGTCGTCGCCGTACCCGCGCTGCACGAGGCCCGTCTCGAGCTGCGCCACGTAGGCGGCGAGGGGCAGCGGGACGCCGAGTGTCGCCGCCGTCTCGAGCGCGATGCCGAGATCCTTGCGATGCAAGCGCAGGCGGAAGCCGAGCGGGTAGTCGTTGCGCAGCATGTTCGGGCCGCGGTGCGTGAGGCCCCACGAGCCGGCAGCGCCGCCGGCCACGGCGCGATGCGCGGCCTCGACGTCGATGCCCGCCGCGATGCCGAGCGTCAACCCCTCGGCCACGGCGGCGTACGTGCCGGCGATGATCACCTGGT
>REEJ01000275.1 GCA_007695125.1 Trueperaceae bacterium | reverse complement strand
TGGAGCTGCTGCTCGATCGGCGTGTCCCAGAGCTTGTCGAACGAGTCCAGGCGCAGGGTCTCCATCTCGCCCGTCGACATGACGGTCGGGTTGCCGGGGAAGTCCTCGCCCCACCACACCGAACCGCCGTCCTGCGACGTCAGCCAGCGCAGCAGCAGCTTGGCGGTGTTGGGGCTCTCGGTGAACGTCCCGATGCCGATGTAGCGCGGCGACAGGACCGCCGGAGCGATGTCGGTATCGAGTTGGAAGTCGAACTCGCCGCGGACCACGGCCGCGTAGGCCGAGTGGGCGCCGAAGCCGGCGAAGTAGTCCTGACCGGCGGACACCGCCGCCGAGACGTCCCGGAACGCTGGGAGCACGCGTGCGCGGTTCTCGAGCAAGCGCTTGATGAACTCGTAGCCGGCGTTCTCGGTCACGGCCAAGCGGATCGGCTCGCCGAAGTAGTCCTCGTAGAGCTCGGCCATCTGGTCGGCGTTGGAGACCAGGCCGACCATGTACTCCATGGTGGTGCCCGAGACGAGCGGGCTGTTGATCGCCACGCGGTTGCTGAACTCGGGTGTGGTGAAGGCCCAGATGTTCTCGTACGGCGGCGTGTTCGGGTCCGCCTCGTTCTTGTAGTACCAGGTACCGACGCTGTAGCGGTGCACCATCAGCGGGCTCATGGCGCTCTCGCTCATCAGCGGGATCAGCTCGCTGGGGGTGTACGCCGTGAGCGCGTTGCGTGAGATCAACTGGTCCTGGATGAGCGCGCCCGAGCCGACGAGCACCACGCCGACGTTGTAGATACCGGCGTCGAACTCGCGGCGGATGCGCTCGATGATCTCGGTGCCGCGTAGGTTGATCCCCTCGACCGACAGGCCGGTTTCGGCCTCGAAGGCCTCGACCATCGGGAAGGCGCGGCTGGTCTCCGTGTAGAGCACCAGCGGAGGCTCGCTGCGCGCGGCCTCGAGGATGGCATCCCAGTCCTCGTCGGCGCTCTGATAGGGGCCCAGCTGCGCTTGCTGCAGCCAGGCGTCGTAGTCCTGTGCCAGCGCGGCCGCGCCGAGCGTCAAGCCCGTGACCGCGAGCGCGGCGACCAGCAGTCGTGCGATCGACTTCAGGTGGTGCATCGTTCGTCCTCCCTCTCGTCCCGACAGCGGAGTGGCGGTGACGCCGTGTGTTGTGCGAACACCTCGACGCTAGCACCGGGTCCCGGCCGGGACCAGAGTGGGAGGACGGGACGTTGCGCGAAACGGCGAAGCTCGCGCAACGTCCCGTGTCACGTCAAGCCAACAGCGCCTCGAGCTCTTCGAGATCCGCCGGCGTGAGGGACCAGTCCGCGGTGGCGGCGTTGCGGCGCACTTGCTCGGGCGAGGTGGCGCCCGCGATCACGCTCGCGACGCTGCCACGCGCGAGCAGCCAGGCGAAGGCCAGGTCGACGAGCTCGCGATCGCGTGCCTCGGCGAACGCGATCAGGCGCTCCACGCGCGCCAGACTCTCGTCCGATACGAGCTCCGCGAAGCGCTCGTTGCCCGAGATCCGGGTGCCCTCGGGCAGCGGCTGGCCGAGACGGTACTTGCCGGTCAGAAGGCCGCTCTTGAGCGGGAAGAACGGCAGGAAGGCGATGCCCAGGCGTTCGCAGGCTGGCAGGACCTCGGCCTCGGGCTCGCGGTGCAGCATGGAGTACTCGTTCTGCACGCTCACGAAGCGTGGCGCGCCAGCGGCGACGGCGGCCTCGGCCTCGTCGAGCTGCGCGGCGCTGAAGTTCGAGCAACCGATCTCGCGCACGTGTCCGGCCTGCACCAGCTCGGCCAAGGCACCGAGCGTGTCGGCGATCGGAACGGACGGGTCCGGGTGGTGGAGCTGGTAGAGGTCCACGTGGTCCGTGCGCAGCCGCTTCAGGCTGGCCTCGAAGGCGGGACGGATGTTGTCCGGGTGCGCGCCGGCGAACCCCTCCTTGGGCCAGGCGAACTTCGTGGCGAGCACGACCTGATCGCGACGCCCTTCGAGCGCGCGGCCCATGAAGGCCTCGCTGTCGGTGCCGCCGTACGACTCGGCCGTGTCGAGGAAAGTGACGCCAGCGTCGATGGCGGCGTCGAGGACGCGTTTGGTGCCGTCGGCGTCGACGCGGCGTCCGAAGTTGTTGCAGCCCAGGCCAATGACCGATGCCTGGAGCGATCCGATGGGGCGTGTCTGCATGGAGACCTCCGGGGACCGAGGCTACCGCGTGGTTCGTGTGGTGGCGCGCATGTATGCGTGCTCGACATGTAAACTGTCACCGTTTGTAACACAAAAGATGGTACAAAACGAGACAGCCGTTGACATGATGTTGCAACATCGCCTATTCTCGAGGCATCGACACCATGTCGACAGCTGGTTACGAAGGGAAGGACCATGATGACCCTACGTCCGTTGACCTTGTTCGTCGCGGCGGCAACGTTGCTGTTCGCCTCGGCGCATGCCCAGAGCACGGTTCGCATCATCTGCGGGTCCGTCGGCGATCAGACCGAGTTGTGTCGCCAACAGGCCGAGATGTGGGCCGCCGAGACGGGGAACCGTGTCGAGGTGCTGCCGTCCGTACCCGGCTCCGACGACCGACTGGCGATCTACCAGCAGCAGTTGACTGCCGGATCCAGCGAGATCGACGTCTACCAGATCGAGAACATCTGGCCCGCCCTGCTCGCCGACTTCTTCGCGGACCTCAACGAGTTCCTCCCGGCTGGGTACACCGACGAGTTCTTCCCTGGGATGATCCAGAACGACACCGTCGATGGCCGCCTCATCAGCGTGCCGTGGTACGGCGACGCCGGGCTGCTGTACTTCCGTACGGACCTGCTCGAGGCCTACGGCTTCAACGGACCGCCCACCACCTGGGTCGAGCTCGAGCAGATGGCTGCGGAGATCCAGGCAGGAGAGCGCGCTGCAGGGAACGCCAGCTTTTGGGGCTTCGTGTGGCAAGGCGCGCCGTACGAGGGCCTGACGTGTGACGCGCTGGAGTGGATCTACTCCTTCGAGGGCGGCACGATCGTCGCGCCCGACGGCACGATCACGGTCAACAACGAGGCGGCCGCTGCCGCCCTCGACATGGCAGCGGCGTGGGTCGGTACCATCTCGCCGCCGGGCGTCACCGGCTACCGCGAGGAGGACTCGCGCGGCATCTGGCAGGCCGGCAACGCCGCGTTCATGCGCAACTGGCCCTACGCGTACGCGCTCGGCAACAGCGACGACAGCCCGATCCGCGACCTGTTCGACGTCACCGTGCTCCCTGCCGGACCCACTGGGATGAACGCCGCCACGTTCGGCGGCCACAGTCTCGCGGTCTCGCGTTTCTCGAACAACGCCGAAGCTGCCGCCGATCTGGTGCGCTTCCTGACGAGCTACGATGTCCAGGCAGACAGGGCGAAGCGGGGCTACAACCCGTCCCGGCCCGCGGTCTACGAGGACGAGGCCGTGCTCGAGGTGGTGCCGTTCATGGGCGCGCTCTTCCCCGTGTTCGCGAACGCCGTGCAGCGTCCGACCACGATCACCGCAGAGGCCTACCCACGCGTCTCTCAGGCCTTCTGGAGCGCCTCCCACGCCGTGCTGACCGGCCAGAGCGACGGCGCTACGGCGCTCTCGCAGCTCGAGCGCCAGCTCGAGCAGATCCGCGGCCGGGGCTGGTGAGCGAGGCCACTTCAGCAGGCCCGATCGGTGCTGTGCGCACCGCTCGACGCCCCTGACACGGTCTACGTGATACTGGCGCCGGGGTCTACGGACTCCGGCGCCAGCGCCATGACGACGAGGAGCACAACCGATGGCCAGCACGCTACCGCCCACCGCACGCACAGGCTCGCGCCGCGGACCCACGTTGGCCGCGCGACGCGTGCGGCTGGCGTGGCTCTACCTCCTCCCGACGATCGTCACGCTCGTGGCCGTCGCCGGCTACCCGCTCTACCGCACGGTGCAGCTCAGTTTCACGGACGTACGCCTGCGCTTTCCGCTGGCGCCCGACTGGGTGGGTCTCGACCAGTATGCCTGGCTGCTGCGTGACCCCGTGTGGTGGCGCAGCGTGTGGAACACGCTCGTGTTCACGTTCGTGAGCGTCGGTATCGAGACGGTGCTCGGCATCCTGATCGCCTTGATGGTCGCCAGCGGCTTGCGCGGCAAGGGGCTGATGCGCACTGCGATGCTGGTGCCCTGGGCGATCCCGGGCGTCGTGGCTGCGCAGATGTGGAAGTGGATGCTCAACGACGTCTACGGCGTGATCAACGACCTGTTCATGCGGCTTCGCTTGATCGACGAACCGAAGGCGTGGCTGGCCTCGGCGGCGCTGATGATGCCGTCGGTGATCGCCATCGACGTCTGGAAGACCACGCCGTTCATGGCGCTGATCCTGCTGGCGGGCCTCCAGTCGATCCCACAGGAGTACTACGAGGCGGCCCGGGTCGATGGCGCCAACGCCTGGCAGCGCTTCTGGCGCATCACCTTGCCGCTGCTGGCCCCGGCGCTCGCCGTCGCGCTCATCTTCAGAACGCTCGACGCGCTGCGGGTCTTCGACATGATCTTCATCACGACCGGGGCACAGATTTCGACCATCACCATGTCGGTCTACGCCCGTCAGCAGTTGGTGTCGTTCTTCGACCTCGGTTACGGATCGGCCGTTGCGACCGGGATCTTCCTCGTGATCGCCTTCTACGTGGCGGTCTACCTGGCGCTGTTCCGGAAGGCGCTGCGATGAGGCGCGCCAACGCCGCGCTCTTGAACGTCGGCCTCTACGTCGGGGTCGCCGTGCTGCTCGTCTACCTGTTGTTCCCCTTCTACTGGGCCATCGTCAGTTCGCTCAAGACCCCCAGCCAGCTCTTCATGACGCCGGTTCAGTACCTGCCTCCGACACCACGCTGGTCGAACTACGTCGAGGTGTTCACCTCGCAACCGTTCGCACGGTTCCTCCTCAACTCGGCCGTCGTCGCAGGTGTGGCGACCCTGTTCGCGTTGGCGATCGGCAGCTTCGCTGCCTACGCGCTCGGACGTTTTCAGTTCCGGGGCCGCACGACCGTCTATTACGCCACGCTGGCGGTCACGATGTTCCCGCAGATCAGCGTGCTGGGGGGCCTGTTCGTCCTGATCCGTGGCCTGGGCCTGTACAACTCGCTCCCGGGACTCGTGCTCACGTACATGATCTTCACGTTGCCGTTCACGACCTGGCTGCTCACCAGCTTCGTGCGCAGCATCCCGATCGAACTCGAGGAGGCGGCCACGGTGGACGGAGCGACGCCGACGCAGATCATGCTGCGGATCCTGCTGCCGCTGATGGCGCCGGGGCTCGTGACGGCAGGCTTGCTGGCCTTCATCCAGGCCTGGAACGAGTTCCTGTTCGCGCTCACCTTTACGCTCGACGAGCGCTCGCGCACGGTCCCGGTCGCGATCGCCTTGTTCAGTGGCGCGAGCTCGTTCGAGCTGCCGTGGCACCTGATCATGGCCGCTTCGGTGATCGTGACGGTGCCGTTGATCGTGTTGGTCCTGGTGTTCCAACGCCGCATCGTCGAGGGCCTGACGGCAGGCGCCGTGAAGGGCTGAGCCCATTCAGCGTTTGATCATGAAGCCGCCGTCGACGAACAACTCGCTGCCGGTGATGAAGCTCGCCCGCGTCGGCGAACCGAGGAAGAGGAACGCCTCTGCGACCTCATCAGGGCGGGCCATGCGTCCGAGGGCGTGGGCCTCGCGGGCGGCAGCGTGGAGCACGTCGGGGTCCGGGGTCGTGCGCAGCGCCTGGTGGGTGAAGCCCGCGTCGACCCAGCCCGGACACACCGCGTTGACCCTCAGCCCTCGTGAGGCGAGCTCCTGGGCGGTTCCGAAGGTGAGGCTCGAGACGGCCCCCTTGGTCGCGGTGTACGCCCAGGAGCCGTTCGACCCCGCGTACGCGGAGACCGAAGAGAGGTGGATGATCGCTCCACCGTCGGGCATGTGCGGCACCGCGTGCTTGACCGCCAGGAACACGGCAGTCAAGTTCACCGCCACGATCGTGTCGAAGTCCTCGCGCGACATCTCGGTGATGCGGCCTTGGCGCAGGACGCCCGCGCACGTCGCGAGCACGTCGATCGAGCCGCACCCTTGCACCGAGCGCTCGAGCGCGTCGGACACCGCGGCCTCGTCGGTGAGGTCGATCCTCACGCCGCGGACGGTCGGATGTGCGGCCTGCAGGCCGCTCAAGCCCTCCGCATCGCGGTCCAGTGCGCTGACCTGCGCCCCAGCGGCCGCGAACGCGCCCGCCACGGCGCTGCCGATCCCGCCACCGGCTCCGGTCACGACGACGTGGCGTCCTGCGTACTCTCGCTGCTCAGGCATCGTTGTCCTCCACGGGGACTATGTGGATGCGCGGCCCGCGCTCGGCGATCGCTCGTACGATGCCGGGATCCGCGCCCGCATCGGTGACGAGATGGTCGATGCGTTCGAGGGGCACGCTCGCGAGGAGCGAGCGGATGCCCAGCTTGGAGCTGTCGAGGAGCAAGACGACGGACTCGGCGTGCTCGGCCATCGCCAGCTTGACCTGAACCTCGAGCGGGTTCGGGTCGGTCAAGCCCTCGTTCGGTGTGAGGCCGGTTCCGCTGACGAAGAAGGTGCGCGCGTGGACACCTTCGAAGAACTGCACGGCCTGCGGTCCGACGAACGTGTACGAGCGTTCGCGCAGGATGCCTCCGCAGCCCATCACGGTCATGTGCGGAACGTGCTTGGCGGCTTCGTTGATGACCTCGAGGCCGTTGGTCACGATGGTGGGTGCCGGCTCGACCAGGGACCGGACCATCGCCGTGGCCGTGGTGCCTGCCTCGAGGAAGATCAGGTCGCGCTCGCGCACGAAGGTGGCGGCGGCGTAGGCGGCGATGGCCGCCTTCTGCGCCCTATGGACGTCGCGCTTGGAGACGAACAGGGGTTCGTCGCTGCCGCGGTCGATCACCGCGCCACCGCGGACGCGGCGCAAGCGGCCGGATGCCTCCAGTGCCTTCAGGTCGCGGTAGATCGTCATGCGCGTGACGTTGAACTCGTCGGCGAGCGCCTCGTTGGAAACCGCGCCGTGCGCCTGCAGCCGTTCCGCGATGCGTCGCCTGCGTTCTTCGGTCAGCATGCGCGAGCATACCCGCTCGTCACGCCCGTAACGTCACATGCGGTTACGAGCCTTACGATCGGCGGTTACAAAATGTTGTCAAACGTGCTAGTCTGTGACAATAGTGCCACCGAGGAGATGCGTGTATGACACTCCCCACACTCCCCACCCTCGCTACGATCGATCCCCACCATCTGACCCTGACTGGGAGCATCCGCTCGGAACGCCGCCTCAGCGACCTCGAGGGCGTGTTCGAGGACGAGGCAGCCCGCTGCGCTGCCGTCGAGCGTGACGATCCCGTCGTGTACCGCGTGTTCGCCGTCGAGCGCGGCGCCGACGAGTCTGGGGCGCTCTCGTTCGGGCTCGGTGTCTTACAGCCTGGACGCGTCGGGGACGAGTACTTCATGACAAAGGGCCATCTGCATACGCGTCGTGAGGCTGCCGAGGTCTACGTCGGCATGGCCGGACGCGGCATCATGTTGCTCGAGGACCACCGCGACGGTCGCTGCCGCGCCGTCGCGTTCGGTCCGAACGACGTGGTCTACGTCCCAGGGCACACCGCACACCGGACCGTCAACGTCGGGACGGAGCCGCTCGCATACCTCGGCATCTACCCGTCCGATGCCGGGCACGACTACGCTGCCATCGCGTCCGGGAACTTCCGGCAGCGCGTCGTGCGTACGGACGACGCACCGCGCGTCGTCGAGCGGGCGGCGCGCGTGGTCCCCGGAGGTGCGTCGTGACGATCCCCGTTCCGATCGACGAGATCGTGCGCCCGTGGGGGCGCTTCCGTCAGTACGCCCATAACCGCGAGGTCACGGTGAGCCTCATGCACGTGCTGCCGGGTCAACGACTCTCGCTGCAGGTGCACACCGGCCGAGCCGAGCTGTGGATCGTGCTCGACGCTGGTGCCGAGGTCACCGTCGGTGAGCGTACCTGGCGCCCCGAGGCGAACGAGGAGCTCTGGATCGACGTCGGAGCGCGGCATCGCCTGGCGCACGACAGCAGCGTCGACACACCGGTGCGCGTCCTGGAGGTCGCCTTCGGCGATTGGCAACAGAGCGACATCGTGCGTTTCGACGACGACTACGCCCGTCCGGAGCAGGGCGAGTGAGCGGCGTCGACGGCGTCGTGACACCGCCCCGTCGCCGAACGACCCAGGCGCTGCTGCCCGTGCGCCACCCCGGGCGCGATGCCCACTACGACCTGTACCCGAGCTTCCCACTCGCGGGCGGTTCGGTCGATGCGGGATGGGGACCGATCGTGGACGCCATCGGCTCGTCGGGCGTGTTGCTCGTCGACGGCGGCTCGGGCGTCGACTGGGAGGACGCTGCGAGCGCCATCCGGGCAACCCTCGAGGCCCGCGGCCGACGCGTCGGCGTGCGCAGCACGCGCGCGACCTTCCTACCGACCGCCGACCTCGAGCGTGCGATCGCACCGTTCCTCGGCGGCGACGACCCGGTCTTCGGGACGCGTTTCGAGGGGGACCTGCGCGATCTGATGGACCGCCGCGCCCTCGCGGAGCTCGCTCGGCGTGACGACGCCGAGCACGATGCCCTGGTGGTCGTCGGCCCCGGCGCTGCCCTGGCCGACGACGCGGCGCCGTTGGCGTACCTCGAGGTGCCGCGCAACGAGCAGCAGTTCCGCGCTCGCGCCGGGGCCCTCACGCACCTCGGCGCGGACGCTCCCAGCGCCGACGCGAAGGCGACCTACAAGCGGCTCTCCTTCGTCGAGTGGCCGCTGCTCGAGCGCCACAAGGCCGAACTCTGGCCTCGCATCGCGCGCTTCGCCGACGTGCAGCGCGAGGAGCCGCTCAGCGTCTCGGGCGCCTCCCTCCGCGCTACCCTGGCCGTGATGGCCAGCGCTCCGTTCAGGGCCAGGCCCTGGTTCGAGCCCGGTGCCTGGGGCGGCTCATGGCTGCTCGAGCACATGCCGGAACTGCCACGCGACGTACCGAACTATGCCTGGTCGTTCGAGCTCATCAGCCCCGAGAACGGCCTGCTCCTCGAAGCGGACGGTCTGCTGCTGGAGACGGGCTTCGACTCGCTGATGATCGAGTCGGGGGCTGCGGTGCTCGGCGACGGCGCGGCGCGCTTCGGCCGGGCGTTCCCGATCCGCTTCGACTACCTCGACACCGTCGACGGCGGCAACCTGTCGGTGCAGTGTCATCC
>REEJ01000272.1 GCA_007695125.1 Trueperaceae bacterium | reverse complement strand
CGACAAGGCGTGGGAGACCACGGCGTTCCGCGAGCAGATCGACGCGCTCACCGAGACGACCAACCTCGAGGTGGTGTACGTCCTCGAGGATCCGCCCGAGGAGTGGCAGGGCGAGACCGGCTTCGTCACCGCCGAGTTGCTGGCGCGGCGCTTGCCCGTTGAGAAGATCACGCGCGAGGACTTCGTCTGCGGGCCGCCGATCGTGATGGACGTGGTGCAAGAGGCGCTGATCGACCTCGACGTGCCGCTCGAGCGCAGCCACACCGAGCGTTTCGATCTCATCTAGGGGGTTCCCATGCGCCACATCTACGCGTACCGCGTCACGTACGTGATCGCCACGCTGATCGTCCTCGGAGCGACGGTCTTCGCGTGGCTCCGGAGTCAGGACATCCCTCCGGCCTGACGCCGGCGTCCGGGCCACCCACGAGCGTTCGACGTCGTGCGCGTCAGTCCAGCGTCTCGACCACCAGCGTGTAGTCCTGCAGGAAGTGCGGCGGCACCTCCTCGTTGGAGCGGCTCACGTGCGCCTCGCGCGAGAACGCAGCAGGGCTCTGTTGCGTGTCGACGCGCACGCGGTACCAGCCCGCCGCCAGGGAGCCGGCCGACTCGTACACGGCGCTTGCCCCGGCGGTCGGCGCGAGCGCACCGATGCCGAGTGTCGCCCCGGCGTCGGTGTACAGCGTGAGCCGCGGGCGGACGGTGTCCGCGACGTCCGACAGCGTGATCCGCACGGCGCTCGGCTCGTGCAGCTCGAAGCGGTAGAAGTCGAGCGTCGGCACCGACAGCGCCGGGATCGAGTTGCTGTCGCGGTAGCCGGCGATGAAGCTGGCGCTGATCGGGTTCTGCATGGGGATGGCCTTGGCGGTCTCGAGCGTGTCGTTCGGTTCGTAGCAGTCGACGCGGCTGGTGAGTGACCAACTGGCGGTGTAGCCCTGTGGGAAGGTGACGGCGCTGGACGCGGCTGCCGCGCGCATGACCAGCTGATACGTGCGTCCGGGCGCGACCTCGAACACCATCTCGAGCAGCGTCGGGTCCGGGTTCACGGTGGGGTCGGTGGCCTCGGTGAAGATGCTGCCCGACACCAGCGGGACCACCTGCACGCCGAGCAGGGGTCGGATCCCCTCGTCGGCCTTCAGACGGACGGTCACGTACCCTCCGCCCGGATCGGACGGCACGGTGATGGTCCTGGTCACGTCGCCCGCGCCACCCACGGCAGACCATGTCCCGCTGAGGTCGTCGCCCACGCCCATACTCGGCTCGTACGCGATGCACTCGTGTAGGTCGTACTCGACGGTGACGTCCGTGGTCGCGTCCACGACGACGGTCGCGCTCTGGCTCGGCACGACGGGGTCGTACGTGGCGCCGATCGGGACGAGAGCGTCGACCGGCCGTGCCGCGACGGCGTAGGTGCCGACGGTGCGGCCGGTGAGGGTCGTGCTGCCGGCCAAGGCGGCCACGAAGCCGGCTGGGCCGGTCACGGCGACGTCGGCCGCCGTTCCCGTCGGGAGACCCGTGACGGCGACGTCGAGCGTGCCGGTGCCGCTGCCGCCACCACCTCCCGGTCCGGTGCCGTTGCAGGCGGCGACGAGCAGCACGAGTGCTGCGGCGAGCGCGATCGCGACAGGACGCGTTGCGCGACGGTGGTTCGGGTGATGGTGGCTCACGTTGGGCTCCTCGCGTGCGATGTCGTTTCGACCGCAATGTGGCCCACGCACCATCAACAGACCATCAAGGCCGCTTCGGCGCGGGCTATCGTGAGCGCCTGCATGGACGTTCTCGAGGTGGTCTTGCTCGGAGCCGTGGCCGTGTCGAGCGGCGGCGGGGCGGTGCGCCTGCCGCGCAAGCTCACCGCCCTGGCCGCCTTCGTCGCGATGCGCGGCGGAGCCGACCGCGGGGAACTCGCGGAGACGCTGTGGGGAGCGGGCGCGCGTCACAACCTGCGCGTCGCCCTGCACCAGTTGCGTCGATCCCTGCCCGAGCCGGGAGCGGTCGACGTGCTGGCGTCGGGCCACCGCATCGTGTTGAGGGCCGATTGCGACGCCGTGCGGTTCGAGCGCGCGGTTGCGGAGGACCGACTCGAGGCGGCGGTCGGCATCTGGCGGCGTGCGGCGGGCGCGCGGCAGCACCGCGACGTGTTCATGGCCGGCTTCGACCTGCCGTCGGCCGTGGGGTTCCAGGACTGGCTCGAGCAGGAGCGCACGCGCTTGGGCGGGCTCTACCTGCGCACGCTGTGGCGGCTCGCCGAGGTGGCCGAGGCCGCCAACGAGGCCGAGGCGGCGCTCAGGTGGCTGCGTACGCTGCTCGACGAGGACCCACTCGACGAGCGCGCGCATCGGCGCGTGATGCGCATCGCGCTTGCGAGCGGCGATGACTCGGCGGCGCTCGACCAGTACGACCTGCTCAGGCGGGTGCTGCGCGCGGAACTCGGCGTCGAGCCGTCGCCGGCTACGACGGCGGTCGCCGAGGAGGCGCGGTCGGTCGCGGGTCAGGCGCGGTCGCGTGGCGCTGCGCGGTCGACGACCCACGGACCGACGGTGCCCGCGCTCGGGTCAGCGGCCCGGTTGATCGGCCGCGAGGGGGAGCTGGAACGCCTCGCGCAGCTGTTGCCGACCGCGGCGCCGCTGTCGATCGTCGGACCCGGCGGCGTGGGGAAGAGCCGGGTCGCCGGCGCGCTCGCCGACCATGTGCGGCACCGCTACGAGGCGGTGGCGCACGCCTCGGTGGACGGCGTGGCAGACGCGCCCGGCGTGCTCTTCGCCGTTGCTGCCGCCCTCGGTGCCGTGGGCGGCAGCAACGAGCGGGTGCTCGAGGCCGTCCGCGATCGGCTCGAGCGCCGGGAGCACCTGCTGGTGCTCGACGGCATCGAACCCCGGCATCGCGCCACCGGGCTGCTGGTGCGGCTGCTCGCGGGGCTACCGCCGGGGCGTTGCCTCGTCACGAGCAGGGAGCCCATCGGCGTCGAGGGCGAGGCCGGGCATCGTCTCGAAGGGTTGTCGGCACCCAGCGGCCGTGGCTGGCGCGATGCCCCGGCAGCCCGCCTGTTCGTCGACGCCGCACGGCGCTCGGACGCGAGCTTCGCCCTCGGCCCCAACGATCGCGAGCCGCTGCGCGCGTTGGTCGAGGCGGTCGAGGGTCTGCCGCTCGGACTGGTGCTGGCGGCCAGCCTGGCGACGGCGTTCTCGCTCGGCGAGATTGCCCGCATCGTCGTGGAGCGTCCCGAGGCGATCGGTGGCGATGCGGCGCTCGCGCTCCCCGAGCGCCATCGCAGCCTCGAGCGCGTGCTCGAGGCGTCGATCGAGGGCATGGACGGTGAACGGATCGACCGTCTCGTGACGTGCAGCGTGTTCGCGGCGGCGTTCGATCGGCACGCCGCCGAGGCCGTCGCGGGCGCCACCGTCGCCGATCTCTCGAGCTGGGCGCGGGCCGGTTGGCTCCACGGTGCCGGCGGCGACCGCTGGGCGATGCACGCTCGCGTGCGCGGCTTCCTCGCCCGTCACTCGAGCCGCGAGACGTTGCACGAGGCGCGTGCCAGACATGCCCGCCACTACCTCGGCGCGCTCCGGCGGGGCGCGCCGGCGCTGCGCTCGGCGAGTGGGGACGGCGGCATCGAGGCCTGGGTCCGCGACCTGCCCGAGCTGCATGCCGCGTGGATGGCCGTCGAGAGCGACGACCTGGGCGGCGTCGTCGAGCCGCTGGCGCTGCTGCTCGACGTGCGTGGGCGGCACGCGGAAGCGATCGACACGTTCGGCCGTGGCCTGCTGCGACGACCGCGCGATCCCGGCGTGCGCTCGGCTTTGCATACTGCGCTTGCGGCGAGCGAGAACCGCGTGGGGCGCCGCCAGCGCGCGCTGCGGCGCGCCAACGTGGCAACCGCATGGGCGGTGCGAGCCGGAGACGCCACGCTGGTGGGGCGTGCCGCCTGGCAGGCCGCCGAGGTGTCGTACGACCTCGGACGCTACGACGACGCCGAGTCGGTGCTCGACGGGCTCGAGGCCGATGGGGCGCAGGTCGACGCCGTCACGCGCGGCGCCATCACGCGCCTACGGGCGCTGGTGGTGCTGGGACGCTCACGCGCGTTCGGCAGGCCGCTGGTACCGTCGCCGGCCTATGAGGCGTACGTCGGGACCGCCCGTGCCGGCTTCGAGCGCTGTCTGGTGCTCGCGCGCAAGCGTGGCGACGTGCTGGCCGAGGCGGAGGCGCTGCACGACCTGGGGTACTGCAGCTACGCGGTCGGCGACTTCGGGACCGCGCTGGCGGCCTTCCGGCTTGCCGAGCGTCGCCACCGCACGCTCGGCGCCCGGCGCCGCCAGACCATCGAGGTGTACTGGATCGGCGTGGCGGCCACCATGACCGGCGACCACGGGGCCGCGGAGCGCGCCCTGCGCGCGGCGTTGCGAGCCATGGACGAGGCCGGCGAGACCCCCAAGGCGCTCGAGGTGGTGCAGGCGATCGGACAGTTGTGGGAGCAGCGCGGAGACCACTGGCGGGCGGCCGCCTGCTACCTCGCCGCGATCGCCACGCCCGGGCTCGACGCCCGCGTGCGCCAGGGCGTCGAGGCCTGGCACTTGCCCCCGCTTCGGGCGGTGATCGACGCGGCCAGCTGGTCGAGGCTCGAGGCGCGGGCGCTGGCGCTCGGGTACCGCGACACCGTCAACGCACTGTTGCGCAGCGGGTCGTTGCCGCTGCTCAGTGACCGCTGAGCACGCCGAGCGAGCGACCGTCGCTCACGGGACGAGCAGCACCTTGCCCGGCGTGCGCCCCGCGACGGCCTCGAACGCCCGCTCCCAGTCGGTGAGCGCGAACGTGGCGCCGACGATGGCCTCGAGCGACACCGTTCCCGAGGACGCCAGCGCGAGCGCGCGGTACCACGAGCTCGGTGTGGTGGCGAAGCTGCCGCTGACGCGCAGCTCCTTGAAGCAGACCTGGTCCATGTCGAGCGTGATGGGCGCCCCGTAGAGGCCGACCTGGACGTAGCGGCCGGCCTTCTTCACCAACCGCAGCAACAGCCCGGCCGCCGGGGCGGCGCCCGAGCACTCGATGGCCACGTCGGGTTCGCCTCCGAGGGCGGCGGCGAGCGCCTCGTCGAGGGCATCGGCCGCCTCGACCGTGAGCACCCCGTCGGCGCCGAGCTGCTCCGCGAGCTCGAGACGCGCGGCGTCCGCGGCGGTGCCCAGCACCACGACACGGGCTCCGGCCGCCTTGGCAACCTGCAGCGCCAACAGCCCGATCGGTCCGGGGCCGGTGATCACCACCCGGTCGCCGGCGCGGACGTCGTTCAGCTCCAGCAGACCGCGCACGACGCACGCCAGCGGCTCGACGAGCGCGGCCTCGGGGAAGCCGAGGTCGTCCGGTAACGCGTGCAGGATCGTGGCAGGCACGCGGACGCGTGGCGCGAAGCCGCCGTCCTCGAACGAGCCGATCGAGCGACGCGACGCGCACAGGTTCGGACGGCCCGTCCGGCAGTGCTCACAGCGACCGCAAACGGAGTAGTACGTCTCGGTCACCACCCGCTGGCCGAGCTCCCAGCCGTCCACGCCCGCGCCGATGGCCGCGATGGTGCCGGCTACCTCGTGCCCGAGCGTGACCGGCGGCTCGGAACGGTACTCGTCGTGCATGATGTGCACGTCGGTGCCGCAGATGCCCGCGGCAGCGACGTCGATGATCACGTGGCCCGGCCGGAGCGTCGGCTCGGGGACCTCGCGCAGCTCGAGCCGTGGCTCGCCTGTCGCGACCTTCTGTAGTGCCAGCATGGACGGTCCTCCCTCAACCCTTGACGGCCCCCATCGTAAGGCCCGTGACGATCCAGCGCTGGATGATCAGCGTGAGGATGATGACGGGGAGGGTGATCAACACCGCCGCCGCGCCGAGGCCGCCGAAGTCGATCTGGCCGTAGGAGATGAAGTTGAAGACCGCTACCGGCACCGGCCGTGTGTTCGGCCCGGAGAGCACCAGGCTGAACAGGAACTGGTTCCAGCTGAAGATGAACGCCAGGATCGACGCGGCCACGATGCCCGGCGCCGAGAGCGGCAGGATCACACGCCAGAAGGCGCCCATGCGTGTCGCGCCGTCGACGAAGGCGGCCTCCTCGAGGTCCTGCGGGACGTTCTCGAAGAAGCTGATCATGATCCACACGATGAGCGGCATGCCGACGATCAGGTGCGTGAGCGTGAGGGCGACGTAGGTGTCGATCAGGCCGAGCGATCGGAACGCCAGGTACCACGGCACCAGGTAGGTGATGTAGGGCGTGAGGCGCGCGACCAGGATGGCGAGGGCCAAGCCCTCCTGCTTGAAGCGCGCGATCGAGTACGCGGCCGGGAGTCCCAGGACGAGGCCGAAACCGGTCGACAGCGCCGCGATCACGAACGAGTTCCACGTGAACTCGAGGAAGTTGTTGCGCGCGATCACGTTCTGGTAGTTCTCCCACGTCGGCGTGAAGAACCAGACGGGGACCCGGCTGACGTTGTCGACCTGGCTCCGCAGGCTCGTCAGGATCATCCAGTAGAACGGGAACAGCATGATCGCCAGCGTCAGCACGATCAGGGCGGCGATGCCGACGTTCTTCAGCAGCTTCAGACGCTGTGCGCGGGCACGCGCCTGAGCGGCCGACTCGCGCTGCGAGGCCTGGCTGGCCAGGGCGCTCATACCCGCCGCCGGATCACGTTGAGCAAGATGGCGATGCCGAGCACGGTGAACATCAGGAAGATCAGCAGCGTGGCGGCGTAGCCGGCGTGGAAGAACTGGAAGCCGGTCTTGAAGGCGAGCACGTTCAGCGTCTCCGAGGCGATACCGGGGCCGCCCTCGGTGATCACGTAAATGATGTCGAAGGTCTTGAGGGCGTCGACCGCGCGCAGGATCAGCGCGACCACGATCGCCGAGCGGATGCTGGGGATGGTGATGTGCCAGAACGACTGCCAGCCGGAGGCGCCGTCAATGCGGGCGGCCTCGTAGTGCTCGGCAGGGACGCTCTGCATCGCGGCCAGCAGGATCAGCGCGATCATCGGCGACCATTGCCAGGTGTCGACCAGCACGAGCGACGGGATCGCCAGGTTCGACTGGGCCACCCACAGCGAGCGGGGGAGGCCGAGGCTCTCGAGGAAGTAGTTGAGGACCCCGAGGCTGGGGTTGAACATCAGCGCCCAGATGAGGGCGATCGCCACGGGCGTAGCGACCATCGGTAGCAAGATGACCGTGCGGGCGATCCCCTTGCCGGGGAAGTCCCGGTTGAACAAGGTGGCGATCGCGATGCCCAGCACGAGCTGGAGTGGGACGGCCGTGAACGTGAAATAGAAGGTGTTGCGGACGCCGTTCCACACGCGCGCGTCGCCGAAGGCGCGCTGGTAGTTCTCCAGGCCGATGTAGACGGCCCGACCACCGACGAAGTAGTCGTAGAGCGAGAGGACGAAGTTCGTGACGACCGGCGCGACGATGAGCACCAAGATCGCGAGGACGGCCGGCAACGGGAAGATGAAACGCGCGTTCTTGTCGACGAAGGCACTGAAGCTCTTCACTGAGATCTCCGCGGCGTGGGATGCGCCGGAGGGGCGAGGTGCGCCCTCGCCCCTCCGGCGCTCAGTCGTGCACGGTCGGTGTGGTGCTCAGCGCTCCGAGCGCTCCACGATCTGGTCGACCTCGGTGGCGGCGCGCTGCAGTGCGGCCGCGATGTCGCGACCCTCCAGGGCGGCGACGATCGCCTGGCCGTAGGCGTCACGGACTTCGGCGACCGGGATCACCGGCGGGTTCCAGTCGGGCTGGCCGCGCTCGAAGGAGACCTGCGAGGCCTCGATCCAATCGGCCGGTGCGGTCGCCTGGAACTCTTCGTTCTCCCACGACGAGGCGCGGGCGGCGGGCACGCCGAACAGGAGCAGGCTCTCTTGGCTCTCCTTGGAGAGCGCCCACTGGATGAAGTACCAGGCGGCCTCGGGGTTCTGCGAGGCGTGGTTGACGCTCAGGCCCCACACGAGCACGCCGGGCACGCTCCCCGCCGGGCCGGCGGGCAACGGCGCGTAGCGCGTGTTCTCGCGCACGACGTCGATCGACTGCGCCGGGTCTTCCATGATCGGGCGGAACACGTTGGCGTCGAAGATCATCGCTGCCTGGCCTTGGGCGTACAGGCTCGTCACCTCGGCCCAGTGCAAGTTGGCGGGTCCGGGAGGGCCGTAGTTGCGCATGAGCTCTGCGTAGAACTCGTGGGCGGCGATGCTCTCGGGCGATGCCAAGGCGGAGTTGCCGGCGTCGTCCATCCAGGATCCGCCGAACGAGTAGAGCAAGTTGACGGTCTGGCTCGTGGCGGCAGCGCCGCGGCCGCGCATGGCGAAGCCGGCGACGGTGTCGGTCTCGAGGGCCGCCGCGTACGCCATCAACTCGTCCATCGTCTCGGGCGGACCGCTCAGCCCGGCCGCCTCGAACAGGTCGGCGCGGTAGAACAGCACGCTCGACTCGATCTGCAGCGGCAGGCCGAACAGGCCGTCAGGGGCCTGGAAGGTGCCGAGCGCGCCGCCGAAGAAGTCCTCGAGGTCGAGGTCGGGGTTGGTCAACGTGGGATCGGCGACGAAGTCGTCGAGGTACCGCATCCAGCCGGCGCCGAGGTACTGCGCGCCGACCTGGCCGGGCATCACCATGTAACCGTCGAGCGTGGGCGCGGCGCTGCTGACTTCCAGGATGCGGCGCTGACGGAACTGGTCCTCGGGGAAGACTTCGAGGGTGACGTTGATGCCGGTGAGCGCCTCGAACTCCTGCACGTTCGGTTGGAGCCAGTTGGTGAATGGGTGCTGGTTCATCATGAACCGGATGCTGGTGCCCTCGAAGCGGCGCCAGTCGAAGTCCTGGGCCGACGCGGTCGCGAGACCGAGTGCGACGGCAGCCAGGATGGCCATACGCAAGGTTGCTCTGAGCATGTGGGCCTCCTTGGGTCGTTACGACGCTGTTGCCGCTCATCGACCCTGGTTGTGTTGCACCGCTCAATCTATCACGAGGTCGTGAATCACCGTGGCCCCACTCAGCGCGAGCCGCTGAGCGGTAGCGGATCCGCCACCGGTCCCACCGTTGCCGCGGGTGCGCCCGCGCGCGGCGGCAGCTTCTTCCCCGGGTTCATGATCCCGGCCGGGTCGAGCGCGTCCTTGATCGCCCACATCAGCTCGACGGCGTCGCCGTGCTCGGCTCGGGCGTAGGCCAACTTGCGCAGGCCGATGCCGTGCTCGCCCGTGCAGGTGCCGCCGGCGGCGAGGCTCAGGCGCACGAGCTCCC
>REEJ01000320.1 GCA_007695125.1 Trueperaceae bacterium | reverse complement strand
GTGCGGGAGCGGGTGTTGGCGGCGTTGGGTGACGCTGCGCCGCGCACCGCGAAGGACGCCGCCGAACGCACCGGCAGCGAGGACGCGGCATGAGCGCCCTCGCCTGGGTCCTGATCATCCTGGCGCTCGCCGCCGGCCTCGGCACGGGCTTCCTGATCCGGCAGCGCCGTGACGCCGTCGGTAGGGAAGCCGCCGAACGTGACGCAGCGGCGCTGCGCGAGGCGGCCGAACGGGACGCCAAGCTGTTGACCGAGACCGCTCGAGCCGAGGCTCGAGCGCTGTTGACGAGCGAGCGGCAACGCATCGCCGACGACGAGCGCCGCGCACGGGCGCAACTCGACGACGACCTCGCGCGCACCCGAGCGCTCGTCGACCAGGAGATCGAACGCTCGCGCGGCGATCTCGAACGCGACCGCGCGTCGCTGCGCGAGGCCCGCGAAGAGGTCCGCCGCGACCGCGAGAAGATCGAACAGCTCGAGGAGCGCCTCACGCGACGCGGTGAGCAGCAAGACGCGCGAGCCCTCCGCCTCGACGACCAAGAGGAGAAGCTCGACCAACGGGCCGAACAGCTCAAGCAGACCGAGGCCGCCCTGAACGAACGGGCGGCCTCGGTCGAGCGGCAACTGTTCGAAGTCGCTCAGCTCACCCGCGAGCAGGCCAGCGAAATGGTGTTCGAGCGCCTGGAGCGTGAACTGGAGCGCGAGAAGGCCGTGCGCGTGCGCGCCGCCATCGAGCAGGCCGACGCCGAGTCACGGCGCAAGGCCCAGACGATCGTGGCGCAGGCGATCCAGCGCTCGGCGTCGGAGGTCTCGGCCGCCATCAGCGTGTCGGTGGTCCCGATTCCCAGCGACGCGATGAAGGGCCGCATCATCGGCCGCGAGGGACGCAACATCCGGGCCTTCGAGGCGCTGACCGGCGTCGACCTCATCATCGACGACACGCCCGAGGCGGTGCTGCTCTCGTCGTTCAACCCCATCCGCCGCGAGGTCGCCAAACTGGCGCTGTCCGAGCTCGTCTCCGACGGCCGCATCCACCCGGCGCGCATCGAAGAGGTCGTGCAGAAGGCGCAGCAGGACATGCAGTCCTACATCCGCGAGAAGGGCGAGGAGGCCGCGCTCGAGGCCAACGTCGTCGGTCTCAAGCCCGGCCTGGTCCAGTTGCTCGGCCGCATGCACTTCCGGACGAGCTACGGTCAGAACATCCTCACGCACTCGGTCCAGGTCGCGCATCTGACGGGCATCATCGCGTCGGAGCTCGGCATCGAAGAGGCCATGGCCCGACGCGCCGGGCTGCTGCACGACATCGGCAAGTCGATCGACCGCGAGATCGAGGGGACCCACACCGAGATCGGCGCCAACCTCGGCCGCCGTTTCGGCGAGCCCAGCGAGGTGGTCGACGCGATCGCCAACCACCACGACCTCGACCAGGCGGACACGCTCTTCCCCATCCTCGTGAACGCCGCCGACGCCGTCTCGGCCGCCCGGCCGGGTGCGCGGCGCGAGTCGCTCGAGCACTACCTCAAGCGGCTCGAGGGGCTCGAATCGATCGCCTCGAGCTTCCCCGGCGTCGAGAAGGCGTACGCCATCCAGGCGGGTCGCGAGATCCGCATCATCGTCGAGCCGGAGCGCATCGACGATGCCTCCGCCGTCTTGCTCGCGCGCGACGTCGCGAACCGCATCGAGCAGGACATGGAGTACCCGGGCCAGGTGCAGGTGACGGTGGTCCGCGAGTCGCGCGCGGTGGAATACGCCCGCTGAGCCGCGTCGCCGCGCACGGCCCAGGGCCTGGGGTACACTCTGGCGGGCCGCGCACGACACCGCTCGAGGCGGTACGAGGCGCGTCCAGGGCCCGCCCCGAGAGGTGACGATGACGACCGCAGCAAGCGCCCGAGGCGCATCGTGAGGGCCGGCGACGACATCAAGCTGTTCGCCGGGAGTGCGACCCCAGCGTTGTCGGCGGCGGTCGCGAAGCACTTGGGGCTGAGCCTGGCCCGGTGTGACGTCGCGCAGTTCCCCGATGGTGAGACCAGGATCGGCATCGGGGAGTCGGTGCGTGGCGCGGATTGCTTCGTGATCCAGAGCACGTGCGCGCCCGTCAACCACAACCTGATGGAACTGCTCGTCATGTGCGACGCGCTCCGCCGGGCCTCGGCCTGGCGCGTCAACGCCGTCATCCCGTACTTCGGCTACGCCCGTCAGGACAAGAAGGTCCAGGCGCGTGAACCCATCACCGCCAAGCTGGTCGCCAACCTGCTCGAGACGGTCGGTGTCGATCGCGTGATCACGATCGACCTGCACGCCGGTCAGATCCAGGGTTTCTTCGACGTGCCGGTCGACCATCTCACCGCGCTCAACATCCTCGGCAACCACCTGCGCAGCACCGGCATCGACAAGAGCGTCGTCGTCTCCCCCGACGTCGGGCGCGCCACTGAGGCGCGGCGTCTGGCCAACTACCTCGGACTGCCGCTGGCCATGCTCTACAAGCGCCGTACCAGCCCCACCGAGACGTCCGTCACACACGTGATCGGTGAGGTCGAGGGCCTGAAGCCGCTGATGATCGACGACATGATCTCGACGGCCGGCACGATGCGACGCGGCATCGACGCCCTGCTGCGTCTCGGCGCCCAACCGCACGTGCGGGTCGCCGCCACCCACCCCGTGTTCACGCCACCTGCCCTCGACCGACTCACGCACGAGGCCATCGAGCAGGTGATCGTGACGGACACGATCCCGTTCCACGGTACACACGAGCGCGTCCAGGTGCTGTCGGTGGCGCCGCTGCTCGCGAAGGCGATCTACAACGTCCACCACAACGACTCGGTGAGTTCGCTGTTCACCAGCTGAGGCGGCTCACGCTTCCCGGTACGCGCCCGGCCAGGGTGGCGGTGGTGGTTGCGTACCAGGGGTTCGGACCGGTATGTTGAGAAGCTGTCAGATCGTCGCGCCCCACCCCCCCGCGGGCGGAGGCAGCGCCGACGCAGGCCGAGCCCCGACGCGGGCCCGCGCCCTCCGGGAGGCTCCATGAAGCTCGAAGCTACCGTCCGAGCGACGGATACGGCCAGCGCCAGCGCCTTGCGCAAGCAGGGGCGGCTGCCCGCCATCGTGTACAACCGCGACCTGAACGTCAGCGTCTCCGTCGACGAGCGTTCGTTCGACCGCGTGTTCCGCAGCCAGGGCACCTCGAACCTGATCGACCTCGAGGTCGACGGCAAGGTGCACGAGGTGCTGGTCAAGGCCGTCCAGATGAACAAGCGTGCACGCGTCGCCATGCACGTCGACTTCTACGCGGTCACCGCCGGCCAGGTCGTCTCGCTGAACGTGCCCATCGAGCTCATCGGTATCCCCGTGGGCGTGAAGGACGGCGGCCAGCTCGACGTCCAGCGGCGTGAGGTCTACATCAGCATCCTGCCGCGCCTCATCCCCCACTCGCTCCAGCTCGACGTCAGCGGGCTCACCATCGGCGACTCGCTGCACGTGAGCGACCTTCGTGCGCACCTGCCCGAAGAAGCCGAGATCCTCGACGACCTCGACCTCGCGATCGTCGCCGTGGTGCCGCCGCGCCTGGCCGTCGAAGACGAGACGAGCGAGGAGGACGAAGGCGCCGAGCCCGAAGTGATCGGTGAAGAGGGCGAGGGCGAAGGCGCCGGCGAGGACGGCGGCGAGTCCCGCGAGGACTGAGCCCCACGTGCAACTAGTCGTCGGCCTCGGAAACCCGGGACCACGGTACGCAGGAACCCGGCACAACGCCGGGTTCCTCGTCGTGGACGCTCTCGCCCAGCGTCGAACGCTGACCTTCGCGAAGCAGCGGCATGCGCTCGTGGCTCGCGGTCCGAGCGGGCTCGTCGTCGCCCGGCCGACGACCTTCATGAACCTCTCCGGGGCAGCGGTCCAAGCCCTCATGACCCGCCATGGGGTGCGCCCGGACGACGTGCTGCTCGTACACGACGACCTCGACCTACCGCTCGGCCGCGTGCGGCTCAAGCGCGGTGGCGGAGCCGGGGGCCAGCGCGGCGTGCAAGACACGATCGATCGGGTGGGACCGGCGTTCGCCCGCCTGAAGGTCGGCGTCTCGCGCCCGCCGACCGGCTGGCCCGCCGAGCGCTGGGTCCTCTCACGCTTCGACGAGACCGAACTGCCCCTCGTCGAGCGCGTCGTGGCAGCGGCCACCGACGCGCTCGAACTCTGGCTCGACGACGGCCTCGAGGCCGCGCAGCGCTACGCCAACGGCCTCGACCTCGCGGCCGAGGCGACGGCGACCGAGACGCCCGAGAGCGAGACGCCCGAGACGCCCGATCCAGCCGAAGGCTGACGCAGGCGACGCAGGACGCTTCCGCTCAGTCGACGAGCGCCGCCAGGCTCGCCTCGATGGCCTCGATCAGACCCGCAGCCTCGACGGCCCGCCGCCGCTCCTCGGCCACGACCGCCTCGGGCGCGTTGGCCGTGAAGCGTTCGTTGGCCAGCTTGCGCTCGTGCTTCTCGAGCTCGGCGCGCGCCTCACCCAGCTTCTTGTGCTGACGCGCGCGCCACGCGGCGACGTCGACCACGCCCTCCAGCGGCAGCCGGACCGTGCACGACGGGAGCGCCCGGGCCAGGCTCGCGCCGGCCGGCGCGGTGTCGAGCACGCGCGCGCGGGCGAGCGTCTCGAAGACCTCGCGCTCCACCGCCACGACCGCGGCGGCCGGTCCCTCGACGACCACGTCGAGCACCTGGCCCGGCGCCAGACCCGCCTCGACGCGCAGCTGCCGCACGGCGCTCACCGCTGACTGCAGCTTCGCGAAGTCGGCCTCCGCGGCCTCGTCGATCGCGGCACCCGGGGCATCGGGCCAGCCCGACGTCGCGACCTGGTCGTCCTCACCAAGCGCCTCCCACAGCTCCGATGTGATGAACGGCATGAGGGGATGGAGCAGTGCGACGTACGTGCGCAGGCTCGAGCGCAGCGTCGCGAGCGTCGCGGCGTCGCCCGAGCGCAAGGCCGGCTTGGCCGCCTCCAGGTACCAATCGCAGAACTCCGACCAGACGGCGTCGTACGCGGCCCGAGCTGCGAGGCCGAGGTCGAGCGCCTCCAGGTGATCGCCGACCGCCTGGACGGCCCGCGCCGTGCGGCTCCGGATCCAACGATCCGCCAACCGGCCGTCCGTGCCGCCGCCCGCCGTGACGGCCGCTGCGGCGGCCACGGCGGTGTCCGCTGGCGCGTCGTCCGCGGGCGCGAGGTACCCGAGCGCGAAGCGCGCAGCGTTCCAGAGCTTGTTGGCGAACGCACGCCCCATCTCCACGCGGCGGTCGTCCCAGCGGACGTCCTGACTCCCGGTCGAGGCGTAGGCCATCGCGAAGCGCAACGCGTCGGCACCGCTGACGTCCATCACCTCGAGCGGGTCGATGCCGTTGCCCTTGGACTTCGACATCTTCTGCCCCTCCGCGTCGAGGATGAGGCCGTGGAGCATGACGGTGTGGAACGGCGGCCGACCCGTGAACTCGGCGGCCGCGAGCTGCATGCGGGCGACCCAGAAGAAGAGGATGTCGTAGCCGGTCACGAGCACGTCGGTCGGGTAGAAACGCCGGAAGAACGGGTCCTCGGTATCGGGCCACCCGAGCGTGCTGAACGGCCACAGGTTGCTGCTGAACCAGGTGTCGAACACGTCGGGATCCTGCGCCAGCGTGCGCCCCGCGTAGCGCGGGTCGTCGCTGGGGTCACGGAGCGGATCGCTCGCGTCTGGGACGATCACCGTGCCGTCCTCGTCGTACCAGGCGGGAATGCGGTGGCCCCACCAGAGCTGGCGCGAGATGTTCCAGGGCCGGATCGCCTCGAGCCAGTCGCGGTTCACCTTCTCGTAGCGCTCGGGCACGATGCGCATGTCGCCGGCGTCGAGCGACGCCAACACCCGCTCGGCTGCGGGCCGGACGTCGTAGAACCACTGCAACGACAGCAGCGGCTCGACGGGCGCCTTGGTCCGCTGCGACACGCCCAGCGCCACGGTGTGCTCGCGCGTGCCGCGCAGTTCGCCGCTCTCGCGCAGCGCAGCGACCACGGCGTCTCTCGCCTCGAAACGATCGAGGCCGCGGAACGCCGCGGGCACCAGGTCGCTGGTGAGCCGCGCCTGGCGGTCGATCACCGACGGACGCGCCAAGCCGTGGCGTTCGCCGACCTCGAAGTCGGTCTGGTCGTGCGCCGGAGTGATCTTCAGCGCTCCGGTCCCGAAGTCGCGCTCGACGGCGTCGTCGGCGATCACGGGAACCGAGCGTTCGGTGAGCGGGATGCGCACGCGCCGGCCGATCAGCGCCTCGAACCGGGGATCGTCCGGGTGGACCGCCACGGCGACGTCGGCGAAGATCGTCTCCGGACGCACCGTCGCGATCTCGATCGCGCGCACGTCGCCGAGGGGCTCGCCTTCGAGTTCGTAGGCGAGCGTGTAGAGCATCCCGGGACGCTCCTCGCGGTCGACCTCGAGGTCGGAGAGGGTGGTCTGGCTGACGGGGTCCCAATGCACGATGCGCTCACCGCGGTACACGAGACCGCGTTGGTAGAGCTCCACGAACTGCGTCCGGACGGCGCGCGACAGCCCTTCGTCCAGCGTGAAGCGCGTTCGCGACCAGTCGGCGCTGACGCCGAGCCGCTGCAGCTGCTCGAAGATGATGCCGCCGTAGCGCTCCTTCCACGCCCACATCCGCTCGACGAAGGCCTCGCGACCGAGCGCGTGGCGATCCGTCCCCTCCTCGGCCAGCGCACGCTCCACCTGGACCTGGGTCGAGATTCCGGCGTGGTCGGTCCCCGGCTGGAACAACGCCTCGAAGCCGCGCATGCGCTTGTAGCGGATGAGGGCATCGATGATGGTGTTGTCGAAGGCGTGGCCGAGATGCAGGTTGCCCGTCACGTTCGGCGGCGGGATCACGATCGTGAACGGCGGCTTACCGCTGTCGGGGTCGGCGCGGAAGGGTTCGTCCGCCCAGCGACGAACCCAGCGCGGCTCCACGGCCTGCGGATCGTATTGCCGTTCCAGTGCGGTGGCGGTCTCCGGTGGTCGCGTCATCGGCGCTCCTCTACGCGGACCGCTGCTCGTGCAGGGTCCGGAACGTGAAAGGCGTGCGTGGATGCGGACGAGGCGCCATGCCCCGCGGTACCACCGCGCTTCCCCGAAGCGGGTCCGGGGCGCTCGACACCGCACTATCGGGGCGGCACTCCGGAGGCTCTACGCAGCCCCGCACAGGTGGGGCCTTCTGCCTCGCAACCGCGACGCGTCGCAGCGCGCGGTGGCGGGCGACGTTCACCCCGGCGACCCGGCCCGACTCGCAGCGGCCGCCGCGTCAGCGGACGGCCATCAGGCCTCTCTGTGGGTCGCGGTGAGGGTTACTCCTCCCGCTGACACGAGGATACACGGCTCTCCCCGAGCGTCAAGGCCGCCGTGCTCCTGCGCGGCCGCTCAGAGCACGGGCAGGGTGTTCAGCGCCTGCACCGACACCTGGCCAGCGAGCAACCGCGCAGCCTGCTGAAGCGCCATGGCGCTGGGGTTCTCGGGTTCGGCGACCACCAGCGGCACGCCGGCGTCGGCGCTCTCGCGCAGGCCTCGCGTGATCGGGATCTGGCCCAGGAGCGGCAGGTGCTCCTTGTCGGCGAAGGTCTTGGCACCGCCTTCACCGAAGATCAGGTCGCGGCTGCCGTCGGGGAGCTCGTACCAGCTCATGTTCTCGATCACGCCGAGGACCGGCACGTGCGTCTTGCGGGCCATGGTGTAGGCGCGCCGCACGTCGAGCAACGCGACGTCCTGCGGCGTCGTGACGAGCACCATGCCGGTCAGGCTGACGAGCTGCCCGAGCGAGAGCTGCACGTCGCCCGTGCCGGGCGGTAGGTCGACGACGAGGTAGTCGAGCTCGCCCCACACGGTCTGCTGCAGGAGCTGGGTCAGCGTCCCGTGCAGGATGGGACCGCGCCACGTGAGGGCTTGGCCGTCCTCGACCAGGTTGGCGATCGAGATCACCTTCACGCCATGGCTCTTGATCGGGATGATGCGCTTCTCGTCGTCCGCCATCAGGCGCTTGCCCTCGACGGAGAACATCTTCGCCTGGCTCGGACCGTAGATGTCGGCGTCGAGCAGGCCGACCGCGGCGCCGTCCTTGGCAAGGGCGGCTGCGAGGTTCGCGGCGACCGTCGACTTTCCGACCCCGCCCTTCCCCGAACCGACCGCGATGACGTGCTTGACGCCAGGAAGCGCCTCCTGCGGCGTGCCGCGTACCTGCGCGGTGAACTCGACGTCGACGCGCTGCACGCCCGGGACCGCGCTGACGGCGCGGACGACGTCGGCTTCGATCTGGGCCTTCATCGGGCACGCCGGCGTGGTGAGTTGGACGGTCACGGCCACGGCGCCCTGGTCCACCTGCAGACGCTCGATCATCCCCAGGCTCACGAGGTCCTGCTCGAGCTCGGGGTCGTTGACGGTGGCGAGGGCGGCGGTCACGGAGGCTTCGGTCACGCTCATGGCAGGACGGTACCAGCCACGGCCCCCGGACGTGGCCCCATGGCACACGCATGCGAAGCGCTCCACGCCACCACGAACCCCGCACCGCCTTGTGGCTGCGCGGCTCGGTCGGTAGACTCGTGCGATGTCCTCCGCACCGCGCCAGAACGCACGTCGCAAGCGACGCGGAGCTGTGCGCCGATGAACAAGACCGGTCGCTACGCTCGCGTGGGCGCCCCGCAGCGCGACGGTGACGTCAGCGTCGTCAGAGCGCTGGACCCTGTGACCGGCCTGCCCGTCCGTGTCTACCGCTTCGATGCCGATCCTGCCCCGGGAGCGGCGGCGTTCCGGCACCCGAACGTGGCGCGTGTCCTCGAGGCGGGCCGTGACGACGACGGCGGCTACGCGGTCGCCGAGGTCATCGACGGAGCCGCCGACCTGATCGCGCGCCCCGGCGCGCTCGACGTGGCCACCGCGGCCGCGGCCGCGGCCGCGCTCGCGGCCGCCCACGACGCAGGCCTGGTCCATGGCGACCCCACCTCGCGCCGCGTGCTGCGACGAGGCGGCGACGTGTGGCTGGAGGGGCTGGGGGTGCCGTGGCGGGCCTCCGATCCGAGCGACGACGTGCGCCGCCTCGCGAGTTCGCTGCTCGAGGTGCCGGGCCACGCGCTTCCGCCGGACGCCGTCGACGCACTGAGCGCCGCTGCGGCAGACGAGCACGCCAGCGCGGCTGCCCTGGCCAGGTCGCTCGACAGTCTGCTCGAGCCTCTGCCGGACGACGAACCGTACGACGAACCGTACGACGAACCGTACGACGAACCGTACGACGA